>JBKJMX010000179.1:0-15346 GCA_046596135.1 Gemmatimonadales bacterium
CGTTCGGCGTGATGGCGTACGAGATGCTTGCGGGTTGCCCGCCCTTCGTCGCGAGCACGCCAACAAAGCTGCTCGCCGCGCACATGACCGAGACACCCCGCGACCTGCTCGATTTCCGGCCCGATTGCCCGCCAGCCCTTGCGGCCATCGTGATGCGCTGCCTCGAGAAGGAGCCCGAGGCTCGTCCGCAGGGAGCGGGCGAACTGGTGCAGGTGCTCGAAACCGTGACGTCGAGCGGCAGCGGGAAGGCGGTGCCCGAGATCCTGCGTGGGGGGCGGATTCGGATTGGACGGGCGATCGCGATGTGGGCGTTCGCGACGGCGGCAGTGATCCTCACGGCGTGGGCTGCGCGCGAGGCGATCGGCCTGCCCGATTGGGTGCTCGCCGGTTCTGCGGGGGTGATGCTTGCCGGGCTGCCCGTGCTGCTCTTCACCGCGTACGTGCAGCGGATGGCCCACAGGGCGTACACCGCCACGCCGTCGCGCACCCCGGCTCCGCACGGCACGATGGCAACGCTGGCGATGAAGGCGAGTCCGCACCTGTCGTGGCGACGCGCGTGGCTCGGCGGGGCAGTGGCGGTCGGCGGCTTCGCGATACTGGTGGTGGCGTTCATGGTGATGCGCGCGATGGGCGTCGGACCGATGGCGTCACTCCAGGGAAAGGGCGCATTTGGCGCAAGTGAAATGCTCATGGTCGCGGACTTTGCATCGCCGCCCGGCGACACGACCCTTGGTCGGACGGTCTCGGAGGCGCTGCGTACCGACCTCGCGCAGTCCAAGACCTTGAATGTCCTGACCCGCTCATCGATCCGCGAAGCGCTCACGCTGATGAAGCGGGCGCCTGATGAGGCGGTGCCTTACGAACTGGCCCGCGAGATCGCGACCCGAGAGGGTGCCAAGGCGGTCCTCGACGGAACCATCAGTCAGCTGGGCCAGAGCTACGTGATCACCGCGCGGCTGGCCTCGGCGCTCGATGGCACCGACCTCGCGACATTTCGCGAGGAAGCTGCCAGTGATGGCGATCTCCTTAGCGCCCTCGGCCGCCTCTCGAAGAGCGTGCGTGCCAAGGCTGGCGAATCGCTCAAGTCGGTTCGTGCCAGCAACGAGCTGGAGCGGGTCACGACGGCATCGCTTCCGGCCCTTCGCAAGTACGTGGAGGGATCCCGCCTCGCGGATGAGGAGGGCGAAAACGAACGTGGCATGGAACTCCTCCGCGAAGCGGTTGCACTCGACACCGCGTTCGCGATGGCGTGGCGGAAGCTCGCGGTGCTCCTCAACAACGAAGGGCGCGACCGGCCCGGCATGCTCAGCGCAATCTCGACCGCGTACCGCCACCGCGACCGGCTCACCGAGATGGAACGGCTGCTGACCGAGGGTGCCTACTTTGTGAGCGGCCCAACGCCGGATCGTACCAAGGCGCTCGCCGCCTTTGAGGATGCCGCGAAGCTCGACAGCCTGAGCACCGCAGCGCTCAACAACGCTGCGGTCGTGCTCGGCGAGATCAACGAAACCGAGAAGGCGGAATTGCTCTATCGACGGGTGACGAAGCTACCGCACACCTTCGGGGGTGCGTTCACCAATCTCCTGGAGGAACAGATTCGCAACGGTCGTTCGCCGGCCGCACTCGACTCGACGGTGGCGCAGTTCAAGGCCAGGTTCGGCGGCAGCAATGATTTATGGGAAGCGGAGTGGTATGCCGCGTGGGGGAAGCGCGACGTCGCGGCCGCCGATTCGATCGCGCGGGCGGTAAATGCCTCGGCGAAGACGGTGCGCCAGACGATCCGATCGAGCAATGGGCTCAGCTCGACGTCCCAGATGTTCGGGCGTGTCGCCGACGCGGCGCAGTGGCAGGGCAAGAGCAGCCAGGCGCTTTACCGGGTGCAGCCATCGCCCGGCAACCTGCTGCAGTTCGCAATCGATACAGTCTCCCATGAGATGCTCTACGGCTCCAAGGGCGCCGCCCTCGCCGCACTCGAGCGGGGGAAGGCGAGGGTGCCGATGAGTGAGATCCCGCCCAGCGAACGCCCGTGGGATCAGATGAAGATGTTCGGCGCGCGCCTCCAGGAGCCACGACTGGTGCGGGAGGCGATCGCCGGCTGGGAGCGGGATCAGGCGGCGCTATCCTCCGACCCCGTCGGGCAGCGCGCCGATTTCGCAGCAAGCCTCGCGTGGGCCGAAGGTCGGTGGGCCGACGTGATCACCTCCATCACGCTCGCCGAACAGCGTTTCGCCACTAAACCACGGCCTGCAAGCATGATCCGCGGCATAGCGTATCAGGCACTGGGGAACGCCGACTCGGCCATCGCA
The DNA here is from genome assembly GCA_046596135.1 of Gemmatimonadales bacterium. Classification (GTDB taxonomy): domain Bacteria; phylum Gemmatimonadota; class Gemmatimonadetes; order Gemmatimonadales; family GWC2-71-9; genus Palsa-1233. Next base: position 2,307 of record JBKJMX010000179.1, read on the forward strand.
TCGTACCAGCGGTTCCTGGCCTTGCGCGACGCCGTCCCGACCTGGGACGGCGTCTTCCGGTCTGACGCCCTGATGCGGCTCGGCGAGATGTACGAGGCGAAAGGTGAGCGTGCCAAGGCGGTCGATTACTACGGCAGGTTCACCGAGTTGTGGAAGTACGCCGACCCGAAGTTGCAGCCGCGCGTTCGCGACGTCAGGGATCGTATCGCCCGACTCCGGGCTGAAGCAGGTTGAGCGTCACGCCGGTCATGATGAGCGCCTGCACGAGAATCGCGTTTCTGTCGGTGATGCTCGCGGCTCCGCTGTCCGCGCAGCGGATCGACCTGCGGACCCGCGCCACCCTCTACGGCGACAACACCGAGTTCTTCACCCCGTATCGCACCGGTGAGACGCTGCTCGGCGGCCAGGTTACGGCGTGGGTCGAAGCGCACCCGTCCCGCCAGAACTCGGTGCGGGTCGGCGTCTTTGCCGACCACCGCTTTGGCTCGGAGCAGTTCACCGATTCGCTCAAGCCCGTGATCGCCTTCCGGCACGCCACCCGACACTCGCTCGGCGTGATCGGCACGCTCGATACGGAGCGGCGTCACGGGCTCCTCGATGCCATCATGGCGAGCACGCGCGAGATCACTGCACCTGTCGAGTACGGGCTGCAGTGGCGCGAGCGCCGTCGCACCTTCCGCGCGGAGTCGTGGGTCAACTGGCAGCGACTCAATACGCCGGAGCAGCGGGAACAGTTCGAGCTCGGGATCGTCGCGGCGGCGATGCCGCTGCGGTGGTTGCGGGTAGAGGGCCAGCATCTCTGGTTCCATCGCGGTGGCCAGCTCTACGACGCGGGCGTGGGGGTGTCCAACAATCGTGTCACGGCGCTTGGCGTGGTGTTGCACGACAGCCTTCCCAAGCTCCGGGCGGCGTCGATCTCGGCGTGGCGCCTCTGGAGCGACGGGCACATCGACCCGAATTACCCGGCCGACCGGCCCGGCCGGGGGCGGGGAACAATGGTCAGGGCTGCGGTGACACCCTGGGGGTTCGCGGAGGTGTTCGCGCTGCGCTGGCGCGGGCGTGACTTTGCGGCTGACGCAGGCGACCCGAACTACGGCTCGGCGGGGAAGAACCCGGGGTTTTACCGGTCGAAGCGGACCTATACTGAGGTGGGCGCCATCCGCCGTTCGATCATCCCGGGAAACGTGGTGTTCGATACAGAGGTGCGATGGCACCGGATCGACGACGAGGACAGCATCGCCTTCTTCGGGACGCCCTGGGAACTCAGCTACCGGATCCTGTTGCGGGTCCCCGTGAACGTCCGGCTACATTGATATGGACCCGAAGCCCACGAGCCCTGGATGATCTTTCGTTACCTGACCCGTGCTGCCGTCGCCTGTTCCGTGGTGCTCTTCCTGATCCACGTGGCGACGGTCCCGTTCCGCTACGAGGGCGTGTCGGCCGCGTCTCTCGGGTTCGCGCGCAGCGCCTTCGAGTTGATCTTCCTCTCGCTGTTCAACCTCGCCGTTTTCCAGTCACCACCCCGCCAAGCACCCACTCGCTATGCCATGCACGGCGCGAACGTCGCCTTCTTGCTGTTCTCGCTGACCTATGCGGTGCACGACCACGGCTTCCCGGCGTTCCTCGTGCCGGTAGTCACGGCAGCGCTTGCGGTGGCGGGTCTTGGGCTGGAGATGGAACTGCGCCGGTCACGCTGGAGCGCCGGGGCGAGCTCGCTCTAGCGGCCGCGCTGGGCGAACCGGCTACCCCAACACCACCCCGAAACGATCGGCGATGCTGTCGCGCGCATGCCCCGTTGGCAGCCCGGTGAGCCGGTGCAGCGCGTCGGTTCGCGCGTCAAGCGGGATTGGTTCACCGGCGAGCATCTGCAGGTCGAGCGCGGCATGCACCAGCACATCGGCCACCTCAATACCATCACGATCGACCTGATCCCACGCCCCCAGCAGCGCAGCCCGCCTGACAGCCGAAATATCCATCATGCCGTCTGCCATTCGGCTACGGGTGTTGGGAGACAACGTTGCTTCCAGCACGATCGGCGTGGCGGCTTCCGAGAGGATCGCGCGAATCGGTGCAGGGTATCGCGACATCACGATGATCCGTTCTTCACCACCGTCGTTGCCCCGGACATGCACGCGGTCCGCCACCACCCCCAGCACCACCGGAGACGTCGCCCATGACTGTGCGTATCCGGTGCGGCGGTGAATGGTGATGATGGCGTCGCCGTCGAGGCGCCAATCGTGCGCGGGCAGGACCACGTCGTCGAGCAGGTCGGGTGCCAGTTCCCGGAGCGCGGCGATACCAGCGGCGAGACGTGCCGGACCATCTGCCTCGCGCATGACGTCGCGGTGCCAGATGTCGGTGCCGCTGCCCTTCGCGGGGTCGTTGCTGACTGCTCGACCAAGGGCATCGAGCAACGCGGTCCTGATTGCGTCAGCATCAGCCGACGGAAGGAACTCAAGCGCCCGGGCAGCATGGCGCAGGATGAGCTTAGGCTCGATGCGGCCGATGTCGTCGAAGAACCAGCCGCACGAGGTGAACATCGCGAGCGCGTGATGCTCCGCCTCCAGCAGTCGTCGCGCGGCGACGGGAAATGCCTTGACGCCCTCGAGCTCGGGGCCGGCCACCTCGCGCGCAGCCCAGATATCCCCAGCGTCGGTTGGCCATTCCCGCTCCACGACGGCGTGGATACCCGCCTTGGCCATGTCGAGGCCGGCCCGCAGCGGTGTCCGCCATTCCTGCGAGGTGTGCGGGTCCATGCGGCACCCGCAGTCGATGCGCCAGCGCTCGATGCCGTGCGAGCAGCTCCACGAGGTCGGGGCGTGCAGCGTGACCTCCCGCACCGGCGGCATCAGCTTGAGCATCGCGGCGAGGTTTGTGAGCTGCACATCGGGCCGTGCCCGGAGCCGATCGATGATCGCACCGATCGCGGCGACGCCGCCTTTGCGATGATGCCCGAATGTCTCTCCATCGGTGGCGAGCGTGACGAGCCGGTCGCCAGCATCGGCCGTGTCGGCACCCGCGAGCCGCTGCGCCCACCTGTCGGTGTCCTGCATGAGATCGGTGAAGGCGATATCGGCCGACAGTGCGCCGTCGTAGGTGAAAATGGCGAGCGGTTTCCCGCCGTCACCGCGCCACCACACCGGACGACCATCGGCAGACGGATCACTGACCTGATGCGGCGCGAGAATCGTGAACTGGATTCCCTCTGCGGCCACCACTTCGAGCGTTTCTTCATCGACCGCCGTCTCCGGCAGCCAGATACCGACGGGCGCACGGCCGAAACGGCGCTCGAAGTCACTGATCCCCCAGCGCACCTCCGTGATCTTGTCGCGGCGTGAAGCGAGCGGAAGGATCACATGGTGGTAGGGCGCGGCGATGGCGTTGCCGTGACCGAGCCGACGCATGCTGTCACGATCACCCGCCACGATCGCCGCCGCGACCGCCGGTGCATGGCGATCCAGCCAACGGAAGAGTGTCGGGCCGACGTCGAAGGAACAACTCGCATACCCGTTGTGAACACCCGTGATCCGCCCCGCCGCGTCGAGCACCGGTGCCTCGACGAGCGGCGCGTAGCATTCCGCCGTGATCCGTTCGTTCCAGTCGTGGGCGGGTGCAGCGGAGGGTTCCTGCGGCACAAGCTCGAGCCACGGCTCCTCGCGCGGAGGCTGGTAGAAGTGGCCGTGGATGACGGCGTGGCGGGTCACTCGACCGGCGGCCCGGGAACGTCCGACGCCGCAGCGACCGCGCCGACGAGATCGGTGAAACACCCGTCCATCGACTCCAGATGCGCCACGTGCCGAGCCAAGCCCTCGCGATCTACCGGGGCTCCCTCGAGCGCCGGAAGCAACGATTCCAGTGCCTCGCAATGCTCCACGAATCGTTTAGTGGCGTAGTCACCCGCGGCACCGGTCGAGATGATGAACTGCCAGTCGGACGACTGTGCCAGCAACAGCTCGCGTGCCGCCTGCTCGAGCACCGCCAGGAGATCGGGCCGTGTGACCGCAGTTGGTGCTGCATTCCAGAATCGATCTTCGAGTGGCCACAACCGTTCCCACGTCCACGCCGTTTCCTGGTTGAGCCACATCGAGAAATCGCCGTTTGCGCCCCACGAACCCTCGCCGAGCGTGATGCTGGTGTTGGGCGCCCCTTCCTTCAGGAGGCGACCGGCGGTGGTCGGCTCGACATCCGAGTCGCCGTCAAGGCCGGCAAAGAGCTGTTCGAGAAAGTCGACACCCTCGAACCACCAGTGGCCGAACAACTCGGTGTCAAACGGGGCCACGATGACGCGGTCGTGACGTGAGGCGCCTTGGGCCACCGCATCGAGGAGCGTCCGGAAATGGCTGGCGTGTTGAGCCACTGCATGCGACGCGTCGTCAGGGCGGTAGGGCGCCTTGGCGCCCAGGTCGGCCGCAGTGTCCGTGACCGACCAGAGCTTGAGGCCGCCGGGATAGCGAATTTTGTGGAACTCCAGGTAGCGACCATCGCCGGGATATCCGCCGTGACGGCTCCAGACCTGTGCCGTGGTGCGAGGGTCGCGTATCAAAACGTGGACAGGCCTACCGCGACCGGCCTCACGGACCTGGTAGGCGCGATAGGGTGAGCCGGCATTCGCACCACGCGTGATTCGCCGCTTCTTCCCGCTGTACAGATCGTACGCCTCGCCCGCCTCGGCGAGATGCGCATCGACGAAGAACCACTGGAACCCTGCGTACTGGAGGTGCTCGTCGATACTGGCCCGGTCGGCTGCGTACCGTGCCGCCGGCAAGGGTTGCCACGGCCCGCGAGGACGGTAGGCGCATTCCGGAACCCAGCATCCCTTCGGCATTTCGCCAAAGTGACGTGCATGTTCGGCGCGACCCACGAGAAGCTGCAACCGGATGCTCTCGTCGCGGCCGAGAAGTGGCAGGAAGCCATGCGTGGCCGCCGAGGAAATCAGCTCGATCCGGCCAGCTTCGGCATGCCTGCGGAATACGGCGAGGATGTCGCCGTCGATCTCCTGCCAGGTGCGCTGGAGGCCCTCGATGTGGGATTTCCAGAAGCCCGCGAGCGGGATGAGTTCGTCTTCGCCGCTCGCCGCGAGCTCCGCGGGCAACGCAGCGATCGACTCGAGTCGCTGGGCGAAATACGCGTCGAGCTCGATTCGGAACGACGGATGCGACAATTGCGCCGCGAGCACGGGCGTGACGCCCAGCGTGACGGGCGCGGCGGTGCGCGCCGTCTCGAGTCGGTTGAGCGACTGCACCAACGGCAGGTAAGTGTCGAGTGCCGCCTCGGTAAGCCAGTCGCTGCCGTGCGGCCAGCGTCCATGGTGGAGCACCCATGGCAAGTGGCTGTGTAGCGTCAGCACGAAGCGCATGCTCATTGGCGCCCACCGGCGATCGCGATCGCCTTTGCGTAGATGGCCATGTACGTCTCGGCGACTCGGTCCCAGCCGAAGTCACGGGTCATCGCGGCCCGCTGCATCTCGATCCACGCCCCGCGCCCGCGATGCTCTGTCACCGCGCGCCACACCCCGCCCAGCACGCCACGCTCATCGAAGGCATCGAAGAGAAAGCCGGTGTGGCCGTCATCGATCGTGTCGGCCAACCCACCAACGCGTCGGGCGACAGGGATCGTGCCATAGTGCTGGGCGCGCATCTGAGTAAGGCCGCACGGCTCGTACTGCGACGGCATCAGGAAGAGGTCGGCGCCCGCCATCAGTACGTGCTCGAGTTCGTCACTAAACGTCGTTTCCATCGCGACGCGTGTCGGCAACGCACTGCGCAACGCACTGATCGAATCCTCGAACCGTTGCTCACCGCTGCCCAGGAAGACGAACTGCGCGCGCGAGTGGAAGAGTGCCTCGTTGTCCACGACGATCTCCAGCCCCTTCTGCTGCACCATCCGGCCGGCCAATGCGATGAGCGTGACCTCGGGGTCCTCGGGCAACCCGAACCGCCGCTGCATGTCGGCCTTGCACGCGGCCTTGCCGCCAAGTTCGGCGCGCGAGTAGTGCGCCACCGTGTACGCATCGGTGCGGGGGTTCCAGGCATCGAGGTCAATGCCGTTGAGCACACCAGAGAAGCGATCCCCCATCCACTGGTACACTTCCTGGAGCCCGAATCCACCGTCGGGGGTCCGCAGTTCGCGCGAATGGGTCGGGCTCACCGTGGTCGCCATGTCGGCGTGGGTGAGGCCGCCCTTCAGGAAGTTCGTCTTGCCATACCATTCCAGCGTGTCGGGCGTGAACAGCGACCATGGCAGGCCGAGATCGGGCATGATCTCGGCACCGAAGTGCCCCTGATAGCCGCCGTTGTGTATCGACAGCACCACCGGGATCTGTCGGTACCACGGGTCGTCGCCCCACCACTCCCGGAGATACACCGGTGCGAGTGCTGCGTGCCAGTCGTGCGCATGCAGTAGCATCGGGCCCTGGGTGATGCGCGGCAACGCCGCCATGGCGGCCGCTGCGAATCCGCTGAATCGTCGATGGTTGTCGGGATAGTCGGCGCCGCGTTCGCCATAGATGCCCGCACGATCGAAGAAGCCGTCGTGCTGGATGAACACCGTCGGGGTTTCCGAGGCCGGCTCGGTGTCGCGCCACGCCTGAAACGTCTCGGTGCGGCCCCCGAAGTGCAGCGAGTACGGATCGCCGAGCGGCACAAGCTTGCCGATGTGCTGGCGAGCGACCCGGTACAGCGGCACGATCGCCGTGGTGGCCAGGCCTCGCCGGTGCTGGAAGCGGTGCATCCCCCACGCTGCCTCGGCGAGTCCACCGGTGCGCGCGTACGGGTAATACTCCGCGCTCAGGTGAATCACCATTGGCGAGGCATTGCCGACCGGAGGCAGGCTCAGCGAGCCGGAATCACTCACGCGTCACCCGAGGGGTGGGTCATCGGTGAACGGATCGCTGCGGAGGATGGGCGCGTAGTACTGTCGAGTGTAGTCCTGCAACATCCGACGTGTGGTGAAGCGACGACCCGCGATGCGGATCGACTCCTTCATGCGCTGCACCCACGCACGCGGGACACCGTGATCATCGCGTGCGTAGTACATCGGCACGATCTCCTCCTCGAGGAGTCCGAAGAGGCGTTCGGCGTCAACCGCGTCGGCGTCCTCGTGCGGCTGCGCCTTGGGGATCGCCCACCCGTTCCGGCCGGTGTAGCCCTCCTCCCACCATCCGTCGAGGGTGCTGACCTGCGGCACTCCGTTGAGCGCCGCCTTCATGCCGCTCGTTCCCGATGCCTCGAGGGGCACGCGCGGGAGGTTCATCCAGAGGTCGACGCCCTGCGTCAACAAGTGACCAACGTGCATGTCATAGTTGTCGAGGAAGGCGACGCGTCCCGCGAACATCGGATCACGGGCAAAGTGGTAGAGCGAACGGAGCACTTCCTTCCCTGGATTGTCTTCCGGGTGTGCCTTGCCGGCGACAATCAATTGTACCGGTCGCCGCGCGTCGGTAAACATCGCACGGAGTCGTTCGGTGTCGCGGAAGAGCAGGTTGGCCCGCTTGTATGTCGCGAAGCGGCGCGCGAAACCAATTGTGAACGCGTTCGGGTCGAGGAGCGTGCCGGCGGCCACCACCTGTGCGGCCTCGGTGTAGGTGGCCGTCCAGCGATGGCGAGCCTCCTCCCGGATAAAGCGGAAGAGCAGGCCCTTCAGTTCCTCATGCGTGCGCCACAGCTCCCCGCCCTCGAGCCCCAGCACAGCATCCCACGTTTCCGGATCATCCAGCCGTCGACTCCAGTCGTCACCAAGATGATTGTCGAGGAGTCGCATGACGGGGTTGGCCATCCAGGTGGCGAGGTGCACACCGTTCGTGACCGCACCGATCGGGACGCTCTCGGCGGGCCGCTCGCTCCAGAGGTCGCCCCACAACTCGCGCGAGACAATGCCGTGTCGCGCTGCCACGCCGTTGACGTGCCCGGCGAGGCGCATGGCCAGCACGGTCATCTGGAACTGGTTGGGATCACGCGCCGGATGCACACCCAAGCCGAGAATGTGCGGCGCCGCGGCGCCGAAGTCCGTCAGGAAGGAGGCGCCGGCACATTCGGCCACGTCGCCGACGTCAAACGCATCATGACCCGCGGGAACCGGCGTGTGGGTCGTGAAGAGGGTGTTGGCACGCACGGTGCGCACGCCATCCCCGAACGCGGCGCCCAGGATCATCTGCTCCCGAACCCGCTCCAGCATCATGAACGATGCATGCCCCTCGTTGGCGTGCCACGCGCCCGGCGAAATGCCCAGGGTTCGCAGCACCCGCACGCCGCCCACGCCGAGAATCCACTCCTGCCGGAGGCGCATCGGAATCCCGCCGGCATAGAGCTTCGAGGTGAGATCACGATCGTCAACGTGATTCTCGGGGAGGTCGGTGTCGAGGAGGTAGAGCGGTGCGCGTCCGACCTTCATCGTCCATGCACGGACGTGAATCGTACGACCGAACGTTTCGATCGAGGTCAACCACGGCATTCCGCCCGGACCCTCGACGGGCACCAGCGGGGTCGTGTCGGGATCGACCTCGTCGTCGGTGTCTTCCTGCCAGCCATCGGGGCGGATCCGCTGGTCGAAATATCCCTTTTTGTAGAAGAGGCCGATTCCGACGAACGGAATGGCAAGGTCCGACGCGGTCTTGCAGTGGTCACCGGCAAGGACGCCGAGGCCGCCCGAGTAGATCGGTACCGAGGCATGCAGCCCGAACTCGGCACAGAAGTACGCGACGGGTTGCGACGGCGAGATGTCAGGATACTGGTCGCGGAACCAGCCGCTCTCCTGCGTCGTCTCGACCGCAAACCACTCCATCACCTGGTCGTAGTGGCTCAGGAAGTCGGCGTCGCGGGAGAGCAGCTCGAGGCGCTCGGGATCGGCGCCCTGAAGCACGATGATCGGGTTGTGGTGCGACGCCCGCCACGCGGTTTCGTCGATCCGGCGGAACAGGGCGCGGGCCTGACGATGCCAGCTCCACGCCAGGTTGACGGCGAGGGCAGCAAGGCCCTCGAGGCGGGGGGGCAGGGCGGGGATCCTGGCGCGCTGTGCGGTCATGAGGGGAACCTAATGGGCACCCCTCAGTGGGTCAGCTTGCGGTACTTGATCCGGTGCGGCTGATCGACCGCCACGCCTTTCCGTTTCTTGTAGTCGGCCGAATAGTCTTGATAGTTCCCCTCGAACCAGACCACCTCTGAATCGCCCTCGAACGCCAGGATGTGCGTGGCGATACGGTCGAGAAACCACCGGTCGTGCGAGATCACCACCGCGCAGCCGGAGAACGTGAGCAGTGCATCCTCCAACGCACGGAGGGTGTCGACATCGAGGTCGTTGGTCGGCTCATCCAGCAGCAGCACGTTGCCGCCACTCTTCAACAGCTTTGCCAGGTGCAATCGATTCCGCTCGCCACCCGACATGTTGCCGACCTTCTTCTGTTGATCGGCGCCGCGGAAGCCAAACCAGCCGCAATAGGCGCGGGAGTTGATGCTCCGCGTACCGAACTGCAGCACGTCGTAGTCGCCAGCGATCTCCTGATACACGGTGTTGTCGGGATCGAGCGCGGCGCGGGACTGATCGACGTACGCCGTCTCGACCGTCTTGCCGATCACCAGCTCGCCACTGTCGGCGGTTTCCTGCCCGGTGATCATCCGGAAGAGCGTCGTCTTGCCGGCGCCGTTCGGGCCGATAATCCCGACGATCCCGCTGCGCGGCAATGAGAAATCGAGGTTCTCGAACAACAGCTTGTCGCCGAATGCCTTGGTGAGCTTCTTGGCGATGACCACTTCGTCACCGAGACGCGGCGCGGGCGGAATGAGGATCTCGTGCCCGGTGGCATCGGCCTTGGCTTCCTGCTCCACCAGCATGTCATACGCCTGCAGGCGCGCCTTGCTCTTCGCCTGTCGTGCCTTGGGCGACATCCGCACCCATTCGAGCTCGCGCTCCAGGTTCCGCTTCCGCGCCGAGGCCTGCTTTTCCTCGACAGCGAGTTTCTGTTCCTTCTGCTCGAGCCAGGAGGAGTAGTTCCCCTTCCAGGGAATGCCCGCGCCGTGCTCCAGCTCCAGGATCCACTCGGCCGCATTGTCCAGGAAGTACCGATCATGCGTGATCGCGACAACAGTCCCCGGGAAATCGAGCAGGTAGCGCTCCAGCCACGCCACCGACTCGGCGTCGAGGTGGTTGGTCGGCTCGTCGAGGAGCAACATGTCGGGCTTCGAGAGCAGCAGGCGGCAGAGCGCCACGCGACGCTTCTCACCGCCGGAGAGCGTCGTGACGTCGGCGTCGGCCGGTGGAAGTCGGAGCGCGTCCATGGCGATGTCGAGCGTACGATCGAGATCCCACGCATTTGCCGCGTCAATCTTGTCTTGCAGCGCGGCCTGCTTGTCGAGCAGCGCGGTCATCTCGTCGTCGCTCATCGGCTCGGCGAATTTCATCGAGATTTCCTCGAAGCGCGTCAGGAGCGCACGCACATCGGCGAGTGCCTCCTCGACGTTGCCGCGCACGTCCTTCGTCTCGTCGAGCGCGGGCTCCTGTGGCAGGTACCCAATCCGGACCCCGTCCGCCGGCTTGGCCTCGCCGAGAAACTCCTCGTCGACACCGGCCATGATCTTGAGCAGCGAGGATTTGCCGCTGCCATTGGAGCCGATCACGCCGATCTTGGCGCCTGGATAGAACGAGAGGTAGATCCCCTTGAGGATCTCGCGCTTGGGCGGGACGATTTTCCTGAGGTCCCGCATCGTGAAGATGTATTGATGGCTCATCCCCCGAAGATAATGTTGGGCGCTCCCGGTAGGCGCCGGGCCCGCTTGCCGTCCAAGCCAGCCGCCCCCAGACGTCTCCAGAGCATGCACCGAACTCTGCTCCTGATCGCCCTCGCCAGCTGCACCGCGTCTGCCGGGCCCCCGGCCGACGTGGAACTGGCCGGGGTCGAGGTCGCCTACGAGCGCCTGGCGACAGCAATGCAGTGGCACGAAGGGACCGGCACCGCGGCCCGAGCCGACAGCGGGGCAGCACCACCATCGGTCGCCGAGATTCGCGCCGACGCGGATTCCCTCCTGCGGATCGTGGAGCGCCAGCCAGTCGCGACGACGGATTCCGCGCTCACGGCGGAGCGCGATGATCTGGTCGCGCGGCTGCGCGCCCTAGGTGCACACGCGACGCTGTTGAGCGGCGAAGGGCTCACACTCGAGGAGGCCAGGGCGCTGCAGGATGCGGGGCCGCCGGCGCTCGCCCTCGCCCGCAGCGTGTCCCGGACGGTTGCGAAGAACATCCCGGCGCGGCGCTTGACGTCACTGCTCCCCACGCCGAGTCCTGCCCCGCCGGGGACCTTGGTGATGCCGGTTGTGGGAATCGAGCCTGGAGCGCTCACCGACACGTACACGCAATCGCGCGCCGCCGGCAGGTCGCACAACGCGATCGACATCATCGCGGCGCGCGGCACCAACGTGGTGGCCGCGACCGGCGGTCGAGTGCTCCGGCTCTTCACCAGCGAGCGCGGCGGCCTCACGGTATACCAACTCGGGACTGATGAGCGCACGGTGTACTACTACGCCCATCTCGACGCGTACGCGGCCAACGTCACCGAGGGAACGGTGCTGCGACCCGGCACGCTGATCGGATATGTCGGCGATACCGGCAACGCGGTACCCGGCAACTATCATCTGCACTTCGCCATCTGGACGATCGACGATCCCCGGCGCTACTGGGACGGCGAATCAATCAACCCCTTTCCGCTTCTCCAGCGGGCCAACCCGGCACGCTGACATGTCATGCATTTCACGGAGATTGCACTGATGGGAATCATGCGTCAGACCCGTTTCGCCCTGGTGGCCGCGTGCGCTGCCCTCACCATCAGCGCGTGCGAGCGCCCCCCCCAGAGCAACCCCGCGGATGATTCGGTGGTCGTGACCACGCCGCCACCCGCCATGCCCACCACTTACGCGTCGTATCATCGCATCGAGGTGCCGGTGACACTTCCGGTGCTGGATGCGTTCCTGTCCGATTCGTCCTTCGCGGAGCTTCTCCGCACCCGGCTGTCGCTGACGGCAAATGAGATCGACTCGCTGCGGCAAGTTGCGCGCGAGGAAACTGCCAAGCTGCGCGAGACCACCGACACGGTATACAGCGGCACCACATGGGCCGCGACCGAACTTGCTGCCGCGCGCATCACGGCGATCCTGGGCGACCAGCGCGCCACCGACCTGATGGCGCTGGTGCGGTACTACTGGAGTGATGCCGCGGCACTCGGCTCCGACACCTCGACGGCCGCGATGTCGGCGGACTCGACCCGTTTCCGTCCCGGGAACGTTCCGCTCGACACCCGGATCGTCGTGAATGCACCGGCCTATCGCATGGACCTCTTCGAGAACGGCAAGTTGGTGAGGACCTACAAGATCGGCATCGGTTATCCGGAGTTTCCGCTGCCCACGGGAATGCGCACCGCAGAGCGTATCCTCTTCAACCCCACCTGGACGCCGCCTGACGAGCCGTGGGTCGAGGGATCGGGGAAGGCGAAGGTCGGCAAGACTGTCCCGGCAGGCAGCAGCCTCAACCCGCTCGGCATTGCGAAGATTCCCATCGGCCTGCCGTCGCTGATCCACGCCGGAAAATCCGAGGCGCAACTTGGCGGATTCGCGTCCCACGGTTGCGTCGGACTCACCAACGCGCAGATGCGCGAGTTCAGCACCGAACTCGCGCGCATGGGCGGGTCAGAGCTGACGCGTGTACGCATCCAGGAGTTCGCGAAGACGCCAAAGGAGACCCGTGACGTCCCGCTCGTATCGCCTGTTCCGATCGAGCTACGATACGAGACCATCGTGGTGCAGGACGGCTCGGTGCATGTATTCCGGGATGTTTACGGCTACGGCACAAACACCGACGAGCGGCTCCAGTCGGTGTTGGCGGCCTACGGCGTCTCGACCTCGCAGCTTTCCGAGGCGGAACGAACGGCGCTCATGGGCGCGCTTGCCGAGATGGCGCGCGGACCGGCCGGTCAGCCGGCGCCGGCTCAAACCCGTCCCGACTCCGCGCCGCAGGTCAATTCCACCACTGACCGCGTGACCAAGACAGTGACGGGGCGGAAG
>JBKJMX010000125.1:0-4033 GCA_046596135.1 Gemmatimonadales bacterium
CCCACTGGCAATGGATCCCAATGCTGCTCGGCCGCATCACGGTCGGCGTGCTGTTCATCCTGAGTGGTCATGGCAAGCTATTCATCCCCGCGAAACGCAAGCAGATGCGCGACACGATCACGAAGACAGGCCTGCCGGCGCCAGTCGTCGTCGCGACCATTGTGTCGATGATCGAGTTCGTCGGCGGGGCGATGCTGCTGGTGGGATTGTTGACACCTGTCGTGGCGCTGTTGCTTGCTGCCGTGATGGTGGTGGCGCTGATTACGACTGACCTGCCCGGCATCGAGGCGAGGTCGTCGAAGGAGTGGCTTGGTGCAGCACTCTTTCTGCCCCAGGTCTACGTCCTCGTGATCACGATCTGGCTGGCCGTGGCGGGGCCGGGGCGTGCCAGCATCGATGCAATGCTCCGATGGGTCGGGGCAACGACATAGTCGTGGATCTGCGGTGCGGCGTTCATGGCGGCGGTGGTACGACGTCCGCGTGTGCCGCGTGAAACCGTCCGTCGGCGATGGCGAAGTGGGGTCGTTCAGCGACTTGTCCGCGAGGTGGCGCAGATCCACGTGACAACCGGTTGCGTTTCCCATGAAGCGACCGTATCTCTCGGATGTGGTGTGGTTCCCCGCCATCCCCTGCTAGGCTGCCCCGTCCAACACAACACAATTGACCGGAGGGTTCCGATTGCGATTCGTTGACGAGTTCCGCGACCCCGAGGCGATCGGTCGTGCGCGCGACGAGATCCGGCGCCTCGCCGACCCCAAGCGCCACTACCGGATCATGGAGGTGTGCGGTGGGCATACGCACGCAATCTTCCGGTTCGGGTTGAAGGACCTGCTTCCCGACAACGTCGAGCTGATTCACGGTCCGGGATGTCCGGTGTGCGTGCTGCCGATGGGCCGCATCGACGACGGACTCGAGGTCGCACGGCAACCCGGTGTGATCTTCGCCGCATTCGGCGACATGATGCGGGTGCCGGGTGCGCACGGCAGCCCTCTCGAGCACAAGGCCCGGGGCCTCGATGTCCGGATCGTCTATTCGCCCCTCGACGCCCTCAAGCTGGCCCGCAACAATCCCGATCGGCACGTGATGTTCTTCGCCATCGGATTCGAGACCACCGCGCCGTCAACTGCACTCACCATCATGCGCGCGCGGGACGAGGGCATCACCAACTTCTCGGTGTTCTGCAACCACGTCACCATCATCCCTCCGATCAAGGCGATTCTCGACTCGCCCGACATGCGGCTCGACGGATTCCTCGGGCCGGGCCACGTCTCGACGGTGATCGGCTGTGAACCGTACGAGTGGATCGCGAGCCGTGAGGGGCTGCCAATCGTGGTGTCCGGGTTTGAGCCGCTCGACCTGCTGCAGTCGCTGGTGATGTTGCTGCGCCAGTTGCAGGAGGGCACTGCCCGGGTGGAGAACCAGTACGCTCGCGTGGTGCCCTGGGAGGGCAACCGCGCCGCGCTCGGGGCGATCGCAGAGGTGTTCGAGCTGCGGCCATTCTTCGAATGGCGTGGGCTCGGCTTCATCTCGCAATCGGCACTGCGACTTCGCGAGGAGTACGCCACCTGGGACACCGAGCGACGGTTCAAGGTGCCGGGCGTGCGGGTCACCGACCCGAAAGCGGCCCAGTGTGGTGAAGTGCTCAAGGGGGTCCTCAAGCCGAGCCAGTGCAAGCTCTTCGGCCGGGAGTGCATACCGGAGCACCCTGTCGGCGCCCTCATGGTTTCGTCAGAAGGGTCATGCGCCGCTTACTTCAATTACGAGCACCGCAAGCAGGCGGCTCGTGAGGCTTCGTTGGTGTGACCGCTCCGGACGATCGAGCCACACCCGGCCCGGCCGTCCGGTTCAGGGACTCGCAAATCGAGATGGCGCACGGTGCCGGTGGCATCGCCAGCCGCCGCCTGATCGACTCGCTCATCGCGCCCCTTCTGTTGGGCAGCCGCGCGCGCGGACTTGCCGACGCCGCCGCATTGCCGGTCGAGGGCGCGGAGCTGGTGATGACCGCAGACGGGTTTGTCGTCACGCCGCTCACTTTCAACGGCGGGTCGATCGGCGAGCTCGCGATCAACGGCACGGTCAACGATCTCGTTGTGTCAGGCGCCATTCCGATCGCGATCACCGTGACGCTGGTGCTCGAGGCCGGATTGCCCACAGCGGTGCTCGAGGCGGAGCTCCGCGCGATGGCCCGCGCGGCCGCGCAGGCGGGTGTGCAGATCATCGGTGGCGACACCAAGGTCGTTGACCACGGCAAGGCTGATCAGATGTACATCTCCACAGCCGGTGTGGGACGCCAATTACCCAATGTCCGCTTGGGATCGACAGAGGTACGGGCCGGTGACCGGGTGCTGCTCTCCGGACCAATCGGCGACCACGGCATCACCATCCTGCTGGCGCGCGGTGAACTCGACCTCGAAGCCGACCTCCGCTCCGACACCCGTTCGGTATTGCCGATGGTGCAACCGCTCCTGGAAGCAGTCGGCCCGGCGGTGCATTGGATGCGTGACCCAACCCGCGGTGGCGTGGCGTCCGCACTCAACGAACTGGCACTCGACACCGGACTCGGTATCACCATCACCGAGGAATCACTTCCAGTCCGCCCCGCGGTACGGGGTGCCTGCGAGCTGCTGGGCCTGGACCCGCTGCATATCGCCAACGAGGGACAGTTCATCGCCGTGATCGCGCCTGAGGCAGCGGATCGCGCGCTTGCGGTGGTCCGGGCGGCGCCGGGCGGAGCGGAGGCCCGGTTCATCGGCGAGGTCGGCGATGAACCTGCTGCGGCGGTACTGTCACTCAGCAGTTATGGTGGCACCCGGATCATCGACATGCTGGTTGGTGATCCGCTGCCGAGGATCTGCTGATGCCCGCCGCCGAGGCCACCGACCTGGCGCATCGGGTGAGCGAAGCCCTGCTTCGAAGGAACGAGGTCGCGACCGCGTTCTTCGCGCGCGAGGCACCGCGGCTCGCTGAGGCCTCTCACGAGATGTCCGGTCGGTTCCAGCGTGGTGGTAGGCTGCTGGCTTTCGGACGCGGTGCGTATGCCACCGATGCGCAGCACGTCTCGGTGGAGTTCGTGCATCCAGTGATCGTCGGCAAGCGTGCGCTGCCGGCCCTCGACATCTCGGCCGGGTTCGGCGATGCAGTGGAGGCCCTCGTTGGCGACACCGACATCGTGATGGGATTCGGGCCACCGGGTGGCGACGTCGAGGTCTCCGCGGCGCTGGCGAACGCCCACCGACGAGGCGCGATGACCTTTGCCCTGCCGGGCAGCGATGGGAGCTACGCAGTCAATGCCGTCAGCGACGACCCCTTCGTGCACCAGGAAGTGATCGAGGTGCTCTATCACGTGCTGTGGGAGACCGTCCATGTCTTCTTCGAGCATACTCCGATTGCAGAGGGCGCGGGCCGTGCCGGATTCCTGTACCCATTCCTCGGGGGCAGTGGGGGCGACCGCACAGCGCTGACCCGAGACGTCGCAGCTTCGATCATCGCAAAGGTTGCCGATGATGCCGCCCTGCGGACGTCGGTGGCAGAGCGATCGACTGACACGATTGCGGTGGCAGTTCAGGCAATGGCCGAGCGCATCGGGGCCGGCGGAACACTGCTGATGCTTGGTAATGGCGGTTCCGCGACCGATGCCAACGACTTTGCCCTCGACTGCGTGGCGCCGCCGGGTGCCTACCGGCGCATCCCGGCCATCTCGCTGTCAAGCGAACCGGCCAACATCACCGCGATTGCCAATGATGTTGGTACCGACGTCATCTTCCTCCGGCAGCTCATCGCCCACGCGCACCCCGGCGACGTCGTGGTCGCCTTCTCCACGAGCGGGGGGTCGCGTAACGTGATCGCCGCCCTGGAGGAGGCGCGCCGCCGATCCCTACTGGTCGTCGCGATCCTGGGGTACGATGGCGGTGAGATCCGCCGCCGTGGGCTGGCGGACCACTGCGTGGTGGTGGAGTCCGACTACATCCCGCGCATTCAGGAGATCCAGGCCAGCATCTACCACGTGATGCGCGACATGCTCGGGCAGCTCGGA
>JBKJMX010000121.1:0-37184 GCA_046596135.1 Gemmatimonadales bacterium
ACCACACGCTGCTCGGTCACGCGAATCAACCCGATCGCGCCATGACAGGCGGAGACGGAACCAACCACGAGATCGGCGTCGCCCGTGGCCTCGACCTGTGCCACCAGCGCGTCGAACCCTTCGAAGGCCTTGGAAGCCGGATACATCCCGACGCCGTGCGCCACATGCCGGCACGTGAACAATGCCGGGCCGGCGGTTGGGCGCTCGGCGCCGCGCGCACGGGTCCAAGCTTCGACCGCCTCGCCCATCTCCCAGGTGCGTGGCGCGCGAGTAGCCGGGCAGAGTCCGGGCTCGATGCAGTGCGTGGGGCAAAGCCAATCGGCGAACGACACGTACCTGGTGCCATCGCCGTGGAGTATGTCGAAGGGTGTTCCAAGCGGAGCCACAGCTGGTACCGTGCTCACATCGCGTTCCGGCCACCGATCACGGGCACGACGCATGATCCAGTTTGCCATGAGATGCGGCATCAGCGGTGAGGGCACGATCATGTCGGGTCGGTCTGCCAGGCGGCGAACGGCAGGGTCGAGCCACCCGTCGAGGAAGGATTCCCATTCGGCCACCACGACTTCCCGTCCGGCAGCGGCGCCCTGCATCGCCACCTGGCACCGCTCGTCGCGGTCGACGATCAGCAGCCGCTGGTAATCGACGGCGCCACCACGACGTGCGCGCTCAAGTTGCGCCGTGTAGAACGCGCCGTAACACCCGCCGCCTATGATGACGACGGCGCCGAGGACGATCATCGACGCAGGATCCTGCCGCCATCGACCACGATCGTCTCGCCGGTGATGAAATCGCCGTGTTCGACGAGGAAGAGCAGCGCCTGCACTGCGTCGTCGGGCGTGCCGAGCCGCTGCAGCGGGGTGGTTTCGGTGAGGAAGGTGCGGCGGGCGTCGTCGTAATCGTCCGGCACCATCACGGTTCCCGGAGCGATCGCATTCACGGTAATGTCGGGGGCCAACGCGGTGGCGAGCACCTTGGTCAGCATCACGACGCCGGCCTTGCTGATCGAATGCGCGGCGTATGACGGCCAGGGCTCCAGCCCACCGAGATCCGCGATGTTGATGATCCGGCCGCGGTGTTTCGCAAGGTGCGGGGCCGCTTGCTGCGCGAGGAGAAAGGGCGCGCGCAGGTTGAGGTGCATGATCGCATCCCACTGCTCCACCGTTGTGTCGGCAACGCTGATGCGCTCCATCACCGCGGCGGAGTTGACCAGGACGTCGAGGCGACCGAAATGTTCCACCACCCGCCCCGGCAGCGCGCAGGCGGCTTCGGAGTCGGTGAGGTCAGCGCCGAACGCGGCCGCTCGGTGCCCCGCGGCCTCAAGTTCCGCGACGAGTTCATCGGCCTCGGCCGATGAGCTGCCGAAGTGCACAGCCACGTGCATGCCGCGATCAGCCAGTGCGACCGCGAAGGCGCGTCCCAGCCGGCGCGCACCGCCCGTCACGAGCGCAACCCGTCCGGCGAGGTCGATGCTCATCCTGCGCTGGCCGCTGGCCTACGCTGCTCGAGTGGCGGCAACCATTCATCGGGAACATCCTGCGACCCAAGCCGTGCGTGCGTCCCGATGGTGTCGAGGTCGCCATGCCAGTCGGAGCCGCCGGTGCGTCCCAGATCGAGCGCCTCGGCGGCCTCGGTGATCGTGGCGCGGGTCTCGCCGTCGTGGCTCGGGTGACGGGTCTCGACCGCATCGAGACCATGGTCTCGGAGCTCGGCGAGCTCGGTGCGGGTGCCGTGACGCTTGAGGTGCGCCGCCGACACGATGCCACCCACGGAGTGCACCAGATCGGCGACGTCACGCAATGGCGGGAGTTCCTTGTCGACGAATGCCGGCCGACTGGTGCCGATGTATCGATCGAACGCCTGTTGAATCGTCATGACGTGGCCGGCAGCGAGCAGTGCGCGCGCCACATGGGGGCGCCCGACCGCGCCTCCATCGGCGATCCGGCGGATGTCATCGAAGTCGATGCGCAACCCGAGACCGTTGAGGCGCGAAACCATCGCTCTGGCGCGGCGATCACGACCCGCGCGCGCGTGCACCAGGAAATCCTCGAGGCGGGGATTCCCCACCGGAAGGAAGTAGCCGAGGAGGTGCATCTCGCCCCAGCGCACTTGCACCGAGAACTCGCACGCCGCGATCACGTCGACTCCCACCTCGCGACCGGTCTCGATCGCCTCCGCCACGCCTGCGGTCGTGTCGTGATCGGTGAGCGCCAGTGTGGCGATGCCCGCCTCGGCGGCGTGCCGGACCACGTCGGCTGGCGCGAGCATCCCGTCCGATGCCGTCGAGTGACAGTGAAGGTCGATCATTTCACGCCGATGGGGCGTAGCCGCCGTCGGGCGATGTCCACGCCACCTGCGACGCACGCAGCAGTGAGAGCAACGCGGCGTCGCTGGTTTCCTCGAACGCCATCTCGCCGACCTTGGCACCGCGAGGGGAGAAGCGGGCAAAGCGGCGTTCATCGGTGGCGTCACCAACCAGCCGGAACTCGATCGAGAGTTCGTCGACATCGTATTGCGTCACCCGTCCGCTGGGGGCTGCCTCCCAAGTCCGGCCGGCGTCATCAATTATCTGTCGCGCCATCAGTCCTCCCCGGACGGTTCAAGGAAACCTCCTGCCACCGCGTCGCGCCCGACTCAGCATCATACCCAGCCAGCTCCCGGAGCGAGGCCTCGAGGGCGCGTTCCTCGTCGTCGGCGGGCCCGGCCGACCGATGCGTCGCCTGGTCGGGCCCCTCGGTGAACTCCAGCCATTGGGTGCCCTGCCCATCGGCGCGGAAAACCCAGAGGTGCTGGCCGCGCGCCCGGAGACGCGCCGCCAGCACCTCGAGGGTGGCCAGCCAGGCATCGGTGTGCTCGGGGGCGACCGTGACCCTCGCCGCCGTCAGCACCCGGGCCACGTCAGCCCTGCTGCTCGGGGAAGGCGTGCAGCGTCTGGCGCACATCGGCGAGGAAGCGATCGGCATCGGCGCCGTCGACAATCCGATGATCGAATGCCAGCGCCATCATGCCCTTGGTCCGGATGCCGAGCGCGTCGCTGCCGTCGGGCAGCGTGATCACCGCCGGGCGCTTCTCGATCGCGCCGATGGCGAGGATCGCGACCTGTGGCTGGTTGATCACGGGCGTCCCGACAAACGTGCCGAAGCCGCCCGGATTGGTGATCGTGAACGTCCCCTTCTGCACTTCATCCGGCGTGAGCTTCCGGTTGCGGGCCCGATCCGCGAGGTCCTGCACCGCACGCGCGATTCCGAGCAGCGACAGTTCGTCGGCGTGATGGACCACCGGGACGATCAGCCCCCAGTCGAGGGCCACGGCGATGCCGACATTGATGTCGCGACGGAAGACGGTGTTGTCACCCGACACCGCGGCGTTGATCACCGGGTGCTTGCGGAGGTTGTCGGCAATCGCCTTCACGATGAACGCGAGGAAGGTGAGGCTGACGCCCCGCTCGGCGAAGCTGGTCTTGAGTGAGCGGCGCACGTTGGACACGTGCGTGAAGTCGACCTCGATCAATGAGTTCACATGCGCCGATACGCGACGCGACAGCACCATGTGGTCGGCGGTGAGCTTGCGGATGCGACTCCATGGCTCGACCCGATCGCCCTCCCACGCCATCACCGGTGTGCCGGCCGGCAGCGACGGAGTCGGCGCCGCGGCGGCGGGTGCTGGAGGTGCTGTCGGTGCTGTCGGTGCCGGCGGTGCGGCCGCCACCGGTACCGGTGAGCCGTCGGCCTGGCTCGCAGCCAGCTTGACGGCGGGTGTTCCGGTCTCCATGAAATCGAGCACATCCTGCTTGGTCACCCGGCCGGCGGAACCGCTGCCGGGAATCACGCCGAGGTCGAGTCCGTGTTCCTCGACCATCTTGCGCACCAGGGGCGTCGACTTCCGCTTGAGGCGTTCCTCCGCCGATTCGTCGGCGCCAGCCGTTGAGGGTGCAGCCGACGCCTGCACCGGGGCGGACGGTGGAGCCGCTGCGGGCTTTGCGGCAGCAGCCGGCACTGGCGCGGCCGCCGGCGCCGGGGCAGCAGCAGGAGCAGCCGGTGGGGCGGCAGCAGCAGGCGCCGACGCGGCGGCACTGGCATCGGTCTCGATCCGTGCCACGATGGTGCCCACGTCCACGGTCTGACCTTCGGTGACCAGCACCTCGATCAGCACGCCCGCATTGGGCGCGGGGATTTCGGCATCGACCTTGTCGGTCGAGATCTCGAAGATCGGCTCGTCGCGCTTCACCGTATCGCCGACCTGACGGATCCACCGCGACATCGTGCCCTCGGTAATTGATTCGCCCATCTGCGGCATGATCACGTCAATGCGAGCCATCCCCAACTCCCCGTGGAATCCCTGTTCAGTAGGCGGCGAGCCAGCGGCACGCGCGCACGATGTCAGACGTCTGCGGCAACACGAAATCCTCGAGCGGTGGCGCGTATGGCAGCGGCACGTCGTGCGCGGCCACTCGCCGCACCGGTGCGTCGAGCCATTCGAAGCAGAGCTCGTTGATCCGGGCTGTGATCTCGCCCCCCACCCCGCCGGTGACGGTGTCCTCGTGGACCACCAGCACCCGGTTGGTCTTCTTGACTGTAGCAACGATAGCCGCATCGTCGAGCGGGAGGAGAGTACGCAGGTCGATGACCTCCACCGATATCCCGTCGCTCGCCAGCACTTCTGCCGCCTCCAGTGACTTCCACACCGTCGCCGCGTAGGTGATGATCGAGAGATGCGTCCCCTCCCGGGCAGTACGGGCCACGCCCAGCTCCACGACGTGGTCGCCCGGCGGCATTGTGCCCTTGATACGGCGATAGAGGTACTTGTGCTCGAAGAAGAGCACCGGATCCTCGTCGCGGATCGCGGCCTTGATCATTCCCTTCGCATCCTCGGCGGTCGCCGGATAGGCGATCTTGAGCCCCGGGGTGTGCAGGAACGCCGCCTCGGGATTCTGCGAGTGGAACGGTCCGCCGCGGACGTATCCGCCTGAGGGACCGCGCACCACGATCGGGCACGGCAGGAATGCGCGGTAGCGGGCGGTCGCGACATAGTTGGTGAGCATGTCGTAGGCGCACGAGACGAAGTCGATGAACTGCATCTCCACCACCGGTCGCATTCCGTAATGCGCCGCACCGGCCGCCGCACCGACGATGCCGGCCTCGGCGATCGGCGTGTCGATCACCCGCAAGTCGCCGAAACGTGCGTGCAATCCCTCCGTGACCTTGAACGCGCCACCGAATGCGCCGATGTCCTCGCCGAGACAGAAGACGTTCTCGTCGCGCTCCATCTCTTCGGTGATGCCCTCGCGAATCGCCTCGAGGAAAGTGATCTCAGGCATCGTGGGTCCCCCAGCTCGCCGGACGCTCGTGCTCGTCAACCGCCGACGCGACGCCCTCGCGATACCAGAGGCGCGGCATCGCCGCCGGCTCGACATACACGCCGCGCAGCGCATCGGGGCCATCGCACGGCGGCGACGCCTCAGCCTCGTCGGTCGCGGTGTCCACCACCGTGCGCACTTCCTCGTCAACCGCCTCGACCTCTGCGGTGGTGAAACCCAGCTCGCCGGTGAGTCGGGTGACGTAGCGGTCGATCGGGTCGTTCGTGGCAGCCCAGTGCTCGATCTCGCCCGGCTGCACATAGCTCTGGTTGTCGTGCTCCGCATGCCCGCGACGCCGGTAGGTGAGCATCTCGATCAGGGTGACGCCGCCGCCCTGGCGCGCGCTGTCGACTGCGTCGCGGGTGACGCGATAGGCATCGAGCACATCATTGCCGTCGGCGCGCACCCCGGGGATGCCGTACCCGATCGCCTTGTCGATGAACTGTCGTGCGGCAGTCTGCCGGAACGTGGGTGTCGAATACGCATAGCCGTTGTTCTCGACGATCACCACCAGCGGGCAGCGCTGCACCGCCGCGAAGTTGATCCCTTCGTGAAATGCGCCGGTGCTGGTGGCGCCATCGCCGACATACACCAGGCCGACTCGGTCCTCGCCGCGCATCTTGAAGGTGAGCGTGACACCGGCCATGACCGGCACCATGTCACCAAGGTGCGAGATCTGCCCGACGAAGTTGCGGTCCTCGACATCACCGAAATGGATATTGAGCTCGCGACCGCGCGTGGGGGAATCGCCCTTCGCCATGTACTGCCGCAGGATCTCGACCGGCTCCGCCCCCTTCACCAGCATTGACCCGAGGTTGCGGAGGAGCGGCGAGAGCACGTCGCGACGCTCGAGCGCGAACGCCGAGCCGACGGCGCAGCCCTCCTGGCCGAGCGAGCGGAAGAGGCCGCCGACCACCTTGGTCTGGCGATAGAGCGCGACCAGCCGCTCCTCGAGGGTCCGGGTGAGGCGCATCCAGCGATAGAGCGCGAGTAATTGCTCGCGCGAGAGACCGTGGGACGCCGCAGGGGTGATGTCGGGGGTTGCCATGCCGGTAGGGGGCCTCGCATACGGGTCAGGAGCGCGCGGAAACTTCGACCCGACAGCGAGATGGGTCAAGCGTGGGCGCATCAGCTGGGCGCGGGTTCGACCCGAGCCGACGCACCCGAATGCGCAAGCGTCAGTACGTACCGCGGAGCTCGTGCTGCGGATTGGCCATCTTGTGCACTTCGCCGAGGAAGTGCTTGCCAAGCCGGTCGAGTTCGCTTTCGGCAGGCTGGTCGGTGTTGATCGTGACCAGAGTGTAGTGACCGCCCTCGGCGGCCACGTCGACGCGGATCGACCCGAGCGTCCCACGGAACGCGAGCGCCCGCGGGCCGGTCTCGGTGGGCGCGAGGCGCGCCCCGAACAGTGCCGTCGCCCGCGCGATCACGGCGTCGGGCGCGACACTGGTGCGGTGATAGTACTTCACGCCGGAGGGAGGTAATCCTGTCCGAGGTGCGTGATCATGTCCTCGCCCATCATCCATCGCAGCGTGTTCTTGAGCTTGGTGTGCTGGATGAAGAAGTCATGCTCGGGGTAGAGGCCGGGCACGGTCTGCGGGCTCTTGAAGTAGAACGACAGCCACTCCTGCACCCCCGAAAGGCCAGCCCGCTGACTCAGGTCGAAGAAGAGTGCCAGGTCGAGCACCAGCGGGGCCGCAAGGATCGAGTCGCGGCAGAGGAAGTCCACCTTGATCTGCATCGGATAGCCGGCCCAGCCGAAGATGTCGATGTTGTCCCACCCCTCCTTGTTGTCCCCACGCGGCGGGTAATAGTTGATCCGCACCTTGTGGTACATCTTGGCGTAGAGGTCGGGATAAAGCTGCGGTTGCAGGATGTATTCCAGAACGCCAAGCTTCGACTCTTCCTTCGTCTTGAACGACTCGGGATCGTCAAGCACCTCGCCATCGCGATTGCCGAGGATGTTGGTGCTGTACCAGCCCGCGACGCCGAGCATGCGCGCCTTGAACATCGGGGCGAGCACGGTCTTCAGCATCGTCTGGCCAGTCTTGAAGTCCTTGCCGCCGATCGCGACCTTGCGATCCCGCGCAAGCTGTTCGAGCGCCGGGATGTCGCACGAGAGGTTCGGCGCACCATTGGCGAACGGCACGCCCTCCATGATCGCGGCGTACGCATACAACATCGATGGGGCAATCGTGACGTCGTTGGCATCCATCGCCGCCTCGAAGCTCTCGAGGGTCTGGTGCTGCGGGCCCGGCACGATGAAAATCTCGGTCGAAGCACACCAGACGATCACGCAGCGCGCCGCACCCGACTTCGCCTTGAAGTCACGGATATCCTGGCGCAGCGCCTCGGCGAACTCACGCTTGGACTTCCCCTGCTTGACGTTGGTACCGGTCAGTCGCTTCACGTAGTGCTGGTCGAACACCGCCGGCATCGGCTTGATCGACTCGAGGAAGTCCTTGATGGGATAGACATGCTCATGTTTGTCGAACACGCCGCAGTGGAGGCACGACTCGTACGCATTGTCCGGCACAGGGTCCCACGCACCGAAGACGATATCCGAGAGTGGCGTGATTGGCACGAAGTCGCGGATGAGCGGGGTGCGCCCGTCGGTGCGCTTCCCGAGTCGGATGGTCGCGAGCTGGCTCAGCGATCCATAGGGCTGCGCGAGGCCACGCCGGGCGAGTTCGACACCGGCAATGAAGGTCGAGGCCACCGCACCGAGCCCGACGCAGAGCACTCCGAGTTTTCCGTCTGCCGGCGCAATCGGCCGGGCCGCATTATCAGCCACTCAATGATCCTTTGTTGACGTCGGCGCTCGCAGTTTCCCGGTGGACATGGGCGAACCGCTGCGCGACCGTGATGATGGACAAACCTGTCAGGATAACGACGACAGCCGTGAGGACGAGGCCCCGCGGACCGGCGCCGAGCAGTAGCGTAGGAAGGCCGAGACCGAGGATGCGCTCGGCGCGCTGGACGATGCCGACCTTGCAATCGAGCCCCAGACCCTCGGCCCGGGCGCGCATGTACGATACCAGCAGGGCGGCGAGGATCCCGACCATACAGGCGATCACCGACAACTCACGCCACTGGATATCGGGGGCGTATATCAGGTACGCCGCGATCCCGATGAACGATGCGCCATCGCCAACCCGATCGAGCGTGGAGTCGTAGAAGGCCCCGAACCGCGACGTCAGGCCACCCTCGCGGGCCACCTGGCCGTCGAACGTGTCGATCATCCCGCTCACCAGCAGCAGCAACCCACCGGTCCGGATCGCGCCGAGACCGAAAGCCAGGGAGGATGCCAGGATGAGCAACGCGCCGACGGTGGTGAGGGTGTTCGGGGTGACGCCGCTGCGCAGCAGGGCCCGAATAAACGGGGCCGTGCTACTGATGTACGCCCGCTTCACCACGTCCGGTACCAGTTCTGTCACGCGCCCCCGACCGCAAGGTCGATCATTTACCGCCCCCCCGGAGGGGGTGGCGGACAGGGCGAAAACCTAACGGCCGGCGGGACTTGGAGCAATCGGAGCGGTGAGGTGGTAGCGGTAAACCCGGACCTCGGGTGCGCCATTGTCGCCCATGGCGAGAACCGCAAATCGATCGCCCCGGATATCCACCTGAACGGCGGCAATGCGATCGATGCCGGGAACCGCGCCGATCAGGCGGTCGCCCTCCCATACCTCCCAGACCGGACCGGAATCGGTCATCCGTTCCACCCAGAGGCGACTCCGATCGTCGAGGGTGAGCACCCGGATCGCCGATTTGGTGGCGGGCCGGGTGAATGCCCCATTGCAGCTACCTGGATGTGCCGTGCGGAACCGCTCCAGCGGCGCGAGCCCCTCCGCCCACTCGGCATCGGTGATCGGGACCCCGGCAACGTCCCGACGGAAGCTCCGCAACACCGTCCCGGCGCTGTCGACCGTCGACACCAGATAGTCCACGCCCTCGACGTGATACAGCTGCCCATCGGGCGACGGCTGCCACAACTCGCCAGCGGTGTATGGCGTCGAGAAACTCGACTGGCTGTCGCCCGCCGTACACAGCACGATGTTCGGGAGGGGCCCGCTACGAGTCGGCGGTACCCAGCGGACATCGCCGCGGGGGGTGAGCGGAAAGCGGGCGAATCCTGGTGCTGCCTCGCCGTTACTCAGGAAGGAGAACTGGAAGAGCCACGCCGACGCCGACGTGCCGCTGGCGAAAAACCGGGCGTTGGGGCCGCCCGTGATCGGGACGACGGGCCACGACCCGACCCAGGCCCCGCCGGGATGAAAACGGCCGACCCGGGAATTGCCCGGATCGTAGACCATCAGGTCGCCGGCCCCCCACGCCAGTGAATAGGGATCGGTGAACTGACCGTCGCCCTTGCCGATCGAGCCGATCGATGCGCCAACCGTCCCATCATCGCTGAAATGCACGACACGTTTCGCCTCGCGATCGAGAACCCACACCCCGCCCGCCGGGTCGAGCAGGATGCTTCTCACGCCCCGGAACTGGCCGCGCATCACCACCACCGAGTCGAGCACACCCGGCGCTGGATCACCGCTGACAATCACCTCGGGATGGTCGCCGCCCTCTGTCTGACGCATCGTGACACCCGGCACGCCACCCGGCGCCCCGCCCTCTGGCGCCGGGCGATCGGCGCACCCTGCAGCCAACGGGATGAGGAGGACCGCCAGGAAACGATTCACGTGGTGCTCAACGGTAGAGGAGGAAGGGCGTGACACGACCGCGGTACGCGGCGAGATCTGTCGCCCAGGTCGCGACGATCGCATCCGGCGCGTCGCCGCGCACCAGTGCAATCCGAAGCGCAGTTCCACCAGCCAGGCGGTCGAACGACCCGCCGATGCGAACCAGCGTCGGATGCACCGCCTGGATCGCGGCGAGGAGATGGATGGCAGTGCGGACCGGATCGTACCGAGTCCGGTCGGTGATATCGAGTCGCACGCCGAGGAGCGACGTTCCGGCAAACTTGGCGTCGCCCGGCTGGACCGGAGTGAATCGCACGCCTCGGAAGGCGACACCGGGGAGCGATGCGCCACGCATTCGTGCAAGGACCGCCGTGGTGTCGAGCCAGGGTGCGCCCACCTGATGGAACGGTGCGTCGCTGCCCCGGCCCACTGACAGCGCGGTCCCCTCGAAGAGGCAGGTTCCCGGATAGTGGAAGAGCGCGTCGAGATCGCGCAAGTTCGGGCTGGGCGGGAGAAACGGGAGCCTGGTGTCGGCGAAAGGCATGTCACGGGTCCAACCATCGGCAGGGACCACCTTCAGGGCGACATCGACCTTGAGATCGGCGCGCGCGAGCAGGGCGTGTTCACCGAGCGTGAGTCCGTGGCGCATCGGCACCGCCAGTCGCCCGACTGACGACGAGAACGCGGGGTCGAGAACATTTCCCTGCATCACACCGTTGATCGGATTGGGACGGTCGAGCACGATCACCGGAATCCCGTGCGCACCAGCCGCCTGCATCACCTCGACCGTCGTTGCGAGCCACGTGTAGTAGCGTGCACCGACATCGGGCAGATCGACCAGCATCACGTCGATTCCCTGCAGCATCGCGGTGGTTGGCGCGCGAGTCGACCCGTAGAGCGAGTAGATTGGGATGCGCGTGTCGCGGTAGACCGACGACGCCACCTTCTCACCCGGCGCGGCGTTGGCCTCGAGTCCGTGTTCGGGCCCGAAGAGCGCAACCAGCTCCACCCCCGATTCGCGGAGGCGTTCAATGGCGCTGTGCCCATTGCGATCCACGGCGTTCACGTTGGCCACGAACCCGACGCGGCGGCCCCGAATCAGCGCGATTGAATCGGTGAGGAGCACGTCGATGCCCGGCCGAACCGCAACATGCGCCCTTGCCGGCGCGACCGGCGCCGGTGCCGGAGACGGAGACGACCGGCCCGTGCACGCGACGATGAGCGTCGCGCTGCCACACAACCAATATTTGGCGACCTGCCCGTGAAACTTCATCCGACCTCCGTGCTCGTGCTGATGCTTGGTGCTGCGGCCTGTTCACCCCGCATACCCGAACCTCGAGTCATTGGCCCGCAACCTACCCGCAACCCGCCGCCCGTGGCCGTGGTTCCCGCGACGGATAGCGTCTCGGCGACGCTGGCCCGCCTGAGCACGCGGCAGAAGGTGGCGCAGCTCGTGATGCCGTGGCTCCTCGGCGATTACGTCTCGGCCGATGATCCATCGATGCGCCGGGCACTACGCTGGGTCGACTCGCTGCAGGTCGGTGGCATCATCATCTCGACGGGGACACCGCTCGACGTGGCGTCGAAGTTGAACGCATTGCAGCGTCGCGCGCCACTCCCACTCCTGATCGCCGCAGATTTCGAGGGCGGGATCGTGATGCGCATCGCGGCGGGCACTGCCTTCCCGACCCAGATGGGGATCGGCGCCACCGGGCGCACCGACGATGCCTACCAGCTCGGCCGGATCACGGGCGTCGAGGGGCGCGCCGTTGGTGTCCACCTGGCGTTCGCGCCTGTCGCCGACGTCAACAGCAACCCGGCCAATCCGATCATCAACACTCGATCGTTCGGCGCCGATCAAAATGCCGTGGCCCGGATGGTGGCCGCAACCGTGCGCGGCATGCGCGACGGCGGGATACTCTCGACCGCGAAGCACTTCCCCGGTCACGGCGACACGGAGACCGATTCCCACCTGTCGATGCCGGTGATCACCGCGCCGTGGGCGCGCTTCGACTCGCTTGAGCTGGTTCCGTTCCGTGCAGCGATCGATGCGGGCGTCGATGCGGTGATGTCAGCGCACATCGCGCTCCCCGCCCTCGACAATGGGTCGCGGCTGCCTGGCACCCTCTCGCCCGCGATTCTCACCGGAATTCTTCGGGACTCGCTGCACTTCAAGGGATTGATCACTACCGACGCGCTCGACATGGGCGGGATCGCGAAGGAAGTCAGTGCCGACGAGGCCGTGATTCGCGCGTTCGAGGCCGGCAGCGACCTGCTGCTCATGCCCGCCGACCCCGGTGCCGCGATCACGGCGATGACCCGCGCCGTTGAGAGCGGACGAATCTCGATGGCCCGCCTCGACCGGTCGGTGCGCAAGCTCCTTGAGCTCAAGGCACGCATGGGGCTCTTTGCCGATCGAGAGGTTGACCTCGACGGGGTGACGACGGTGGTCGGCAATACCGAACACAAGGCGATCGCACGCGACATCACCGAACGGAGCCTGGTGTTGCTGAAGGACGCCGGCGGCACCGTGGCCGCTCTGCGCGCTGCCCCACAGCGCGTGGCGCTGGTGACGGTCGGCTCCACGACGCTCGGCGCCACCCTGGCAGCCGAACTCCGCCGCGGCGGGCACACGGTCAGTCCGGTGGTCGTGCCCGCGGAGCCGACGGCGCGGGACCTTCGCCGGATCGACTCGATCATCGGGGCGGCGAAGTACACGGTGCTCGCGACATCGGTGCGCTGGGGTTCGTATCAGGGCACGATCGGCCTGCCCACGTCCACCGCCGATCTCCTCACCCGGCTCTCCCGTCGGCGCCCGACCGTGCTGGTGTCGTTCGGATCGCCGTACATCATCTCCCAGGTGCCGACTGCTGGCAGCTACCTCATCGGCTGGTCGAACACGCCGGTCGTGGAGACGGCAGTCGGGGCAGCACTCACCGGTCGCAACGCGATCACCGGCAAGGCACCGATCCCGATCCCTCCGTCGTGGCCGATCCAGGCGGGCATAGTGATGCCGACGTCGCGCCCGTGATGCGCATCGCGTCCCGGGCCACGTGGGCGGTGCTCGGTATCACCACCGCGTGCCACTCCGGCCCGCCGTCAACCACGCCGATCACGATCTCGGCGCCGCTCGCCGCACGGCTCGCCCCCGCAGCGAGAGCGCTTGATTCGGCGGTCGCGGCCGGTGCGTTCCCAGGCGCCGTGCTCGCCGTGTCGATCCGGGGCGAGCGATACGTGTACGGTACGGGACGGATGGGCGAGGACGACGCCACCCGCCCCGACGGTCAGACCGTGTACGACATGGCATCGCTCACCAAGGTCGTGGCACTCACCACGCTCGCGATGATGGCCGTTGACGAAGGTCGGCTTGATCTCGACGCGCCGGTGGTGCGCTACCTGCCGCGCTTCGCGGCGGGCCTCGGCGCCAAGGATCGTGTGACCGTGCGCGACCTTCTCCTGCACGACAGCGGCATGCCCGCGCACCGACCACTCTGGCTGCAGGCACGCGGGCGCACCGGTGCGATCCACGTTGCACTGATCAGCGATCTCGACACCGTCCCTGGTGCGCGCATGGTGTATTCCGACTTGGGCGCGATCACCCTCGCCACCATCATCGAGTCGCTGTACGGCAAGCGGATCGACAAGCTCTTCGCCGAGCGGGTGGCCGGTCCACTTGGACTGGGTCGGACTCGCTTCCTCCCGCCGGCCAGTTGGCGCGGGGTGATCGCACCCACCGAGCGGGATCCGTGGCGCGGGCGCATGCTACGCGGGGAGGTGCACGACGAGAACGCCAGTCGGCTGGGCGGGGCGTCGGGGCACGCTGGTCTTTTCAGCGATGCCGAGGACGTGCTGCGGTTCAGCGAATGGGCACTCGCGGGTACGCAGGGGCGGTCGGTGCGCGGCGCACCGTTGCCGCCCAAGGGCTTCGCCACCTGGACCGTCCGGCAGGACCGGCCGGCTGGGTCGTCGCGGGGGCTGGGCTGGGACACGCCCTCGGGGATCAGCAGTTCGGGGACGATCATGTCGGCGCGGAGCTTCGGACACACCGGCTTCACGGGCACCAGTATCTGGGTCGATCCGACCCGCGACGTGGTCATTGTCCTGCTCACCAATCGGGTCCATCCCACCCGCAACACCCCGCAGTTCGGGCAGATCCGCGGGGTGGTGGCCGACGCCGTGATGCGGGCGCTCTTCCCCGACGCCCCTCCCCGGGCGACCCACGGCGGGAACTGAGGCTGCAACGCCGACGTTTTTGATCATTGACCCTGCCAAGGCGTGGGGCGATTTTGCGGAAGGTTCTTCCTGGAGCAGAAGATGAGCGAGACGATTCAGGCGTTGCCCGAGGGGTTCGTGCTGACGATCACCGAGCAGGCGGCCGCCGAGGTGCAGAAATTCATGAGCGCCGACGGCGTTCCTGCTGACACAGCCGGACTACGGGTGTCGGTGCTGCCGGGCGGATGCTCGGGCTTCAAGTACTCGCTGAACATCGAGGACAACCCGGTCGAGGACGACATGTCGTCAGCGGTCAACGGCGTCAGGGTGTTCGTTGACGCGTTCTCCGCCCAGTACCTCAACGGGATCACGATCGACTACGTCACGGCCATGCAGGGAAGCGGCTTCACGTTCAACAACCCGAACGCAACCGGCGGATGTGGTTGCGGGAGCAGCTTCAACGCTTGACGCGGCTGGCCCGGCGAACCGGGACAGCAGATGGGAACCGGCACCAATCAATGGTGCCGGTTTTTTGTTTGCCGGTTATCATCACGGTGAAACCCGGCCTGCGCCGTTCCCTTCCTGCCGCCCGAGCTGCCCGTGACCCCGATCGACCTCGCTGTCGTCGTCGCCTACTTCATTGGCACCCTCGGCATCGGCTTCTGGATGTCCCGCGGTCAGAAATCGACCAGCGACTACTTCCTCGGCGCCCGAAACCTCCCGGCGTGGACGATCATGCTCTCGATCGTTGCCACCGAAACGTCGGCGGTCACGGTGATCTCCACTCCCGCGATCGGCGCGCGCGGCGACCTCACCTTTCTCATCCTGCCGATCGGCTACCTCATCGGTCGGATCGCGGTCGCCATCTGGCTCCTCCCGGGATACTTCCGCGGCGAGCAGGAGACGGCGTACGCACGGTTCGAGACGCGGTTCGGCGGCAACACCCGTCGGACACTTTCGCTGGTGTTCCTGGTCACCCGGTTCCTGGGGGACGGGGTGCGAATCTTTGCGGGCGCGATCCCTCTTGCCCTGCTCACCAACTGGAGCATCCCCGCGGCGATCGTCGCGATGGGCGGGCTCACCATCCTCTATACGTACTTCGGCGGGATCAAGGCCGTGATCTGGGCCGACGTGGTGCAACTCGCCGTGTACATCGCTGGCGGCGTCGCCGCGCTCTGGATCGCCGCAGGGCTGGTCGGCGGGTTCGGTCCGATGCTCGCAATGGCTCAGGACGCCGACAAGCTGCGGATCTTCGACTGGCGGTTCTCATGGACCGTTCCGTACGCGTTCGTGGGCGGGCTCGTCGGTGGCGCGATGCTGTCGGCAGCGTCCCACGGTACCGATCACCTGATTGTGCAGCGACTCCTCGCCACCCGTTCGCTGCGCGACGCGCGGGTTGCCCTCATCGGCTCGGGCGTACTGGTGATCGCGCAGTTCCTGCTCTTCCTCCTGGTGGGCACGGCGATCTGGGCGGCGCAACTCGCCCCGGCATCGACACCGTCGAACGAAATCTTCGGACGGTTCGTGCTGGGCTACCTCCCGCAGGGACTCGCCGGACTGGTGATCGCCGGCATCCTCGCCGCCGCGATGAGCACGATGTCGTCGTCGATCAACGCCCTCGCGTCATCTCTGACGCACGACATCTACGCGACGTGGACCGGCGAGCGTGATCCTGCCAAGCTGCTCAAAGTCGGGCGACTGGTGTCGCTGGCGTGGGGCACGCTGCTGGTGCTCGCGGCACTCGGCTTCTACCGCCTCACCGCCGGCAGTGACACCCCAGCAGTGGTACTCGCCCTGTCGATCGCGTCGGTGACCTACGGCGTGCTGCTGGGCGCCTACCTGCTCTCCGGGATGGGAGAGCGGATCCGCGGCGCCCACGTGATCGCGGCCGCATGCATCACGATGGGGTTCATGGTGGTCACGGTGTTCGCGAAGCGAATCGCCGCGGCCGGTGTGCCGGCCCTCGCGCCGCTCGGTGAGCTGGCCTGGCCGTGGTACGTGCCGCTCGGCACGTCCATCATGCTCATTACCGCGCTCATTGCGTCGCGCGTGTTTCGCGCGCCATCCACCGAATGATCGTCATCGGCGCCGATGTCGGCGGCACATCGAGCCGGGTGGCACTCTTCCGCGGCGACGCGGAGCGCGCGCGCGCCGAGGGGCGCGGCGGCCCGATGCGAGCCGGCAGCGGCGAGGCGCTGGCGGAGCGGCTCGCCGAGCTGGCGCGGCCGCTGCTGCTGCGGGAGGATGGGCCGAGAGCCGATGCGTTCGTCGTGGGCGCGTCGGGAGCAGGACGCTCCGCCGAGCGCGAGGAACTCCGGGCCGCGATCGAGCGACACCGGCTGGCGTGGAACGTGATCGTGGTGGGCGACGCAGAGCTCGCGCGCGCCGCGGCATTTAGCGGCGGCGCTGGCGTGCTGGTGATCGCGGGCACCGGTAGCATCGCGATTTCGCAGGACGACGCCGGTACCATGCGACGAGTCGGTGGGCTCGGCTGGCGGATGGGCGACCAGGGATCGGGGTACTGGCTCGCCACCCGTGCGCTCGAAGCGGTCGGCTTGATGCACGACAGCATTGGGCCGCCAACGCGACTTGCAGAACGACTCCCGGCCGCCGCAAAGGTGCCCGGCGTGGCGGCCCTGGTACGCTGGTCGACGACGGCAAGCGCGGCCGATGTCGCCGCGCTGGCGCCGGCAGTGATCGCATGCGCTGATGAAGGGGATCCCGTTGCGGGCGAGCTGCGCCGCGCGGCCGTGGACGCGCTCGCCGCCCTCGCGACGGCAGCCGGCGCGGGACCGATGCCGGTTGCGCTCTCAGGCGGCCTTCTGGCGCCAGGGCGGCCGCTGCGGGATCGCCTCGCCGAGGTCCTCGAAGGTCAGAGCGTCACGGTGGTGCGGAAAGCCGTGGATCCGTGCCGCGGAGCGATTGTGTTGGCGCGCTGAGTCCAGAGCCCGTGAGCCTGTCGCATTTCACGTTCCGCGTGAACACGGGTGCCGCATGGAATGCGGCACCTGTGGGGGCATCCCGCGTCACCCACAACCCTTCAACCCTTCAACCCTTTCAGTCCCACTCATCCACCGGCACCTGCTTCCCTGTCCGCAGCACCGAGTTGCGGTAGCCGTACATGACGTAGAAGATCAGCCCCGCCGCCATCCACCAGCCGAACATCTGGTAGGCGCGCGACGGCAGCCCCTTGATGACGAACAGGCAGGCGAGCGCGCCGAGTGGTGCCACGAGCCAGATCATCGGGACGCGGAACGGCCGCTTCAGGGCGGGCTCGCGGACCCGCAGCACCAGAACGCCGATGCAGACGAGGAAGAACGCGGCGAGCGTCCCGATGTTGACCAGGTCGTAGATGCTGTTCTCTTCGGCGATCAAGGCGCCGATCCCCACGACCACGCCGATCAGGATCGTGCTGATGTGGGGGATGCGGGTGCGCGGGTGGACCTTGGTGGACCACCGCGGCAGCAGTCCGTCGCGACCCATCCCGAAGAAGATGCGGGTCTGTCCGTACTGGAACACGAGCAGCACCGCGGTCATCGACACCACGGCGCCAGCGGCGACGATCCAGCTTGCGGTCGGCAGTCCGGCGATCTCGAGCGCACGGGCGAGCGGATCGGCGCCGGCGAGTTGCTGGTAGGGCACGAGGCCGGTCGCGACGATCCCGACGATCACGTAGATAAGCGTACAGACGCCGAGTCCGCCGAGGATGCCGAGTGGAAGGTTGCGCTGTGGATTCTTGGTCTCCTCGGCGGCGGTGCTGATGGCGTCGAAGCCGATGTACGCGAAGAATACGATTGCGGCACCCTGGTGGATGCCACGGAATCCGTTTGGCGCGAACGGCTTGTAGTTCTCGGGGTTGATGTGCCCCGCGCCCACGACCACGAAGAACGCGAGGACGAGAAGCTTGATGATCACCATGACGGCGTTGGCGCGGATACTCTCCTTCACGCCCATCAGCAGCACGACGGTCACTGCCGTCGTGATGGCAAATGCCGGGAGGTTGAGCAAGATCGGAAAGCCTGCGAATTGTGGGGCGGTCTCGGCGAGTGCACGGATCGCGGGGTCGCTGGCGAGCGTCACCTGGAAGTATCCGTGGGTCAGCCAGCCAGGCAAAAAGATGCCCCAACCCGATAGCAACGACGTGAAGTAGCCGCTCCACGCCACCGCCACGGCCACGTTGCCGATCGCGTACTCCAGCACGAGCGCCCAGCCGATCACCCACGCCATCAGTTCACCCAGCGTCGCGTACGTGTAGGCATACGCCGAACCCGCCTGCGGGATCATCGACGCGAGCTCGGCGTAGCAGAGTGCGGCGAGGCCGCAGACGACACCGAGCAGGATGAACGACAGGACGAGGGCAGGGCCCGCGCCGGCACGGATCACCTCGCCACCCGGTCCGGTCTCGCCGGCGGCGGCGGTGCCCAGCGAGGCGAAGATGCCGGCGCCGATCACGGCGCCGATCGCGAGCATGATCAAGTCGCCGGCGCCCAGCGAACGCACGAGGCCACGGCTGCTCTCCTCGGCTATCGGCTTGCGGCTGAAGAGTCCGGTCATGGTGCTCCTTAGAAGGTGACATCCACGGTGGTCGTACCGGGCACGGCGGCGCCCGAGGGATTTCGCGCCGGATAGAACCGGTACGATCGCATCACTTCATCGAACTTCCTGGAGAAACTGCGGTCTGCAATTGGCGGGACGACGGCGATGTCGAGGACCCTTCCCTCAACCGACACGACGAACGTGACGGCGACAGTGCGTCCGCGCAACGACTTGGGTGAATCGAGCGGCGGAAGCATCAACTGGCGCGAGACCGGATCGGTACCGCGTGAGCCCAAGGCGGCACCTCCTCCGGTGCCGCCTCCGCTCCCCGCACCGGTGCCGCTCCCGGTACCGGTTCCCTGACCGGTGCCCTGCCCCCCGCCAGTCCCGCCACCGGTGCCGCTACCCGCAGTAGCCACCGATGGGCGACCAGTGTCGGCGGCGGCTGTTGGTGGTGGCACGGTCGCTGGGACCACCGTTGGCGCAATCGGCGGAGGCACTACCGGGGGCACGACGGTCGGTTCAACTGGAACCGGCGTCGGCGTGGTGGTGCGCGGCGGCGTGACCGCGATGTAGGTGCCACCACCCTGGCCGCCGCCACCGCCGCCGGCACGTGCCAGGATCGCCTCGCTCAGCGCACCAGCGCGCGGCTCGTCGATCGTGGCGGTGCCCAGCACGACGAGCAGGATGATCGATCCGTGGAGCAGCACCGACAGCACCAGCGACATGGAAGACCGTTCACGTCGCGTCGGTAACGATGCCCGAACGCGGACGCCCCTTGAGGGGACATCCGCGTCAGGTACTGCATCGGTGTTCATCGAACGGGACTCAGTTCGCCTCGATCGGCGTGAGACCCACCACTTCAACGCCTGCGCCCTTGACGATATCGATCGCCTCGATGATGTCGCCATAGAGGCGGTTGGGACCCGGCTTGACGAAGATCAGCTTCGCCGGCCGGATGTCGTAAATCGTGTGGATCACCTGATCCAGGTTCGCCTTGGGATGCGGTGTACCATTGATGATATACGACCCGTCGTCGCGCAGCTCGAGGACGATCTGGGTGCTCTGTTCCGACGCTTGCTGGGCGGTCTCCACAGGCGGAATCTGGATTTCCACCACCGGGCGTACCACGAGCTGCACGATCATGAAGATGATCAGGAGCACGAGGAGGACGTCGATCATCGGGGTGACGTTGATATCCGAATTGACCTCGCCCGATTCGCCGCCGGATGCCATGGCCATGTTACTTCTCCTCTCCGCCCATCGGGCCGCCCTTCTTGTCCATGATCGCGACCAGCACTCGGGCGCCGGACCGGCGGGCCATTTCGACCGCCTCCTGGACCTGTGCGTACTTCAGGCCTGAATGCGCCTTGAAGTAGATCAGCTTGTCCTTCTCGCGGTCGGCGTAGAGCGCCTGAAGCCGGGCCTCGATCTGGTCCTTTCCAACCGGCAGGCCGTCGAGGAAGTAGTTCCCCGTGACGTCCATGCCGAGGATGATCTCGTCCTCCTCTTCCTTGCTGTCGAACGTGTTCGCCGCAATAGGCAGCGTGGCCTGGAAGCCGGCGGCCACCAGCGGCGTCACGATCATGAAGATGATCAGGAGCACCAGCATCACGTCGATCATCGGCGTAACGTTGATGTTCGCGTTCACCTTCGCGCGACTACCCGTGGATGTGGCCACTGCCCGTCACCGCCTTCTGCGCCTGGAATTCCTTGGTGAAGATCGACCGGCCGAACTCGCTGCCGACGCTCTTGATGAGGTAGTCGATCAGTTCCTTCGACGTGTACGTCATTTCGACCGAGAGGTTGTCGACCTTGGTTGTGAAGTAGTTGTAGAGCCACACTGCCGGAATCGCGACGATCAGGCCGAAGGCGGTGGTGATAAGCGCCTCGGAAATACCGGCCGAAATGCCGGCGAGGCCACCCG
Organism: Gemmatimonadales bacterium; assembly: GCA_046596135.1. Classification (GTDB taxonomy): domain Bacteria; phylum Gemmatimonadota; class Gemmatimonadetes; order Gemmatimonadales; family GWC2-71-9; genus Palsa-1233. The sequence continues at coordinate 20,726 of JBKJMX010000121.1, forward strand.
CCGCGCCGCCCGCCTCACCCATGGCGGCGAACGAGTTCACGATTCCCATGGTGGTGCCGAGCAGACCGACGAACGGGGCGGTCGACGCGACCGTACCGAGCACGCCCAGACCCCGCTTGAACTCTGCGAGCACGATCAGCATCTGACGCTCGACGGCCCGTTCGGCGGAGTTGATGTCAGCCGCGGTGATGGTCGCGCGGTCGCGGAGGAGCGGCTTCACCTCGGAGAGGGCGCCACCGAGGACGCGTGCCACGTGCGAATCCTTCATCTTCTCAGCGAGGGCGATGGCCTGGTCGAGGTTCTCTTCCTGGATCGCCTGGGAGAACTTCGGCGCGAACTGGCGGGTCGCCTTCTCACTCTTGCGGACCTTGAGCCACTTCTGCATCGAGACCGTCAGGGAGTAGATCGACATGATCGCCAGGACGACGATCACGCCACGCGCGAACATGCCGGCGTCGTTCCAGAGATTCATCATGCTCATGTTCATGATTCGGCCTTCCGAAGTTCAGGTTATGTGACGGCCGCGACGGCGCGGCCTGTGTTGGAGTGGTGCGCCGTCGTCAACTGATCGTGAACCGCACTGACTGTCGCACCAATTGGCGCACCGGCGATCCGCGCACCCTGGCCGGCTTGAAGATCGACTTCCGCACGGCCTCGATGGCCGGCTCCTCGAACGCCTTGTTCGTGCTGCTGATGACCTTGATCGACCCGCCCTCGACGCGTCCTTCGGCGCTGACGACAAACTCCATCGTTACCACGCCCTCGATGTTGGCTGCCTTCAGGCCGGGTGGATAGCGCGGATCCGGTCCGCTCAGGCGCTGCACCGGATCGTCGATCTGGTCGACCGTGAACACCTCACCGGTGACCACGGGCCCGACACCGCCGACGACACCAGTTGCAATACCGCCCTCCACGCCCTTCCCGGAGAAATTCTTCGAGTCGAATTTCTCGGTCAGGTTCACCGGCGGGATGTCCGTCGGGATGTTCTTGGGCGGCACGATGGTCTGGAACCCCTGTGGTGGGGGATTCGCCGATACCACCACATCAGGCGGCGGGGGCTGGTCGGGCGGCGGTGGAGGTGGCGGCGGCGGCTTGAGCAGGAACGACGTCGTATCCTCGACGATCGCCCGCACCGTCTCGGCGGCGCCCTTGGTCGCCACCGCGGCGCCCGCGATGAGCACGCCGTGCACGATGAATGAGACGGCCAGTTCGCCAATCGTGCGTTCGCGCTTCGGTTTCGATTCGATCAGGTTGTCGAACACGACTACCTCCGATCCGGGACCATCCGCCAGGCGGCGGGATGATGTCGTACGCCATCAAGTATGGGGGACGCACGTCGCACCTGGTTCACCACTTCATGACATTTCAATGACAACGGGGTTACCGGTCCGCGCCAGGGAGGGTCGCGGTATCGTCCATGGGCAGCGTCACGAGGAACGTCGTGCCCCGCCCGGGTCGACTCTGGACCGCAATAGTACCACCGTGTGCCTCGGTGATCCACTTTGCGATCGAGAGCCCGAGCCCAACACCAGGGCGATCCTCAGCCCGTGACCTCGCCGGATCGGCCCGCCAGAAGCGATCGAAGATGTTCGGGAGGTCGCCGGCGGCGATCCCGATTCCGGTGTCCCGCACGGTGATCGTCGCACGGCGGTCGTCCTGCTCGAGGGTGATGGCGACGCTGCCGTCGGGCGTGTACTTGACGGCGTTGGTCAAGAGGTTGAGGAGGAGCTGGCGCACCCGGACCGGGTCGACCGTGAGGATCACCGGATCCGCGGGTAGCGCCACCGAGACTGCCAGTCCCCGGGCCTCGCCCAAAATCTCGGCCGTCTCGGCCGTCTCGGCGACAATGGCGCGCAGGTCCGCCGCCTCCAGCGAGAGCGAAGCGCGTCCCTCGTCGGCCCGGGCGAGCGTGAGCAGGTTGGTGACGAGGTCATTCATCGTGTTGACCTGCCGCAGCGTCTCGTCGAGGGTGGCCACCACATCGCCGGGCGTGTCGGGGTGGGTCAGCGAACGCTCCACCCCAGCCCGCAGCACCATCAGCGGCGTCTTGAGTTCGTGCGATGCATCGGCGGTGAAGCGCCTGAGCGCCGTGAACGACGTCTCGATGCGTGCCAGCATGGCATTCAGGGTGGTGGCCAGCCGACCGAGTTCATCATCGCGCCCCGGCGCGGAAGCCAGTCGTCGGTGGAGCGAGCGACCATCGGTGATTGCCTCGATCTCGTTGATGATCGCGTCAACCGGCCGGAGCGAATTCGCCGCCAGCCAGTAACCGAGAATGCTCGATGCGACCACGATCAATGGCGCGACGATCACCATCGACCGCAGCAGCTCCCTGGGGCCGTAGAGCAGTGGTTCGGGCTGTGCCGCCACGAGGAGTCCGCTGATCTGCGGGCCGGCGCTGTCGACCCGCCGCACCTGATAACGAAACGGCGGCCCATCGAGGTCGAGCCGCACCACGCCGCTGCGGTCCTCCAGCGGTCGGCGCAACAGCAGGTCGCGCATTCGTGCCGCTGCCTCGTATCCCAGTTCGGTGGTGCGTCCGGAGACGTAGACCGGCCTGCCGGCATTGTCGGATACCGTGAGGTAGTCGCGCAGTCCCATGCCCTCGAAGTACGCACTGACATCGCTCACCAGCACGTAGCTGGTGTCGACCCCGGTGCCGATCACCTCGAGGGGCACCACCACGGTCTGCAGCGATTTCCACGATTCGTTCAGCCACCGCTCGGCGAAGTCCGCCTCGATGGTGAGGCGCTCGGTGAGCCGCGTCTCCTGCTCGAACACCGCAGCCTGGCGCCGTTCCCAGTAGAGCCCTGCCGCGAAAATCGTGAGCGTCACCGTCATCGCGAAGGTGTACCAGAGAGTGAGGCGGAGGCGGATCGACTGCATTCAGGGCTTCACGACGTATCCGACCCCGCGCACGGTGTGCACCAGCTTCTGCGGCCATGAGGCGTCGATCTTCTTGCGCAACCGGTTGATCACGACATCGACGATGTTGGTGCCGGGATCGAAGTGATAATCCCAGGCATACTCGGTGATCAGGGTGCGGGTCATCACCCTCCCGGGGTGGCGCATGAGGTACTCCAGCACCGCGTACTCCTTCGGCGTCAGCTCGATCGCCGAGCCGGCACGGGTAACGGTCCGGGCGTCGAGGTCGAGTGCAAGATCGGCGACCCGCAACACGCGCGCAGTGAGCTGGCGGGGACGGCGTGAGAGTGCCTCGACGCGCGCCAGCAGTTCATCGAAGGCGAACGGCTTGGTGACATAATCGTCTGCTCCACCCCGCAACGCATCGACCTTGAACTCGACGCCGTCCTGCGCCGTCAGCACGAGCACGGGCATCGTGACACCACGGTCGCGCAGGGTACGCAACACCTCCAGACCGTTCATGCCGGGTAGCCGCAGGTCGAGGATCATCAGGTCGTAGTGGCCCGCCGAGGCGAGCCGGAGCGCCTCGGCGCCATCGTCCACCCAGTCGGCGATGTATTGCTGCTCCTCAAGTCCGCGCTTGACGTACTGACCGACGGTGCGATCGTCCTCCACGACGAGCAGCTTCATGCGACGGCCTCCCGCGCGATCGGGATCGCGATTCGGAACGTGGTGCCGCGCCCGGGTTCGCTGCGGACATCAAGCTTCCCCTGGTGATCGGCGACAATGCCGTAGGAGATGGCGAGGCCGAGCCCAGTCCCGCGCGTCGGACCCTTGGTCGTGTAGAACGGCTCGAAGATCTTCGGGACAACATCGGCCGGGATGCCCGGACCGTCGTCGGTCAGCTCGGCCACGACGAAGAGTCCCTCGACCCGCGTGGACACCGTGACCCGGCCATTTCCGTTGGTAGCGTCGGCTGCGTTGAGCAGGATGGCCATGATCGCCTGAATCAGCCGCTCGACGTTGCCCTTCACCGCCGGGAGCCCCTCCTGCATGTCGCGCTCCACCTCGAGGCGCCGGAAGCGCTGGTGATGCTTGAGCAGGTACAGGGTCCGATCGAGCAGCGCGTTGAAGTCGCAGTCCTCGAACGATCCGCCGGCGCGGCCTGCCCGGGAAAAATCGAGAAGTCCATCGACGATGTTGGTGCAGCGCATAACTTCGCTCTCGATGATGTCGAGGTATTCGCGCACCACCGGCTCGGCCGACACGCCGAGTCGCGATGAGATCGCCGTGACACATGCGCCGATGGTTGCAAGCGGGTTGTTGATCTCGTGCATCACGCCCGCCGCGAGCTGGCCGACGGCGGCGAGCTTCTCGGTCTGGTACATCGACTGGTTCATCTCCCGCGACTCGGTCACGTCCTCGCCGATCGTGATGACGTGCGACACCTCGCTGCCCTCCAGTCGCATCGGGAGCCGCGAGGTCCGGTAGGTGCGCGCGTCGCCACCCGCCTGCACCAGTTGCTCCGACTCGTGCGGCTCGCCGGTCAGGAAGACGTGATCAAATTCGGCGCGGAGTTCGTTCGGCTCTTGGCGGGACAGCACCTCGAACACAGTCCGTCCAAGCACCTGCTCGCGGCGCAATCCCTGGGTGCCTGTTTCGCGCTTGCGATTCCAGACGACGATGCGGTAGTCGCGGTCGATCAGGTAGAGGCCGAGTGGGAGCGAATCAATCGTCAAACGGTTCAGGCGGCGCTCGATACCGGCGTCCACGTCCGCCGGTTGAGTGATCGAGGGAAGCATCGTGACCAGGAGCGTCGCGGCCGTCTCGAGGATCGGGCGCAGCTCCGCCGGCGGACGGGGTGTCTGATAGGCCTCGATGGTGACCAGACGGTCCTGGCCCATTTGCACCGATGCCACGAAGGGAGACTCACCCTCGACCGTCTCGCCGCACGCGTGCTCGTCGCTGCGGCGAGTGCCAACCCGGATCCGGACTTGTGCGGCGGGGAGGGCGGTGCGGAGGAAGTCGCAGAGCTCCTGCAGGCGCGCTGCTCCGTCACCCGGAACGGCCAGGACGCGGGCAACGCCTGACACGACCGCAAGAGGCGGCGGCACCGGTCGCGGGGTGTCCGTCACTGCGGCCGCACGCGCCACGCCCCGAACAGCACGTGCGCCACCCGCCACCCACCGTCTTCCCGCGCCAGCGTGAGCACGTCCGATGCCTCCATCTCAACCGGGAAGGCAACCGAGATCACCACGCGCGCGATCGCGGCGCCGCCATCAGCGCGGAGCTCGGTGCGCACGATGCGGGGGATCGGCATGGTGGTGCGGGCACCGGGAACGTCGAGTACGGCGGTGATCGGGACGAGCGACGCGGAGTGGCGTCCGTCGTCGACCAGGGCGGTCGCGGTGGAAAACGTGATGCGGGCAAGCGCCGCGGTGTCGTGTCGCGCCAATGCACCATAGAAGAGGCCGGCCACCCGGTCGAGTGACATGTCATCCTGACGGGCACCGCCGGGTGTCCGGTCCTCGAAGCGGCATCCGGTCGCGGCAACAAGGACTGCCGCCGCGAGGACGTGTCGTGTCAGGCGCATTGCGTGGAAGGTGGGCGGGCGCGCCGTGCGCGGCAAGCGCAGCGGGGGCTCCGCCTGCTCAGGCCGCGGCGTGGAGCAGGCGGAGCTGCTCGAACAACTCGGCGTTGGTGCGCTTCCGTCCCAGTTCCGCCTCCTCGTGGGTCCAGCGTACCACGCCTGACTCATCGACCAGTACATACGCGCGGCGCGAGAAAAACTGGTCCTCGAGGAGCGTCCCGTACGCGCGGCTCACGTCGCGACGGAAGTCGCTGAGGAACTCGACGCGCATCCCGGTCTTGCCCTGAAACTCCTTGAGCGTCGGGACCGAGTCCACCGAAATCGCCAGAACCACCGCGTCGAGGTCATCGAACGCGGTGTGATCATCCGAAAAGTCGATCATCTCCCGGGTACAGGTCCCGGTGAACGCGAGCGGGAAGAACGCGAGCACCACGTTCTTCCACCCGCGAAACGATGACAACGTCACCGCTTCGCCGCTGGTCGATGGGAGGGTGAAGTCGGGTGCGATCGCGCCGACCGCCGGCAGTGAACTCAACGGGATGCGGCGAAGATCTCGCCGACGCGGGTCCAGTTGACCACGTGCCACCACGCGCTGACGTAGTCGGGCCGCTTGTTCTGGTACTTGAGATAGTACGCGTGCTCCCACACGTCGCAGCCGAGCAACGGCGTGCGCCCTTCCATGAGGGGCGAGTCCTGGTTCGCCGTGCTCTCGATCCGGAGCGCCCCATCGGCGTCCATCGACAACCAACCCCAGCCGGAGCCGAAGCGGGTGGCGCACGCCTTGCCGAACTTCTCCTTGAAGCTGTCGAGCGAGCCGAAGGTATTGTCCATGGAAATCGCGAGGGTCGAATCAGGCTTGCTCGCACCACCGGGCGTCATCAGTTCCCAGAACAGTGAGTGGTTGGCGTGGCCCCCGCCGTTGTTGCGAACTGCGGTGCGCTTGTCTTCGGGCACCTTGTCGAGGTTCGCAATCAGTTTCTCGACCGGCATCACGAGGAGGTCATCATGACCCTCGAGCGCGGTGTTGAGATTGTTCACGTATCCCGCATGATGCTTGTCGTGATGAATCCGCATCGTCTCCTCGTCGATGTTCGGCTCGAGGGCGGCGTAATCGTATGGAAGGGGCGGCAGGGTGTAAGCCATCAGCAACTCCGGCAGGTGGAGGGATCAAGATGAACCAGGATTCGGCACCGGGCAACGTCACGTCAGGCGGCGCTGCCCGACTCGCAGGCCGCGACGCACGCAGCCGTGATGCAGAGCATGGCGAGCACCAGTGCCCACACGACTTCGTCAGCCAGTACACCCCGTAGGACGAACACGAGCGCGATGGCGGCACCACTCGCCAGCGATCGCGCCATTGCTGTGGCCCCGACGCCGCTTGCCGACAACGTCCGGCCGCCCAGGGCCGCCGCGACCGGATACAGCGCCAGCAGGACGGCCGCGACTGGCCACCCCCGCCCCGGGATGATCGCACCCAGCACAGCCACCGGCGCCAACGCCGCGAGCGGCAGCCGGCGAAGCATGGCCATCGCGGCGAGCGCCGCCACGACCGCAGCGAACAGCGGCGCCCAGTGGGTGACACCGTCGGGAACAACCTGCACAGCCGTCGCAGCGAGGAGCACCGCCGCTGGGGCGATCGCGGCGTGGCGTACCAACCCCCGACGCGGGCCGGGAGCAACCATCACGAGTGCGGCGCCGAGCATGAGGGCGGCGACGAGGCGCGCGAGCGCTGGAGATGCGGGAACGGTCTGCTCCGCGCCCCGAACCAGCACCAGCACGTCATCCGCCGCCGTGAGGACGAGACCGATCGAGAGCAGGAGCAGCACGAATACCGCGAGCGGGCGCAGCACCCGCCATCGCCATGGCGCGGATGATCCCCCCGGGCCGCTCCCCCACTCCGTGACCCCGTAGGCCGCGGCGGTGGAAAGCAGGAACGGCCCCTGCGCGGCCAGCACAAGGGTGGCGAGCGCCGGCGCGACGAGGGACCGGACGGCCAGAGGAGCGTCGTCCTCGATCGGCGCGACCCCTGCCAGGCGCCGCTCCACAAGCAGCGCCACGCCCCGGGGGACAATCGCGACGATCACGCCGAGAACCGCGGTGAGGACGCCGGCCGGCACCAGCGACATCGCGAGACCGATCGCGAGCGGGATGGCCGGAAGCATCCCGAGCCATCGATCACGGGGCGCCACGAAGAGTGCCCCCATCCCGAACCCTGCGGACAGCGCGATGAACCGTGCATCATCGGGTGAGAGTCGGCCGAGTGCCACGAGGTCGGTGGGATCGAGCGTGCCTGTTCCCTGCCAGAGCGCCGCCAACGCGAGGGCACCGGTGAGGAGTCTGGCCACGCCACCGAGCGGGTTCCGGGACACGAGGGGGGCGAGTGCGAACGGTGTGGCGAGCCAGAGCAGCATCATGTCCACGCGGAACTCCTCCGGTCCACGGCGCAGCGGAGTAACGGTGGCCAGCGCATCAAGCGCCTGACCGAACGCCACATCCCTGTTGCACCGCGCGGGGTGGCCGATACTTGGTGAGCAGGCAGCCACCAACCCCCGACCCGTGGATTCTCGATGGCGCTTTCATTGCGCTTTGCACTCACCACACCTGGACGAGCCGTGATCGCGCTCGAAGCGGACGACCTTCGCGTGGCGATGCAGGCGACCGACGCGACCGACGCGCTGGGCGATCTCGCCCGAGCCGTCGTGTCGCTGCTCGAAGGCGCGGAGCGCGCCTCGGTCGTGCTGGAGGATTCGCCCGGCGTCCATGAATGGTCGTTCGAGGTGGCCGCCGAGTTGGTGAACCTGAGGATCCACAGTTGGGCGGACCGGCAGTCGGGCAGTGCCGACATGATGATGTCACAGGAGCGCACCGTCGCGCTCGGCTGCCCGCTCGCGGCGCTTGCGCGCGAACTCGTGCTCGTGCTCGACGTGCTCTGGGTCGGGCATGGTCCGGATGGCTGGGCGCGCCTGTCGCCTCGGCACCCGTACCCAGCCGCTGAGCGACGCCGCCTCCGCCAACTCTTCGCCGTCGAGTCGCGACGCGAAACCGAGCGAACTCGGGCCTGAAGCCCGCGGCCCGGCGGATGTGGTCGAGCGGATCACCGCTCGCCGGTTGAATCCACCGCCGGACCCTGCCGGGTAACGGTGTCCGCGGCCTCGCGCCTGGCCCGCTCCAGCAATGCTGACTCGACGATCACGTCGATCGGATCGCGTCGGACGTCCGCCTTGAACATCCCCCGGAGAATGCCGGACAGCGCGCCCGGGGGGGGGCGATACGCCACCTTCCCACTGGTCAGCGTGTCGACCACGGCGGCTGTCGCCGCCGTGGCCGCGCGTCCCTGCCCGACCAGCTTCCATGCGGCGATGATGCGCTCAAGCGACTCGCGATACTGCGGCACGAGCGCCTCCCTTGCCTCGGCAGTCGGCACGCCAGCTGGCGCCCGCGCCTGCGCGATCACCTCCCATTTTCCAACCTGGAGCAACCAGTTGCTGATGGTGGTGTCCGCCGCCCCCGCAAACTGAACACGGTCACGCGGCGCAAACACAGAGAGCCAGAGCCGGATCGTCGCCGGATCGAGCCGCCCCTCCCGCCAAGCCACGAACGGTTCGTCGCCACCCGAGTCCTTCATGGGGTCGATGGCGAACGTGCGCATCCGCTCCACGGCCCCCGCGGGAACCTTGAGGTCGTGCGCCCACCGCATGCTATCGGTATAGGCAATATTCTCCGCCTCGGCAAGCCGAGGCTGCAGCCAGGCCTTGAGCCCCGGGCGCGATTCAGCGATGGTCGCGCGACGGATAATGTGCAGCCCACGCGGTGACGGCACCAATTGGCTGATCTCGTTCGGCGCGAGGGTCCAGATGGCGTTGGCGATTGAGCGCGGAAGGTCCCCGAACTCGGCCGCAGGAATGTAGCCATCGGCGTCCTTGTAGACGGAATCGTTGGAATACTCGCGCACCAGCGAGAGGAACGATTCACCGGTGTTGGCCCGGTCACGCAGGGTCTTGGCGAGTTGCGCCCGTTCCCGGTTGGCGAGCGAGGTGTCGCGGACGTTCATCGGAAGCAGGATCTGCTGATAGACCCGCGCGTTGCCCACGCTGAAGATCGAGTCCGCCTCGGCGTCGCTCGGCTCCGGGCGCGCCTGCAGCCGATCCATGGCGAACTGCTGGAGCAGGCCGCGGACCGCGTCGGGCCTCAGTGCCCGGTCAACCAGCACCGAGTCGAGGAGGTCGACACCAGTTCGCTCGGCGTGCTGCAGCAGCGCCACGTCGATCCACGCGGACACAAGCATGTCGGCGGCCACGCGGCTCGTCGGTTCCGGGATGCGGAGCAGGTACTGCTCGAGCATCGCGCCGGTGAGCTGCGATCCCTCGGCGTCGACGATTACCGCCTTCCGCGCGTCCTCGATCGACGGCGCGCCGCTGCACGCTGCGCTGGCGAGTGCTGCACCGAGGACGAGAAACCGGGCCGAACGGAGCGTTCGAAGAGTCAGGCCAGTCATGCCACATCCGGGTAGGAGGTATCTCGCAAGATACGCACATGGGGGGTCCCCGTCAGGAGCCCCCCCATGTGTCACACCTTTTTCGGCTGATCAGGGCCGGGCGACAACCGCCACACGCGGGAGTCGCTCATCCCGCTGCGCCGCCTGCCACGCAAACGCTGCCAGCACCGCAGAATTCCACTTCATGTCGTCCGGCTGGATCTTCTCGTAGACGTCCATGTTGGAGTGGTGCGTGCGCGAGCCGTAATCCAGGCCATCCTGGATGAACTGGAAACCGGGAAGGCCAAGGGCCTCAAACGACTGGTGATCGGTGCCGCCGGTGCTGCTGATGGTGACGGTGGTCATGCCGTCGGCGCGGAACGGCGCCATCCATTGCGTGAAGATCGGTCCGACCGCAGCGTTACCCTGCTGGTAGACACCGCGAATCTTGCCGCCGCCGTTGTCGACGTTGAAGTACGCGGCAAACTTCTGGTAGTCCTTCGTCGGCTTGACGCCGGTCGAGTCGCGGGTGCCGAAATGCTTTGCGACATAGGCGCGCGAACCCATGAGTCCCTGCTCCTCACCGGTCCAGAGCCCGATCCGGATGGTGCGGCGCGGCTTGAGGTCGAGCGCCTTGAGGATGCGCATCGCCTCCATCATCGTCGCCGAGCCGGCGGCGTTGTCGGTGGCGCCGGTACCGGAATGCCACGAATCGAAGTGGCCGCCGATCATCACGACTTCATCCCTGAGCTTCGGGTCGGTGCCAGGGATCTCGGCGATCACGTTGAACGACGTCGAGTCGGCCGGGTAGAAATGGTTCTTCATGTTGAGCTCGAGCATCACCGGAACGTTGCGCTCAGCCATCCGCCAGATTCGACCGTACGACTCGTAGGCCACGTGTACCATCGGCACCTGCGGCGCCTTGAGGTCGCGACGTGCGCCGTTGTCGGTGAACAACGTGCCGTCGCCACCGCGGGCGAGCATCAGGATCGCGCCGGTGCCCTGCTGTTCCATGAACCGGAGCGCGCTGGTGTCAGTGGTCACGTTGAAGCGCCGGGGACCCGCAGCGCGGCCAGCGAAATTGCCGCGACCGGCGCCCGCGGCCGGCAGCTGTGCAGCGGCCATCTCGGCGAGACGTTCATCGGTGAGGCGGCTGCCATCGGGGGTGAACCGCGTGGAGGGCAGGCCGTTCGGCCCGACCAGCATGACGAACTTCCCCTTCAGCATCCCCGCGTACGCGGCCTTGAACGATTCGAGCGTCATCGCAGTGTCAACCGGGATGATGACCACGGCGCCGGTGACGGTGCCGTTGGTGCCGGCCGACCAGGCGCGCGGTGCGGCCAACACCTGGAAAAAGTTTGGTGCGGTAGCGACGAACGTGAACCGCTCGTTGGCCCAACCGAGTCCGGCGGGCGTTGACCACGGCTCCATCGCAACGTTGCTGAGCCCCCAGCCCTTCATGGTAGTGGCAGCCCACTTGCCGGCGGCGGTCAGGTTGGGCGACCAGGTCAGGCGCGGCCCGTGCACGTCGGTGAGCCAGCTCATGATGTCCATGACCTGCGAGTGGTCCATCGCCTCGGCTCTGATGCGGGTGATGGTGGCTGCATCGACCTTTTCCTGGGCGGCCAGCGGGGTGGCGAGGGCCAGCGCGGCGAGGGCGAGGAGGGCGCAATTGCGGACGGCGGCCATCCGCGGAGCGGCTGGCACGACAGCGAGGGACATGACGGACTCCGATTGGGTGGGGGGGGATAACAAAAGGGTACGCGGGCGGCCCCCGGGAGGTTGGAAGCCGCCCACGCATCCGGCTACCTTGTCTCCCGCACAGGGGCGGTAGCTCAGTTGGCAGAGCACCTGCTTTGCAAGCAGGGGGTCAAGGGTTCGATTCCCTTCCGCTCCATCACTCCCTTCCGCTACGTCACAATCAGCGCCCCCCGCTCGGTCGAGCGGGGGCCGCCGCGTGCTCAAACTCTGCATACCGCTTGACAGGTCGGGTGCAACCGCTTACAACTCAATGTAACCGTTTACATCCGAAGCGCCGCAGGTGTCACCCGGCGATTCCCCACGCTCCCACCGCACCGTTCGAGGCGACCCACGTCTCATCGTCCGCCGGTCTCGATTACCGTCAGGGATGTCGCCCGCGCCGCGGGCGTGTCGGTGGCGACCGTGTCCCGGGCCGTCAACGAGAGCCCCCTGGTCACCGCTGCCACCCGCCAGCACGTCGCGGCGATCGCGCAACGCCTGGGTTATTTGCCCCACGGGGGCGCCCGCAGCCTGGCGACGCGACGAACCCACACGATCGGGGTGCTCCTGCCAGACCTCTACGGCGAGTTCTTCTCGGAGGTCATCCGGGGCATCGACCTCACGGTTCGCAACGCCGGCTATCACTGTCTCCTCTCGAGCGCGCGTCACAACGGTGCCCAGCTCGAGGCCGCGCTTCGCTCCATGCTCGGGCGGGTCGACGGGGTGATCCTCATGTCGCCGGAGTTCACCGGCGAGATCTCGCGCCGAGCGCTCCACGGTGGATTCCCCGTGGTCCTGCTCAACTCCCCATCGCCCGACCCGGCGTTCGACAGCCTCACCATTGCGAACTACGAGGGGGCCTACGACATGGTGCGGCACCTCACCGGGCTGGGCCACCGCCGGATCGCGATCATCCAGGGCGCGGCAGGCAACTTCGACGCCGCGGAGCGCCTGCGCGGGTATCGCGCCGCGATGCGGGACGCGGGGCTCGCGCTCGACCCGGAGCTCGAGTTTCCCGGGGATTTCACCGAGGAATCGGGGGCCAACGCCGTGCGCGCGATGCGCGCAACCTCCGACCACCCGACCGCGATCTTCGCGGCGAACGACTGCATGGCGATCGGGGCGCTCGCCGCGCTTCGCGAGGCGGGTATCTCCGTGCCGGATCAGATGGCCCTCGGCGGCTTCGACGACATCCCGATGGCGCGGTATGTCACCCCTGCCCTGACCTCGGTGCACGTCGACATCAGTGCGCTTGGCGAACGAACCGCAGCACGGCTCCTCGCCAAGCTCGAAGGACCTGCCAATGCACGACGGATTCGCGATACCCTCCCGGCCACTCTCGTGGTGCGGCGCTCCTGCGGAGCGCTGCCGAACTGATGTCATATCACCGTGCGCCTGCTGTTCCCCGTACACCATCAAGGAGGGTTGCTGAATGAAGCCTCATCGATTTGCAACAGCGCTGCGAGGTCTCCTGGTTCCGGGACTCGCGCTCGCTGCCCTGCTCGGAGCCCAGTCGCTCGGTGCGCAGACCAGCACCGGCAGCATCCGCGGGACCGTCACGTCCACCGCGGGGCAGGCCATCGCCGATGCCAACATCACCGCGACGAACGTTGCCAACGGCGTCACGCGAACCACGTCGAGCCGCGACGACGGAACGTACAACCTGCCTGGCCTGGTGCCGTCGAGCTACACCCTCTCGGTGCGCAGTATCGGCAGCGGAGCCCAGGAGCGCCGCGTCATCGTCCAGATCGGCGCAACCCAGATTCAGAATTTCTCGCTCGGCGCCGTCGCCGTGCAGCTCCAGGAGATCCTGGCGCAGGGCGCCGCCACATTTGAGACCCGCACATCCGAACTGGCGACCAACGTCACCACCGCCCAGCTCGAGAAGCTCCCGACACCGAGCCGCAACTTCCTCGACCTCGCGGCGCTCGCACCGGGCGTCACGGTCACCGAGGATCGGATCAACGGCAACTTCCGGACGTTCTCAGCGGGCGGCCAGAGCGCCAACGCCGTCAACGTGTTCATCGACGGTACCAGCCTCAAGAACGACCTGACCGCGGGTGGCGTGGCCGGCCAGGACGCGAGCCGCGGGAGTCCGTTCCCGCGCAGTGCGATCCAGGAGTACCGCGTCATCTCCCAGAACTTCAAGGCGGAGTACCAGAAGGCGTCGAGCGCCATCATCACCGCGACGACCAAGTCCGGCGGCAACACCTGGGGCGGCAACGCGCTCATCGGCTACCAGAATGAGGGCTTCGTGGCACTCGACAGCTTCCAGCGTCGCGACCAGCTCGCCAATCCCGACACGTACAAGAAGGCCGACTACAATCGCTCGATCTTCGCGCTCAGCGCAGGCGGGCCGCTCCAGCGCGACAAGCTGTTCTTCTTCGGGTCGGTCGAGGGCAACTACCAGAACCGCAACAATCGCGTCGAAATCCCGACGCCGCCCACCGGTTTCCCCGCGCTCGACTCGGTCAACCTTCCGCAGTACAACGGCGAGTTCGGGTCACCGTTCCGCGAGACGCTGCTCTTCGGCAAGCTGAATTACGCGGTGTCGGAGAAGTCGTCGGCCGAGTTCAGCTTCAGCAACCGGCATGAGACCGACGTGCGCGACTTCGGCGGGCGCAACGCCTTCCAGTCGGCGGTGAACTTCCGCCAGGATGTCGCCGTTGCGCAGCTCAAGTACAACATGTTCTCGGGGCCGTGGTTCAATGAGACCAAGGTCGACTACTCGCGGTTCCGGCGGAACCCGAGTCCGAACGAGGCCGGGATGGCGTCGCGCGAATACCAATTCGCAGGCAACAACGCGATCATTGGCAGCAGCCGCAGCACCCAGGACTTTATCCAGAAGCGCCTCGGTCTGCGCAATGACCTGACCTACTCGGGTTTCCAGATGGCCGGCCAGCACGTCATCAAGGCCGGTGCGAGCATCGATTTCGTGAAGTACGACGTGTTCAAGGACAACGACGGCACACCGACCTTCACATATATCGATACGCGGGATGGCGCCAACTACGGATTCCGATCGCCGATCGAGCTTCGCTACGGCACGGGTGACCCGAACCTCAAGACGAACAACAACCAGGTCGGCCTCTACATCCAGGACGACTGGAGCCCGACGCCACGGCTCACGTTCAACCTCGGCGTGCGCTGGGACTATGAGTCGCACATGCTGAACTACGACTACGTCACGCCCCAGAACGTGGTGGACACGCTGACCCGCTACAACAACCAGCTGATCACGCCCCTCGACCTCAACCGCTACATCACCGACGGCACGCAGCGCAAGCCGTTCTATGGCGCGATCCAGCCGCGGGTGGGTGCCTCGTACGCGCTCGACAAGGGCGGCAAGACCACCGTCTTCGGCGGCTACGGGATCTACTACGACCGCTCGCTCTTCGACCTGTTCGCGGTCGACGAGAAGCAGAAGCTCTCGCATCCGACCTACACCATCCGGTTCGCGCCGCAGGGCGCCACGCCGGGGCCCGGACAGGTGGCGTGGGACAACTCCTACCTCACCGCCGACAAGGCGACACTCGATGCGCTTGCCGGGCAGTTTGGCCGGCCCGAGGCCTGGCTGATCGACAACGAGGCCAAGCCGCCCAAGTCGAAGCAGTGGAACGTCGGCGTGCGCCAGGTGGTGAAGGAATTCCTTGTCTCCGTCACCTATTCGAGCGTGCGCGGTGAGGACCAGATGGCGCTCAACTGGGCGAACATCGGCCTGAACGCCCAGGGACGCTGCTGCATCGACTTCAACATCGGCGCACACGGGTTCAGCAACTTCATCTACTCGACGAACGACGTGATGACTTGGTATGACGCCCTTTCGATCCAGATCGACCGGCCGTACCGGCGGTCGAGTCCGGACGCGCTGGGCTGGGGCGCGGGCATCGCCTACACGCACGCCAACCGATCGGTCCAGGGCGTGGACAACCTCGGCGACGCGTTCGCGTTCCCGAACACGATCGGAATCCCCAAGCATCCGACCAACGACGAGAAGGACCGGATCGTCGCGAACTGGATCCTCGACTTGCCGTACCTCGCTGGCTTCCAGTTCGGCGGGCTGGTCACGCTCGGTGGGAAGTTCCGCCAGGATGTCGGCTGCCCCGGCCGTTTCTGCGGCGACGGCACCACCGGCAATGCGTACGAGCGCGGCGGATTCACGGTCCCGGGCACGTTCCCCTACCGGAACGTCGACCTGCGGCTGCGCAAGGACCTTCCCGCGATTGGGGGCAGCCGCATCGGGCTCACGCTCGACGTGTTCAACGCCCTCAATCGCGACAACTTCGGGTGCTACAACACCGGCAACCGTGGCGACACAGGATTCGGCACCCCGGGCTGCGTCGTGACCGATGGCCGTCGCGCGCAGATCGGCGCGGAATACACCTTCTAGCCTTCCCTTGAGGCTGCGGGGTGCCCACGGGCGCCCCGCAGCAGCCTCGCTCTCCCGGCGACCCGCGCATGACAAACCAGCTCTTTCGCTTCGTCAGCCGTGTTCTAGGTGTCGGCGGTGTCGCAACCGTCCTCATCCTCACGCTGCCCGGTTGCTCAATGTCGGGAACGGCGCTCGCTCCCGACCCACGCGCCGACAGCGTGGAGTCACTCCTCGACGATATCGAGCAACGCACCTTCACCTTTTTTTGGGAACGGTCCCCCGCGTCCACCGGACTTACCCCCGACCGGTGGCCGACGCCGTCCTTCTCGAGCATCGCCGCCGTGGGCTTTGCCCTCACGGCGTATCCGATCGGTGCGGAAGAGCGATACATCTCGCGCGATGCGGCCGCACAGCGCAC
>JBKJMX010000151.1:0-11236 GCA_046596135.1 Gemmatimonadales bacterium
GCGACAACCTGGGGATCCGCCCGATCTATTTCTCGTGGAGCGACGGCGCATACCCCGACAACACCCTCGGCCTGCGACCCTACCTCGTGACCCACGGCCTGGTGCGCAAGCTCATGCCAGCGCCCGTGCAGCTCGGAGGTGGGATCGTCGACTCGCCCACGCTCGGCCCGATGGATGTCGAGCGCACCCGCGCACTCCTGTTCGGGGTCTACC
The DNA here is from genome assembly GCA_046596135.1 of Gemmatimonadales bacterium. Taxonomy (GTDB): domain Bacteria; phylum Gemmatimonadota; class Gemmatimonadetes; order Gemmatimonadales; family GWC2-71-9; genus Palsa-1233. The sequence continues at coordinate 214 of JBKJMX010000151.1, forward strand.
ACCCCGACGCGGCCGCCCGTCCGCGTGCCCGCGGCTGGGTGGATGCGCCGTCGGCATCAATTCTCTCGCTGTATGGCATCGTGTACGGCGGGTTCGCGCCGATGCTTCGCGAGATGGGCGACACCACCCGCGCCAATGAGGCGGAGGCGATCGCCGAGGGCGTCGAGCGCGCCCTAAGGCTCAGGCCGTGAGATATCGCCTTGCTGCAGCGTGTCTCGCGCTCGCGCCGGCCACGCTCAGTGCACAGGCGACCGTCGAGCAACAGAGCGGAACCACCGCCCTGCTCCAGGCCGTGAGTGCCGTCGACGCCCGCACCGTCTGGGTGAGCGGCCACCGCGCCACCGTGCTGCTCACCACCGATGGAGGGAGCAGCTGGATCCGGAAGCTGGTCACGGGCGCCGACTCGACGCTCGAGTTCAGGGACGTTCATGCACTCGACGCGAAGACGGCGTGGGTGCTCGCCGCTGGCCCCGGTGCGAAGTCGCGGATCTACCACACCGCCGATGGCGGCGCATCGTGGGCGCTGCAGTTCACCAACGCCGACAGCACGGCGTTCTTCGATTGCTTCACCTTCTTCGACAGGCAGCGGGGCGTGGCGTTCAGCGACGCGTCGGGTGGCCGGACGCTGATCCTTCGCACCGAGAACGGTGGCAAGCGGTGGACGCTGCTGCCGGCCAACGCCGTGCCCGCGCCGCTCGAGGGTGAGGGGGCGTTCGCCGCGAGCGGCGGTTGCGTCACCAGCCATGGCAAGCGCGACGCCTGGATCACCACCGGCAGCCCCGGAGCTCGGGTGATGCGGAGTACGGATGCAGGCAGGAGCTGGACCGCGTTCGCCACGCCACTCGTGCAAGGCGACGGTGCCGGCATGACCGCCGCGTCCTTTCGCGACGCCAAGCACGGCATCGCTGTCGGTGCCCGGATCTCGATGATGGCCCGCGACACCGCCGCCGCCGCAGTGGGCGTCACGTCGGATGGAGGGCGCACGTGGACACTTCGCAGCCGGCCAGCCGAGCCAGGGGCCATCTTTGGTGTCGCCGCCGCGCCAAAGGCAAGCCGTGCCACCGCCGCGGCCGCCGCGCTCAGCGGGCTCTGGCTCACGCGTGACGACGCCCGGTCGTGGAACCGCGTGGCCCCAGGGGCGTTCTGGAGCGTGGGAGCCGCCGATCGCCTCGTGTGGGGAGTCGGACCCGGAGGCCGCATCGTCCGGGTGGACCTCTCCGGCGCCAACCGCCGCTGAGCACGCAGGTAAGTTTCATGGATGGGCGTGGTGGCAGAGCGGTTGAATGCACCGGTCTTGAAAACCGGCGGACCCGAAAGGGTCTCGTGAGTTCGAATCTCACCCGCGCCGTGCAGGATTTCTCAAACAGAAAGGAACATCACATGTGGATCAAGTTGCTGTTGCTCGCGTCGGTCGTCGGGGCCTCCCCACTGACCGCGCAGTTCGAAGGGGTGATCCACGTCCGCGTTGGCGGCGCCGCCGGCTCGAACACGGCGATGAACGCCGCGATGTCGGTCAAGGGTGACCAATCGGTCATGACGCTCAAGATGCCCGCCTCGGCAGGGCCGCTCGCTGGATCCGACATACGGGTGATTGCCGACCCAGGTGCCGGCACCACCACCATGCTGTTGCCGATGCCACCGGGCATGCCGGCGATGGGCAATGCCAAGGGCATGAAGATGGTGATGCAGACCAACGACATCGTCTCCGATGCAAACGCAACCGAGGGCGAACTCAAGAAGCTCGGCACCTCCCAAATGGTCGCGGGAATGAAGTGCGACGACTGGGAACTCAGGTCCAAGAATGAAGCGCCGGTGAAGATGTGCCTCACCGACGGGATGGGTCGGTTCATGATGATGGAAATGAGCGGTCGCGGACGCCCCGGTGCGCAGTCTATGCCGAAGTGGGCCAAGCGGATCTACAACGACAAGCTCTTTCCGCTCAAGGTGTGGAGTGGCGAGAACGACGTCTCGTTCGAGGTGACCTCGGTCGAGCGCAAGGCGATCCCCGCCAGCACGTTCACGGTGCCGTCGGACTACATGGACATGTCGAAGATGATGGGCGGCATGGGGCGCAACAACTGATGTCGCTCCGGACCATCTGCCTGGCCGCGGCGTTCGCCGCAGTGGTCGCCGCACCCGCTGGCGCGCAGGCGCCGCCGGTGGGGACGCTTACTTTCGCGATGAGCGGGACACCGCCTGCGGCGCTGACCGATCAGGCGCCAATGGCCGCCGGCATGACCCCGACCTTCCGGCTTACGCTCGGCAGCGATGGCACTCGCCTGGCCACACACGCCGAGCTGATTGCCGATCCCGCTTCGCCGCAAATGGCTGTCCTGGCCGGTGCACGCCTCATGGCGGCGTGGCGGTTCGATGCGGACAGCGTCAGCGTCGCGTTGAGCGTGCCGGTTGCGATGCGGCCGCTCCTCTCCTCACTGCTTGCCTCTGGCGCCGCGCCGCCGCCCGTGGGCTATCACATGACGATCAAGCTTCCTGACGTGGAATCGGCGATCAAGGAGCACGCTGACAAGATCGACGACGACGCTACGGACGACCTCTCCGCGACGGCGCTTGGAACCCGGTCCACGGTGGGCGGGATCGACTGCGAGGAGTGGAAAATCACCTCTCCACGTGACACGATGACCGTGTGCACAGTGGAGTCATCCGCACCGTCGATGGCGTTGGCGGAATGGTTCATTCAGCGCACCGACACCAGGGGTGCGGCTGAGGACATGACCAAGCGGCTATTCGGCGGCCGGAAGCTGACGCCGATCCGGGCCGTCGCCGGCGACGGATCGTTCCGGATGGAGCTGGAACGGGCCAGCGCAGCGTCACCCCCGGCGGCATTCTTTGCCATTCCCGCTGGCTTCCGCGCAATCGACGCCGCCGACCTGCCCTTCGGCACCGGCGGTTCATGAGGCGCTGCATTGCGGGCGTCGCGCTCGCCGCGGCGCTCGCAGCGTGCACCGCACCCCCGCCCGATCGAGCCAACACCACCCTTGATTCCGTTGTCCCGCCCTCCGCAATCACCTTCGAGGGACCGAGTGGTGAACCGATCGCGTTGAAGGAGCTGCCCGCCACGCGAATCGTGTCCACCATGCAGAGCGCCACAGAATGGATCGTGGCACTGGGTGCTGAATCCCTTCTGGTCGCACGGACCGACTACGACCGGCAACCATCGTTGGGCCACCTGCCGACCATCGGCGGTGGCAGCGAGCCGAGCGCCGAGCTCCTCGCATCACTCAAGCCCGATCTCGTGATCGGGTGGCGCAACCGCGGCTCGGCGGATGTGCAGCGCGCCCTCACGCCGTTTGGCATCCCGGTGATCTCGATGGAGACCACCGACACCGCCGATGTCTTCCTGAACCTCGCGCGAATCGGCCTGATCGTGGGGCTTGCCGGTCGCGCTGATTCGCTCGCAGCCGCCCTCCGGACCGAGCTGCGCGACGCCGCCGCACCGTGCGCTGGCGGCGCGACCGAGAGCGCGATGATCGTGGTCTGGTCGGATCCACCGATGACTGCGGGCGCCGGGACCTGGCTCGACCAGCTTCTCGCTGCCGCATGCCTGCGCAATGCCTTTGCCGATGTCCGGGCACCTTGGTCGACGATCTCGATGGAGGCGATCACCGTGCGTCAGCCCCGATGGCTGGTCACGTCGGCGGGCACTCGGCCCGGCAACCGACTCGCTGAGTTCCGGGGGCGCCCGGGCTGGGACGCACTCGAGGCTGTGCGGGCTGGTCGGATCATCGAGATTCCCGGCGATCTCTTCGCGCGCGCGGGACCGACGCTGGGCAAAACGCTGCGGGCTCTGGTGGCGGGGCGCGGCAGCTGATCGCCTGCTCCCTTCTCCCCTCCCGTGTCGTTATCTTGCCCGCCCGGGAGCGATGGCCGAGTGGCTGAAGGCGGCGGTTTGCTAAACCGTTTTAGGGGAGAAATTCCCTAACGAGGGTTCGAATCCCTCTCGCTCCGTTGGTAACCGTTTCGACCGAGTCCTGCCTGCATGTCCTCCCCACGCGTTCGTTTCGCCCCTTCGCCCACCGGCTTCCTGCACGTTGGCGGCGCCCGCACCGCTCTCTTCAACTGGCTGTATGCGAAGCGCACCGGCGGCACCATGGTGCTCCGGATCGAGGACACCGATCGTGAGCGGAGCACCGACGCCCATACCCAGGTAATCCTCGATGGGATGACGTGGCTCGGCCTCACCTGGGACGAGGGACCGTACTTCCAGGGTGAGAACGCTGACCGTCACCGTGCCGACGCCGAGCAGTTGCTGGCCAGCGGCGCGGCATATCGTGACTACATCACGCCCGAGGAGCTCACCGCGGCGAGAGAGCGGGTGACGCGCACCGGCGCAATTTTCCGTTACCGCCTGGCCGAGATGGAGCTCCCGGCCGACGAACAGGCGCGTCGTGAGGCAGCCGGCCGGCCGCATGCGATCCGCTTCGCGATTCCCGATGAGGAGATCGCGTGGGATGACGCCGTGCACGGGACGATCTCGTGGCAGGGACGTGATCTTGACGACTTCATCATCCTTCGCTCCGATGGCTCCGCGATCTACAACCTCGCCGTGGTCTCGGATGACATCGCGATGGAGATCACCCATGTGATCCGCGGCGACGATCACATCTCCAACACGCCCAAGCAGGTCGCACTCTATCGCGCGCTGGGGCGCACGCCGCCGGTGTTCGCGCACGTCCCGATGATCCTGGGCACAGACGGAAAGAAGCTCTCGAAGCGCCACGGTGCGACCGCCGTGGGCGACTACCAGGACATGGGCATCCTCCCGGCGGCGATGCGCAACTTCCTCGCGCTGCTGGGCTGGTCACCGGGCAACGACGATGAGGTCCTGCCCGAGGCCGAGATGATCGCCCGGTTCACGCTCGAAGCGATTCATGCCAAGCCAGCGGTGTTCGACACCACCAAGCTCGAATGGATGAACGGGCAGTACCTCTCGATGCTCCCCGCCGACGAGCTGCGCCCGCCGGTCGAGCGCGAGCTTCTGCGGATGGGTGTCACGGCACCGGGCCGCGACATTCGCCCGCTGATCGACGCCGTCAAGGCACGATCGCGCACCATCGGTCAGGTGGCCGAGCAGGTTGCGGTGCGGCTCGACGGGAAACGGGTGGTGCGCGACGACAAGGGGATCGCGCTGGAGCGCAAGCTGGGCGAGCGCTTCAGCAGCAGCATCGTGCTCGCGCATGACGCGCTCTCGGGTGTCGCCGAGGGCGACTGGAATGCGCCGCGCATCGAGTTGGTTTTGCGGGATGTTGCGGAGCAGGCTGCGCTCAAGCTGGGCGACCTGATGCAACCCGTTCGCGTGGCACTCACCGGGGGAACGGTGTCCGAGCCGGTGCCTGAGCTGCTCGCTGTGGTGGGTCGGGAGTCGAGTCTTGCTCGACTCACGCTTCACGCCGGCCACTGAGTCGCATTCGAACCGCTAGGGCAGCGCCTTCACCACAAAATCGGTTCGCCGCTTCATGGCGTTCTGGGCTTGCCGCACGGTAAGTGCAATACTCGAAGGCCCGACCACGAGGTCGGGTATCCGCGCGAACGCCTCGACATAGTAATCGCCCCACGCCTCCAGGATCACCTGTTCCTTCGCCCGGTCGGCGCCGTGGAAGGTGATCGTGTCTCGCGACATCCGGAGCTGCGTCGCGAGCTCCCGTTCGGCCACCCGTTGCAACTCGCGCAGCGCGCCCTCCGCCACCGCGGGCCTGCCGTCAACCATCAGCAGCCCCGCGGTCAGCGCGCAGTTCCCGACATTCGCGAGGGTGGTGGCACTCACCTTGTCGATGCGGTCGAGATCGGTGTGATAGTACTGGTCGGTGAAGTGCCAAAGCAGTACCGCCGGGATCCCCGCATCGAGAAAGGGCGTGTGGTCGCTGCCCCCCTCGAATGGGTTGGCGCGCACCACCCATCCGGTGCGCTCGGCGCGGGCGAGGCAGCGCTGTCGCACAAAATCGTTGAGCCAATGTCCCCGAACCCGGCTGATCGGGACGGGTCCCCCGCCCCAATCGGTGTGCTGATCGTCGCCGCGAACCCAGACCGCCGACGGATCGGGCATCTTCTCGATCAGGAAGGTGCCTCCGGTGAGCGCCGTCGCCTCGCCCACCATGTCAAGTGACATCCCCCAGAACACCTTGTCGCGGCGCACCGTGTCATCGTCAAGGAATCGCCGCGTGGAACGGATCTCATCCCCCCACAGGAACGTCATCGTGCGTTGCGGATTGGCCGTGCCGGCCCTCACCAGGCGCGCCGCGACTCGTGCCATCTCGGCGAGCAGGCCCACGCCGGTGGCGTTGTCGTTGGTGCCCGGCTCCTGCACATGCGCCGAATACACCATCCGCTGATCGGGCGCGGTGCTCCCGCGGATCTCGGCCACCAGCGTGCGTTCGGGACGAACGTCGAATCGTGCGCCTACCACGGCCCGCACCCGAACAGTTCCGCGCGCCAGCGCGTCGCGAAGCGCCTGCTGCGAGGCCCGGCTCAGGTAGATCGCCCAACGCCGTGAGACGGTGTCCCGTGCGATGCTGCCGAACTGAATCGCCGTACGATTCACCTCGGGCCGCAGGTAGGCTGGCAGCTGCTGGGCGACCAGCACCCCCGCGGCGCCGCGGCGGCTGACCGCCGCCGTGTACAGCTGGGAGGCCGAACTGCGCGCCAAGACGATCTTCCCGCGAACATCGAGGCGATCAAGGGCCGCATCGCTTCCGTCGCCGGCATCGACTACCTCGGCGCTCACGCCTCCAGGGGGCGTGGGCCACGAGTTGATTGCCAGCATGTTGCCATTGGTGCGCAGTTCCTGCAGCGGCGCGGTCGAGCCCTCCAGCGTCACGGACGCGGCCAATGGCTCCCACGCAGGGGTGCGCATTGGCCGGGTCTCGATCCGGTAGGTGAATCGGTCGGTTGAGCGCGCCCGCGATTCCTCGACGTAGCCGGCGACAGCGAGCAGACGCGCCACGGTGTCGATCGATGCGTCGAAGCCGCGGTTGCCGGGAAGCCGGAAGAATCGTCCGACAAACGCTGTTGTGGCGCGGGCGCGCGCACCCGAAAGCTCGCGCTCAACTGCCCGGGTGATCGGTACGAACACACTGGGCTGCTGCGCGACCAGAGACCCCGACCCGAGGCTGGTGAGCAGCGCGATCGAGGTGATGGTCTGGGTACGCGACGTCACGCGAACGCTCCGGCACGAAAGCGCCAGCAGCGATCGAGCAGTTCATCGAGCCACCCGCGGCCGATGAACGCATCGACCGCCTCACTCGTTGCAACGCGATCCATTCCCCAGAGCGCCGCACGCCGACCACCGTCGGAAAAGTCCGCCTGAATGATGACCCGATCGTCCTCGGTCCACACGGTGGGCAACTCCGAGCTGAAGCGGCCCGCGACGCCATTGACGCCCGGCCCGCCGATGGTGACCGTGGGGCTGCCATGGAACTGGTTGTTCCCGAACCATGCGTCATCGGTCACGACGATCCCACGGCGATACGGATGCCCTGCCCCGCGCACAGCGATTTCCGCCATCAACCGTGTCGCCGATGCACGATCGGGCGCGTCGACGTCGAGGTCCGCGGCGGTAACCACCACGATCGTTTCGTCACGATCGATGAGCTTCATTTCGTTCCTTCCGGTTCATCGGGGGATGAGCGCTGTGCCTTGTCAAAATCGCGTCGCCGCTGAGTCTCGTCACGCAGGTGCCCCACGGCATCCTTGAAGTCCGCATAGTTCGCCGCACGCCGTGCCGCCTCGAACAGATCCTCGCGCATCGCATTCAGCCGGCGGTTCATGTCGGCCTGCGTCGGGTTTGCCTGCACGTTGATCGGGATCAACGCCAACAGGAACGTCGGCACGCGGATCGGCCCGAGATAGAACCACTTCGAGTCGACGCCCACTTTCTGTCCCGCGATCGATGTGGTCCAATTCGGTGGAGCGTGTGGCTTGCCCGATTCGTCGGCGGCAAGCCGGTCAAGGTAATCCTGGATGATCGCGGTGACTGCACTGTCGACCTTCTCGTCGTGGGTGCGTACCCCCAATCGCGCCGCGAGCTCCTGCGGCGAAACCGGCAGTGGTCGCACCCAGAGTCGACCGCTCGCAAAGGCCGGTCCGATCGTGCGTCGCGTGGGGGTAGCCACCGCAGGCGGCGTTGCGGCTGCGAGCGGGATCGCGACCGCAGGTTGGGGCCGAGGCGGATGAGTCGCGGGGACAGTCGCCGGGGCCGACGCATTCGGTGTTCGTGGAGCGGGCACCACCGGAGCGGCGGCGGGTGCGGGCCGTCCGCCGCGCGTGGGACGTCGGGAGTTTGCAACGACGAAGGGCGCCATCACGACTTCAGCGCCGCCGCGAGTGCCGGTCGGCTCGAACCGCAGCAGCGTCGGACCGTCGGCTTGGTCAACGCTTCGCACCATCGAGATGAAGATGAGCGGCAGGTGCAGCGCGACCACCGCGACCGGGATCCACCAGGCCGTGCGCTGTGGCGCTGGAAGGCGACATCGAAGCTCAGCCGACGGCGCTGCCAACACTACTCCTGCACGCGTCCAGCGAGATGCCGAGGCGCGTGACGGCCTCACGGATCCGGGCCGGCGGCTCCGTCAGGGCGATACGGAAGAATCCCTCGCCGCCCGGGCCAAAGCCGCTACCCGGCAGGAGGACGACGCCCTCCGTTTCGAGCGCGCGTGTCGTGAAATCGGCGGACGCGATCCCCGGCGGGAGCGGGACCCAGAGATACATCGCGGCGAGCGGCGTCTCGACGGCGAACCCCGCGGTCGTCAGCGCATCGACGCCAGCATCCCGACGCTCCACCAGCTCCGCGACAACCGGCCGCAACAGTTCCTCGGCGTGGTCGAGGGTCCAGGCACCGGCGTGCTGCACCGCAAGGAACGGCCCGGTGTCGACGTAGCTCTTGACCTGCGTGAGTGCGCGCACCAACTCGGGACGCCCCACGGCAAAGCCGAGCCGCCACCCGGTCATCCGGAATGACTTCGACAGTGAGAAGAACTCGATCGCGACCTCCCGGGCTCCGTCGATCTCGAAGATGCTGGGGGCCACGTAGCCATCGAAGGTGATGTCGCAATAGGCATTGTCGTACGCGAGCACGATTCCGTATTTGCGGCACGTCGCGACGAGGCGCTCGAGGTACTCCCGCGGTGCGATCGCAGCGGTGGGGTTGTTGGGATAGTTCACGTAGACCAGGCGGGTGCGCTCGAGCACCGCCGGGTCGAGTCGCTCGAGGTCGACCAGGAAGTCGGACTCGGGGCGCAGTGGCACGATCACCGGTTCGCAATCGGCGAGGATCGCTCCGCCGATGTAGGACTGGTACCCGGGTTCGGGAATCACGACGACGTCACCCGGATTGCACACCCCGAACGTCAGGTGGGAAAGCCCCTCCTTCGAGCCGACCAACGGCAGCAACTCGGTCATCGGATCGAAGTGCTGGCCGAATCGGCGCTCGACCCAGCGCGACGCCGCATGACGGAACGCGGGCAGTCCCTGCTGAAAGCCGTAGCGATGGTTACCAACCTGCTCCAGTGCCTCGTCCAACGATTCGATGATGCGACGATCGGGGAGGGTGTCGATGTCACCGGCGCCGAGGTCGATGACGTCGACACCCGCCTCGACGAGTCGACGCTTGATGGTCGGGATCCGTGCGAGCGGATATCCCGGCAGGCGTCCGATTCGGTCACTGATCTGGAACGGTTTCATCGATCCTCCCTCACCGGATTGGACAGCACACCGACCCCGGGAATCTCCACCTCGACCACGTCCCCGGGAACGAGGCGTCCGACACCTTCCGGGGTACCGGTCAGGATCAGGTCACCGGGCTCGAGCGTCATGATGTGCGTGATGTACTCGATGAGCGCGGGGATGGCGAAGATCATGTCGCCAACGGTCGCGCGCTGTCGCACCTCTCCATTTACGCGCCCGATGATCTCCAGGTTGCGCCAGTCGGCCACCTCGACCACGGACGGACCCGCCGGACAGAAGGTGTCGAAACCCTTCGCGCGGCCCCACTGGCCATCGGGTTTTTGCAGATCCCTGCACGTGACATCGTTGGCACAGGTGAAGCCGCGCACGACGTCCATCGCCTGCGCGGCCGGGACGCGCCTGGCACGCTCGCCGATTACCAATGCGATTTCCGCCTCATACTCCACCTGCTGCGACACCGCAGGAATCACGATCGGCTCGCCGTGGGCAATGAGCGCCGAGGGTGGCTTGAAGAAGAGCATGGGACGCTCGGGCACGGCGTTGCCCAGTTCCTTCGCATGCGCGGCGTAGTTGCGTCCGACGCAGATGATCTTGCTGGGCTGGACCACGTTCATGTCGCTGCTCCGATTCCATGTCGTGCGAAAAAATCCTCGCACTTGGTGCGTACCGCATCCCACGGACCGATCACCCGCTCTGCCGGGGGAAGCCCCTCCAGCAACATCGCCCCATAGCGACGCGTCACCACCCTGCGATCGAGGAGCACCACCACCCCCACGTCGGTGGCGCCACGAATCAGCCGGCCAAAACCCTGCTTGAGCTTGAGGGCGGCGTGCGGCAGCAGATAACCGAAGAACCCGTCCTCGCCCTGCTCCGTCAGCCGCTCCAATCGCGCCGCCGTGAGCGGCTCGGAGGGAACCTTGAAAGGTAACTTTGCCAGCACCAGCCCCCGCAGGGCGCGGCCTGGCACGTCGACGCCCTCCCAGAACGAGTCGGTGCCGAGAAGGATCGCGTTGCCGGCATCACGGAACCGCCGCACGAGATGATCTCGCTGCGCTTCGCCCTGGACGAGCAAGGGGAACCGGTCGCCAAGCGTGCTGCGCAATGTCACGGCCGCGCGGCGCAGCGCCGCGTGCGACGTGAACAGCACGAACAGTCCACCGTCGCTGGCCCATGCCAGGTCTGAGACCACCTGCGCCACCGCCGCGTCGTGAGCGGCCTCGTTTTCACGGGGATCGGGGATGTCATCGGGCACGCCGAGCAGGCAGTGCGCGCCGTAGTCGAACGGCGACGGAAACACCTCCTGCACCGTCACGGGGGAATCCTCGCC
>JBKJMX010000014.1:0-6318 GCA_046596135.1 Gemmatimonadales bacterium
CTCATCCAACTGGTCGGTGGGCACCCCGAACTTGAGCCCACCCTTGCCGGTGGAGATGTAGGGATGGGTATCCACCGTCACGTCAGGATTGATCCGGATTCCGACATGCACCGTGGCGCCACGCAGATCGGCGATCATCGCCAAGCGGCGCAGCTCCGCCACCGACTCGACGTTGATGTGTCCGACACCGGCGGCCAATGCGGCCACCAGTTCGTCGTCGGTCTTCCCCACTCCGCTGAACACGATGTCGGCCGGCGTGAAGCCGGCCGCGAGCACCCGCAGCAGTTCGCCACCGCTCACGATGTCGGCGCCGGCGCCCATCGTGGCAAGCAGGCGGAGCACCGCGAGGTTGCTGTTGGCCTTAACCGCAAAACAGATCCGATGCGGCACGCCTTCCATCGCGCGGTCGAGCGCGCGATACCGCGAGCGGATTCCTTCGGCGTCGTACACGAACGCGGGGGTGCCCACGTCGGCAGCGATCACGCCGAGCGGCACTCCGGCCATCGCGAGCCGACCATCGACGTCACGCGTGAGGCCGGCGTCGGTGAGGAGGTCCCCCACAGGTGCCGCATTCATGCGGCACCTGTGGGGGGTTTGGCGCAAAGGGCGCGTGCGTTAATACGCACGGGCCCACAGGGCTTCCGTCGTAGCCGGCCGCCCGGTCCAGATGCACGTCGTGGGCGCCGTCGCCGACCGGAATTCCGGATCGGGGAGGCACCGGATCGTCGCCTTGGTCTGCTCTTTGATCTCCTGCTCAACCGCCGGATCGCCGCAGAAGCCGGCGTACACGAAGCCGCCGTTCTTCTCGATGAATGCGATGAACTCTTCCTTGCTCGCCGGGTTGCGGAGCGACGCGGCCTCGCGACGCGCGCGCGCCTGATCGAGCAGCGCCTGCTGCATCGTGTCCATCTCAGCCTTGAGCCGCTCGGCAAGGCCCGCCATCGGGATCGACTCCTTGCCGCCGAGCCGGCGGGCGAGCATCACGCTCGATGCCGCAATGTCACGAGGGCCGAGCTCGATGCGGAACGGCGTGCCGCGTGCTTCCCACTCGTAATACTTGGCGCCGGGCTTCATCTCGCGGTAGTCAGCGGTCACTCGAATGCCGGCAGCGCGGAGCTCGCCAATCAATGATATCGCTGCGGCAAACGTCTGGTCGCGTTCCTCGTCTTTCCGCCAGATCGGGATGATCACGACCTGCCACTGCGCCAGCCGTGGCGGACACACCATGCCGACATCGTCGCCGTGCGTCATGATCAGGCCGCCGACCAGGCGGGTCGACACGCCCCACGATGTGCTCCACACATGATCGAGCCCACCCTCGGCGGTCTGGAACGTCACGTCGAAGGCTTTGGCGAAGTTCTGGCCGAGCGCGTGGGAGGTGCCAGCCTGGAGAGCGCGATTGTCCTGCATCAGCGCTTCGCACGAGTAGGTGCGGAGCGCGCCGGCGAACTTCTCGCTGTCGGTCTTGGGGCCCGTCACCACCGGCATCGCCATCCAGTCTTCCATGAACGTGCGGTAGAGGCGCAGGATCTGGAGCGTTTCGACCTCGGCCTCGGCCTCGGTGGCGTGCGCGGTGTGGCCTTCCTGCCAGAGGAATTCGGTGGTGCGCAGGAAGAGGCGGGTCCGGAGTTCCCAGCGCACCACGTTGGCCCATTGGTTGATCAAGAGCGGCAGGTCGCGGTAGCTCTGGATCCACTTCGAGAACATCGCGTAGACGATCGTCTCGGACGTGGGCCGCACCACCAGCGGCTCCTCGAGTTCCTTGCCGCCGCCGTGCGTCACCACTGCGAGTTCGGGCGCAAACCCCTCGACGTGTTCCGCTTCCTTGGAAAGGAAGCTCTGCGGAATGAACAGCGGGAAGTAGGCGTTCTGGTGCCCGGTGTCCTTGAACATTCGATCGAGCGCCTGCTGCATCTGCTCCCAGATGGCGTAGCCGTTCGGCCGGATCACCATGCAGCCGCGCACCGGCGAGTAGTCCGCCAACTCGGCGCGCATGATGACCTCGTTGTACCAGGCGCTGAAATCCGCCGCGCGCGTGGTCAGGGCTTTCGAATCAGCCATTCGTCAATCCGTTACTGAGAGAAGGTGGAGGCAGTGCGCCGCCACCGATGCACGCGGTACTGGCTCTTGCAGCTTGCGCGCGAGATCCTTGACCTGCACCTCGCCGCGTTCGCGATCGTCGGGGCCGATCACCACGGCCATCCGCGCACCGCGTGCGTCAGCAAGCTTGAGCTGCTTGCCGAGGTTGCCGCCGGCCAGCGCGTGCTCTACACGCAGGCCCGCGTCGCGCAGCTCGTGCACGAGTGCCAGCACGTGCGGTGCATCGTCGGCGGTGACACTCGCCACGAACGCATCGATGCTGCTCGGCATTTCCGGCTTGAGGCCCCGCTCCTTAAGCAACTCGCCCAGGACCACGTCGCCCATCCCGAATCCCACGGCCGGGAGATCGACACCACCCAGTGACGCCAGCAACGTATCGTAACGGCCGCCACCGCAGATGGCGCGAAGCGAGCGCTGCACGTCGAACAACTCAAAGACGGTGCCGGTGTAGTAGGCGAGCCCACGGACGATGGTGAAATCGATTTCGATGTAATCACCCAGCCCCATCGCATCGAGCGCGGCGACCACATCGAGCAGGGCGAACTCAGTGGCCTCGATACCGTTGTCCGTGGCGACCCTCTCGAGGTCTGCGCGCGAACGGATCGATGCCGCGCGGAAGATCACATCGGCATGTTCGCCGAGCCCAATATCATCGAGCCGCGCTCGCGCAGCGGGCGCCCCAGTGCGCTCGAGCTTGTCGATCACGCCGAGTGCGTCGCCAAAGCGATCGGCAGGGAGCCCCGCGTGCGTCAGCAGCCGGTGCAGTACGACGCGATCGGAGAGCCGCACCTTGAAGTCGGCCGACGACAGCCCGAGTTCGCGACAGACATCGATGGCGAGCGCGATCACTTCGGCATCGGCGCGCGGGTCGGTCTCGCCGACGAGGTCGCAGTTCAGCTGGAAGTGCTCGCGCAGGCGCCCCTTCTGCTGCTTCTCGTAGCGGAACAGCTGCGGCAGCGAGAACCAACGAATGGGTTTCCGCATCCCACCGGCGTGGGCCGAGACCATGCGCGCAAACGTGGGCGTCATCTCCGGGCGCATCGCGACGCGGCGGTCGCCCTTGTCGGTGAACTCAAAGAGCTGGGTGACGATCTCGTCGCCGCTCTTGGCGGTGTAGAGGTCGAGCGGCTCCAGCGGCGGGCCGTCGTACTCGACAAAGCCGTACCGCGCGGCCACCCGGCGCCATGCGGCCTGGATGTGGGCACGGAAAGCGAGGTCGTCGGGCGGGAAATCGCGAAAGCCAGGGAGAGCCTGAAAAGACATGGCGCAAAATAAACCGTTCACATCTGTCGTTCACGCGGTCTCGGGCGCGGGGAGTCCGGCAACCGTCGGCTCGGAAGCCCGCCCATTCGGCACCCGTAGGGTCCGAGCCTCCTCTGCCGGACCCCGCGTCCCTCGCCGCCGTCGAGGTTTGCGCATCACGCAGGCTAAAGGCAAGCGGGATCGCGGCGCGCTGCGGCGGGAGGACTTCTCTTCCGCGCGCCCCACCCGAATGAGCAATTCGCTTCCCGAGGGAAGCCGTGCCGCTGCGTGCCTGCAACGCGGGCGGCAGCGGCGGAAGGCGACGAGGGAAGCGAGGCGCGCGGAGCAAGTCCGACCAAGCGGCGGGTCGCGGCCCGCGAGCCCGTCGGCGGCGGGAAGCGAGGCGCGCGGCGCAAGTCCGACCAAGCCGCGCGTCGCGGCCCGCGAGCCCGTGCCGGACGCGTTCAGGGCAGCTCGAAGCCCCGGGCGACCAGCACGTCGCCCACGGTGTGAAAGGAGCCCGTGACCAGCACGGTCCCTGCCCCGCGCTCGACCTCCGCCAGTGCCTGCTCGAAGTCCTGCACCAGGCGCCACTGCGCCTGCGCCGGCGGGCGCGATGGGTCAGCGAGCCACTCCTCGAGCCATTGGGGCTCCCAGCGCCGCTCCAGAGCGGTGGGAGCGTGGGTCAGGATCCCGACATCGATCACCCGGTCGAGCTCGACCAGCATCTCGGCCCACGCCTTGTCGCCCAAGATCGAAACGAGCGCGTGGAGGGGCCGTGGGAGGTCGAGCTCCTCGATTGCGGTTACGAGTGCCCGGATCCCGTCGGGATTGTGGGCCACATCGAACAGCCACCTGCCCCGGCGATCGATCCGCCCCGGCATCCGGACATGCGCGAACGCGTCGGCTACCTGCTCCGCGGTTGGTCGCAGCCCCTCGGGCAGCAGCTCCAACGCGGCGACTGCCACGGCGGCATTGCGGCGCTGGTGCGGACCCGCCAACGCGAGGGGGCCGGTATACACCTCGTCGGGTGGAACGATGACGCAGGGTAGAGCTCCCGCCGCTCGAGCCGCCTGCGCCAGAAGTGCGGCCACGTGTGGATCAGACTCGCCAACGACGAACGGCACCCCCGGCTTCGCGATGCCGGCCTTCTCACGCGTGATCTCCTCGATTGTGTCGCCCAGGTACTTCTGGTGATCGAGCGCCACGTGGGTCACGACCGACACCAGCGGCGTGATCACGTTGGTGCTGTCGAGCCGCCCGCCGAGGCCGACCTCGACGACGGCGACATCAACGCCCATCGCGGCGAAGTGCGCGAAAGCCATCGCCGTGGTCGCTTCAAAGAAGGTGGCGCCGAGCGACTCGATGGTGGGATGCAGCGCGGTGGTCCAGCTCGCGACGGCCAGCTCGGGGATCATCTCGCCGTTCACGCGGATCCGTTCGCGGAACGACACCAGGTGCGGTGAGGTGTACAGCCCGACGCGGGCGCCGCGCGCCTCGAGGGCAGCGGCGAGCAGCGTCGCGACACTCCCCTTTCCGTTGGTACCAGCGACATGGATCGACGCGAACTGGTGATGCGGGTTCCCGGCCGCCTCCAGCAGGGAGCGGGTGGTGTCGAGCCCGAATTTCATCTGGGCGGTGCGCGGAAAGAGATATGCGAGAGCGTCGGCGTAGTTCACGGCGGGAAAGCTAGCGCCGGACCGTGACTGGAATAACGGGCGGAGCGTCCGTCGCGGCGGCGAGGTACGGGGGGTTCGTCAGAGGAGGCTCGGATCATACGGGCGCCGAATGGGCGGGCTTCCGAGCCGACGGTTGACGAATCACTCGACCGAGACCGCGTGGCGGATGCGGTCACGTCGAAAACCCGCATCCCAACATTCCCGTTCCGCCCAAGGGCGGGTGCCGCACAAGTGCGGCACCTGAAGGGGGGGGCTACGCCGCGACGGTGCTCGCCGGAGGTGTCCGCCGTCCCTGCATGTGCCGAATCAGCCGGGCGGTGGTCTCGCGCAGTGATGCCCGCGGGACGACGTCGTCGATCTGCCCCTTCTCGAGCAGGAACTCGGCGGTCTGGAATCCCTCGGGGAGGTCCTGCCCGATCGTCTGCTTGATCACGCGTGGCCCAGCGAACCCGATGACGGCGCCCGGCTCGGCGAGAATCACGTCGCCTTGCATCGCGAACGATGCGGACACGCCGCCGGTGGTGGGATGCGTCAGTACCGAGATGTATGGCAAACCGGCTGCGCGAAGCCGACCCAGCGCCGCGGACGTCTTCGCCATCTGCATCAATGAAAACAGGCTTTCCTGCATGCGCGCGCCGCCGCTGGCGGAGAAGCACAAGAACGGGCAGCCCAGTTCCAGCGCACGCTCTGCTGCCAGGGTGAAGCGCTCGCCCACGACCGACCCCATCGAGCCGCCCATGAAGGCGAAGTCGAACGCGGCCGCGACCAGGTCATGGCCCTTCAGCTTGCCCTGCATCGCCACCAGCGCATCGCGCTCGCCGGTGTTCTTCTGTGCGGCCTTGATGCGTTCCGAATACTTCTTCTGGTCCTTGAACTTGAGCACGTCCACCGGCCCCAGCGCGGCGCCGATCTCAACTCCCATGCCGTCGTCCAGCAGCGCGGCCAGGCGCGCGCGGGCGCGGATCGGCATGTGGAAATTGCACTTCGGGCAGACCTCGAGATTTTCCTCCAGTTCCGGCCGGTACAGCACGACGCCACAGCGCTCGCACTTTTCCCACAGGCCTTCCGGCACGCTGCGCTTGCGGTCCACCGCGGTATCGGTGCGGATCCGCGCCGGCATCAATTTCTTCAACCAGGACATGGAATTCAGGCGGCTCCAGGCGTGCGGCCGCAAGGCCGCGACAGGTTCGGCAGTCTAGCTCAGGCCGCAGTGGCGACCAGTTCGTCCAGCGCCGCGCGCAGCGGCTGCAGGAAGGCGCCGGCGCGGGCGGCGGCATCGTCGGGGTCCACGCTGCCG
>JBKJMX010000038.1:0-37568 GCA_046596135.1 Gemmatimonadales bacterium
GTAGCCCGCGATCAGGCCGACGGCGCCGCCGATCGCGAGCACGAGTGCCGCAACGAACACGGCGACCAGCAGCGAGACCCGCGCGCCGCGCAGGGTGGCTGAATACATGTCGCGGCCGAGCGCGTCGGTGCCGAATGGATGTCCCGCCGATGGCGGCGACAGGCCGGGACCCGTGATTGCAAACGGATCGGCCGGTGCGAGCCACGGCGCGAACACGGCGACGCCCACCAGAACCAGCAGCATTCCCGCCCCGACCCATGCGTTTCGTGACCGAACGAGCTGGCGGCGCCAATCGGCCGGCGGCACCACCATCGAACTTGGCAGCCCGGCGGCAGTCAGCTCCTCAGCGGTGCGCGACACGGGGGTCCATCGCGGCGTGCGCGACATCAGTGAGAACGTTCGACACGATGACTGCGAGTGACACCACGAAAAAGAGGCCAAGCAGGATCGGCGTGTCACGCGACTGCAGCGCGTCGAGGAGGAGTCGCCCCAGCCCCGGCCACCCGAATACTGCCTCGACGATGACAGCACCCGCCAGCAGATGCCCGATTCGTGCGCCAATGATGGTGACAACCGGTAGCAGGGCTCGCGGGAGGGCGTGGCGCCAGGTCACCACGCTGTCGGGCAGCCCCTTCGAACGTGCGGTGCGAACGTGATCGCTGTAGAACTCCACCACAAGCCCGGTGCGGGTCAGCCGCACGATCGCGGCCAGTTGCTGCGCCGCCAGCACCAATGCCGGCAGCACGAGGTGATGCAGCATGTCGCCGATCCCACCCAGACCCACCGCTCCACCGGCCGTCTCCATGCCTTGTACTGGAAACCAGCCAAGATGAAAGGCGAACCCGACGATCGCGAGCTGCGCGACCCAGAACGCTGGCGACGCGTGGAGTGCAAGCGCGGCCGTTGTGATGACGGCGTCACCCCGTCGCCCGGCTCGGCGCGCCGCCGCGACCCCGAGCGGCACGCCACCGATCACCGACAGCAGCAGCGCCGACGCCGTGAGCAGCAGCGTCGCCGGGATACGCTCGGCGATGATGGTGATCACCGGTCGCCCGTGGACGTATGAATTGCCGAAATCTCCCTGAAAGACCCGCCCCAGATAGGTCAGGAGGCGTTGGGGAAGCGGGGTGTCGAGGCCGAATCGCTCGCGCATGAATGCATAGTACGCGGCGTCGCCGTGTTCACCCGCGATAGCCAGCACCGGGTCGCCGGGGGCCGCATGGACCAGCACGAATGCGACGATGACGATCATGATCGCGCCGGGGAGCGCCTGGAGGATCCGCCGAGCTGCCTGCCAGGGGCTCATTGGCCGCAGCGAGCGCGCGCAGCGAAATGCGCCCCACCATCGAGCCCGGAGCAGCGATCGCGATAGGCTCGGGTGTTCATGCTCTCGGTGAGCCAGAGGTAGGGCATGGCC
The DNA here is from genome assembly GCA_046596135.1 of Gemmatimonadales bacterium. GTDB lineage: Bacteria > Gemmatimonadota > Gemmatimonadetes > Gemmatimonadales > GWC2-71-9 > Palsa-1233. The sequence goes on from JBKJMX010000038.1 coordinate 1,418, forward strand.
ACGACGGCGCGCTGCTGGATCACCCGGTAGGTGGACGCCCGGCGCACCGGATCAAGGGTGCTGCCAGCAGCGTCGAACAGCGAGTCCATCACCGGATCGCGGTATCCCGAGGCGTTGGAGAACGGTACCGGGCCGATGCTGGCCGACGCGTACTGGCGGCGCACCCCGATCTGGGGATCAACGCCGTTGCAGTACGAGATGATGGCCGTGTCGAAGTCACGATCGATAAATACGTCCTCGACAAAGACGGCGGTCTCCAGCGTCTCGATCCGCAGGTCCACCCCGACAGCACGCAACTGGGCACGCAAGAGGTCGCCGTAGGCGGCGAACGACCCGAGTTGCTTGAAGCCCACCTGGAGTGGGGTCCCATCCGGCACGCCGGCGACACGACGCGCCACCCGCATCGCGGCGCCGGTCCGGTGCCATCCCAGGGAATCGAGCAACGCTGCGGCCCTTGCGGGATCATGCGCCGGCAACATTACGCCGGAAGGGCGGGCGAGCACGAGCGCCGAGGCGATCGGTGCCGTTGCTGCAGCGCCCTGCCCAAACAGCACCCGGTCGACGAACTGCTGACGATCGACCGCGACGGTGAGCGCCCGACGCATCCGCACGTCGCGAAATTTCTGGCGGTCGAGGTTGAATGCGACGGTGGTCAGGCAATTGCTCCCGCCAGCGTTCAGTGCAGTCTCGATGAACTTGATGTGGGGCGTCGCGAGCAGACGGGTCCGTTCGGCTCCGGGCACCCCGTAGAGCCAGTCGACCTCGCCTGCCTCGAGCGCGATCACCTGCGTGCCCGGATCCGGGATGACCCGGAGGATCAAGCGGGAGATCCCGGGTGCGCCGTCGAAGTAGTCGTCGTTGGCGGCATACCGCAGCTCGGCGCCGGCGCGGGATTCGACAAATCGGAAGGGACCGGTACCGACCGGGGCAATGTTCGCGGGATTGGTCTGTGGATCGGTGCCCGAATAGATGTGGCGCGGCAGGATCGGCGCCTCCACGACGTCGAGCTGCTGCAGCAACGGGGCGTAGGGCTGGCTGAGGTGGAACACGACCGTGGAGTCATCGGCCGCAACAATTGAATCGACCACAGGCCCGAGCGACGCGCGCGTGCGTGAGTGAAAGCGCAGCAGCACGTCGTTGAACGAGAAGACCACGTCTGCGGCGGAGAACGGCTCGCCGTCGTGCCAGCGAACGCCTTGGCGGAGATGGAAGATGTATCGTGCGCCCTCGTCGAGCACCTCCCACCGGGTGGCAAGACGGGGCACCGGGCGCTGTTGGTCGTCGAGGGCGAGGAGCCCATCGTACAGGAGGTCTGCGGCAGCGTGGACACCGCCGTTGGTCGTGATCGCGGGGTTCAGGTGTGCGGGCGCATCGGGAATGGCGGCGACGAGCACACCGGGGCGCGCATCGGCCTCACGCCCGGAGCACCCCCCTATTGCAAGGACGGCGGCGCTGATGGCTGTGAGCCGGCGCCGCGATGTTGCCTGCGCCACATGTCGTCCTTCGTTGGACGTGGAGGGCCGGAACGGCCCGCGCCAGGGCCACCAATCCGTTGGGACCAAAGTTACGTGCGGGTTTGCGCGGAACGCCAGTTACGGCACGAGAGTCACGATACCGGCGTGATCTCGATGCCGGCATCGGTGATCCGGAATGTCCTCACGGCGCCGCTGTGGGCGCTGTTGCGCATCTTCACCACGGCAAGATGGCGCTCGAGGCGCCCGTCCACCTCGACGTGGCGCTGCATGATCATGCTGTCGGTCAGGAACGCCGTCGTGTGGGGCGCGGTTGGAGGGTGCGTGCAATGCTGGTCCGCCTCGGTGCTGATGACTACCGAGGCGCCAGCCGCGGTGAGCGCCGCCACGATCCGGTAGACGGCCTCCCGGAAATCCAGCCTGAAGTGGGGGTCGAGCGCCAGCTCCAGCCCTGAGAGCGAATCGATCACCACGCGGGTGGCACCGTCTGCCGCTACCGCCAGCGTCAGTTCGTGTAACGTCTCGTCGAGCGACACATCGAGGCCCGGGGTCTCGATCACACTGATGCTGCGGTCGGCCACCAGCCGGTTGATCTCGGGATTGGTCGCCTGGCTGCTGTTGCGCTCGAAGGTGACGAGGAGGCCCTTCTCACCGGCACGCGCGCCAGCAGCGAGGAACATCGCGGCCAGGGTGGTCTTGCCCGAGCCCGACGGACCCGACACGAGCATCGAATGCCCCATCGGCAGTCCGCCGCCCATCATTGCGTCGAGTTCGGGGATGCCCATCGACAGACGCCGCGGGACCTCGCCGTCCTCCTGCCGGGCAGGGTCTTCCGGACGGGGCTGTGAAAGCAATCGCGGAAACACATCGATGCCCGAGCTCGAGATGCGGAAACTGTGCAGCCCGTTCATCACGGCCTGACCGCGCATCTTCCAGATCCGGACCTTGCGGACCGCTGAGTTCTGCTCGACGGTCTGGTTGAGCATCAGGATCCCGTCGGCCACCGTGAACACCGGGTTCGCCCCGATCTCGGCGCCCTCGTACTCGCCCACGAGGAAGGTCGTGGCTTGCCAACCCGTGAGGAAGACGGCAAGACGCTGGACGAAGTCCTGGAGTTCGGTCTCGCCGTTGCCCTTGGCATGGCCGATCGACGCCACCGAGCGGAAGGAATCGACAAACACCAGCCCCGCCGAATGGTCGTGTACTTCCTGGACGATCCGTTCCAGAACCTGTCCGAAGTCCCCGGAGCTCATCTCCTTCGACAGGTTGATGAAGCGTACCGACTCGTTGACCTTGTCGATATCGAAGAACGAGAACTGCTGCTGGTAGCGCAGCATCTTGATCGGTGGCTCGCCGAGTACCGTGAAAAAGAGTGCGATCCGATCGGGCGCGGCCAGGTTGAACATCAACTGGTGAGCAAGCGTGGTCTTGCCCGAACCCGGGGCGCCGGTGATCAGGTTGAAGGAGAACTCGGGCAGCCCGCCGCCCAGGATGGTGTCGAGCCCGGGAACGCCGGTGACAAGGCGCGTGATGAAGGCATGGGTCATGGCGTTGTGTTTCCGTCGAGTCTCTCGGGCACGGTTTCAGGCCAGGCAATACCGAGCAGGTGCTCGGTCAGGACCGGCCCGATCAGCGACGCGAGAATTGTGACAAAGGTGAGTAGCATCCGGTGATTGGCAGCATGAATCTCATCGACGGTCCGGTCGAGCAGCATCGACGCCAGGTGATCGAGCCCGTTGACCGCCCGCACCCCCGTCCCGGGGCGGGAAACCCAGTCGACCTCGGCACGCGTGATGTTGCAGGTGCGCAGGAAGAGCGACGTCACGCCTCCCTCGCCAATCACCGGCGTGAGCACGTCGAACATCTGACGCCACCCCGACAACACACCCATCGCGGCAGCTTCGGCGGTAATGCCGCTTGAAGTGGCACGGGCGATCGCCCGCTCAACCCGATCGATAGGCGTCGCCGTCATGGTTGGAGCAGGGAACTGCCGGCGGCAAGCTCCTCGATACGCTCCAGCAAGCGGTCGGGATCGACCGGCTTGACGAGGTGCGCGGCAAACCCGGCGTCCTTCGAGCGCTCACGGTCCTCGAGTTGGCCGTAGCCGGTGACTGCGATCAGCAGTGGCGGGTCACTCATCTCGGCCAGCACACGTCGCGCCACCTCGAATCCATCGATACCGGGCAGCCCGATGTCGCAGATGACGACGTCCGGACGCGCCCTGACCACGAGGCCGAGCCCCGCCAACCCATCATGCGCCACCTCGACCTCGTGACCGGCGAGTTCGAGGAGGATCGCCATGGCTGACGCAGCGTCGACGTTGTCATCGATCACCACGATCCGGTGGCCGGTGAGGTGATGCGGACGGTCCGCCGCAGTGACCGATGCGGCGGTCCCGCGCGGTGCCAGCGGAAGTATCACCGCGAAATCACTGCCCCGGCCGGGGCCATCACTTCGGACCGACACGCTCCCGCCGTGCAGTTCGACGATGCTGCGGACAACTGTGAGCCCGATGCCAAGCCCGCCGGTGGTTCGCGACAGCGAAGCGTCACCCTGGGTGAAGAGATCGAAGATGTGCGGCAGCGCCTCGGCGCTGATCCCGTCCCCGTTGTCCGTCACATGGATCGTCACGGCGTCCGGCCCGACGTCGGTGGTGATTCGCAGCGTGCCGTGCGTTGGAGTGAACTTGGATGCGTTGTGAAGGAGATTGCACACGACCTGGGTGAGCCGCACCGCGTCGCCATCGATCGTCACATCGCCGTCCGCCAGCGCGACCACGAGCTCCTGCTCCCGCTTGCCGACCATCAGCCGGGTTTCGTCGACCGCGGAATCGATGACGGTGCCGAGCAGCAGCGGGGTGCGTTTCAGCACGATCTTGCCACGGGTGACGCGGGATGCATCCAGCAGGTCGTCGAGCAGGCGGGTGAGATGCACCACCTGCCGACGGAGGACATTCTGGACCCACTTGACCTTGGCAGGATCGCAATCGGAGCGCTCGAGAATGGCGGCAGCGGTGCTGATTGGCGCGAGCGGGTTGCGAAGCTCGTGGGCGAGCATCGCCAGGAACTCCTCCATCCGTTGCCGCCGATTCTCGGCCTGCATTGCCGCCATTACCAAGTGCTCGTTGGCATCCTGCAATTCGGCATTGCGCGCCTCGAGCTCGGCGCGCAGCGCCGCCGCCTCGGCGATCGCTCGATGAAGCTCAGGGATGGCCGGAGAGGCCGCGTCGGAATGGAGAAAGTCGGGTTCAGCCGTAATGGTTCAGGCCTCGTGTCCGGTTCGCGTGGCGCCCGGGAGGAGGATTACGCACAGGATCATGCACACTTATGGTCGTCGAACGGTGACGACCGACATTGCCCGGCAGCACACAGGATGCGTTCGGGTGGAACACGAATGCGGGTCGGGTGCGGGCGGGCGGTACATCGACGGCGTGTGGTGCCTGAGCGAGGTGGAATGCCGCAAAGGTCGAAGCGACGAAACTGATAGCTGGGGCGGGACTCGAACCCGCGACCCCGGCATTATGAGTGCCGTGCTCTAACCAGCTGAGCTACCCAGCCATGAACCCCGACCGCGGGCCCGAGGCGAAAATAGGGGTCCGGACGCCCAAACGGAACGCCCTCCCAGGCCGGCCTGCGCACCGCAGGTGCACTCGGCCGCCCGGCGCGGCGTCTCCCGTGACATCTCGGAGGAAACCCGTGGCCAGACCAACCCGCACTGTCGGCAGCCTCAAGAAGGATCTCGTTGTCACCGCCTTCGAACGGCGGTCGTGGGGGCTGCAGCGCGCCACGTGGCTGGTCATGCTGCTGATTGTGGTCGTCGCCTCGATTGGCGGCCTCGGTAACGGCCACCTCAGCCACGCCAGCACCATCACCCCACTCGTCGGGGTCCGCTACGATCGCATCTTGCGGTCCGACAGCCCGTCGACCATCGCCCTCCGCACCGTCGCCACTGACACGATCCTGCAAGTCGAGCTCGACTCGACCCTCGCGGGCGTACACACCACCACGCACTTCTCTCCCGCGCCCGATGAGATGTCGCCGACGCCGGCCGGACTCGTAGCGCGTTGGCGAGTGGTGCCCGGAGATTCCATCGCCATTCTGACCACCAGCACGGTGCATGGCATCGGCCGCCGCACCGCACACCTGCGCGTCGTGCCGGGCGAATGGATCGCCCTGCCGGTGACCATCCTTCCCTGACCGCGAGACCCCCACCATGAACGCCGTGCTGCGTCCCGCCCTCATCTACGTCGTCCTGCTCCTGATCTTCCGCCTCACCGGCAAGAGGTCGATCGGCGAGATCACCACCTTCGACTTCCTCTTGTTGCTCGTGATCAGCGAGGCGCTGTCGTCGGCGCTCCTCGCCGACGATCACTCGATCACCGCCGCACTGATCGCCGCCATCACCCTGATCGGGCTCGATGTCGGCCTGTCGCTGGCCAAGCGCAATTGGCCCGCCCTCGATCGTGTGCTCGAGGACGAGCCAGTCGTGCTCTACCTGGATGGGAAACTGCAGCAGGAACGTTTGCGGAAGGAGCGCGTCAGCGAAGACGACATCCTCGAGGCAGCCCGACAAGCGCATGGCATCGACTCGCTCGACGACATCCGCTGTGCCGTCCTCGAGCGACGTGGCAAGATATCGGTGATGCCCCGCCGGGCCCGGAGCTAGTTGGGCGCGCGCGTACCGGTCCACTCGACGATGTAGCTGCACCGCCGCGGACCGGTGATGTCCACCGATACACTCGCCAGGAAGCCGCGCGCCGTGAACCGCCCCGCCACCTGCACCGTGGTGACCTCGCCCGGCGTTGCACCGAGGGTGATCGGCTTCGACAGGAACGTGCCGTTGGGCTTCAACACCGCGTGGTACGTGAGCGGCCCATGGACCAGCACAATCGTGGTGTCCCCCAGCCGATGCGTGATCACCGTCGGCAACGACTGCACCGCGACCTGCCCGCAACTGTTCTCGCCCAACGCCACCGCCGTGGCGTAGCGCCCGCTTGCCGCACCGACCTTCGACTCACGGCCCTGCGCCGCCAGTGGGGTCGTGGCCATGAACAACAGCACGGCGGCCATCCTCAGGATCTGCATGTTCCATCTCCCAGTCAATTGATCACCGCTTCCGCGTGGTATCAGGAGGCAGTTGTTCGGTTTCGATGATGAACGACAACTCGCCCGGTCGGATCATTCCCTTCTGTTCTCGCGCCACCCGTTCCTGCGTCGCCGGGTCCGTCTCCAGCATGTGGCGGAACTGCTTGAGTGAGTCAACCTCTCGGCTCAGGCGACGCACCTCCGCATGTGCCTCCCGTTCGGCGCGCTGCAGCGCGAAGTAGTCCGACATCGAGTAGATCCCGCCCCGCCACGCGAGCACGGCGGCGCCAATCAGCACCACGACCGCCAGCCAACGTCCGCGAGTCACTGCGGATACATCTCCCCGCCAGGGTAGTGGGCAACCGGGCCGAGTTCCTCGTCGATGCGGAGGAGCTGGTTGTACTTGGCCACTCGGTCGGAACGGGATGCGCTGCCCGTCTTGATCTGCCCCGCACCTGTCGCCACCGCGAGGTCGGCAATGAAGGTGTCCTCGGTCTCGCCCGATCGGTGGGAGATCACCACGCCAAACGCGCTCGCCTTTGCCATCTCGATGCACTGCAACGTCTCGGTGAGCGTACCGATCTGGTTGACCTTGATCAGCACCGCGTTGGCGCAGCCGCGCTCGATCCCTTCACCCAGCCGGTCGACATTGGTGACGAAGAGATCGTCACCGACGAGCTGACAGCGATCACCAAGCGTATCAGTAAGCAGTTTCCATCCGTCCCAGTCGTTTTCGTCGAGCCCATCCTCAATCGACACGATCGGGTAGCGATCGCACCACCCAGCGTACAGGTCCACCATCTCGGCGGCGCTGCGCCGCGACTGGTCGCCCTTCTTGAAGACGTACTCGCCGCTGTCGTGGAGCTCTGAGGCGGCAACGTCAAGCGCAATCGCGATGTCCTCGCCTGGGCGGTAGCCCGCCGCCTCGATCGCCTCCATCACCGCGTCGAGTGCCGCCTCGTTGGACGGCAGCATCGGCGCGAAGCCGCCCTCGTCGCCCACCGCCGTGCTCAGCCCCTTGAGCGTGAGCACGCGCTTGAGCGCGTGGAATACCTCGACCCCCATCCGGAATCCTTCGGGGAAGGTGTCGGCGCCCACGGGGATGATCATGAACTCCTGCGCGTCGACGTTGTTGCTGGCGTGCGCTCCACCATTGAGGATGTTCATCATCGGCACCGGCAGCACCCGGGCCATCGGCCCGCCGAGGTAGCGGTAGAGCGGCAGGTCGGCTTCCATCGCCGCGGCGCGCGCGGCCGCGAGCGACACCGCGAGGATCGCATTGGCACCGAGGTTCGACTTGTTGTCGGTGCCATCGGCGTCGGTCATCTCGGCATCGATCGCGATCTGCTCGAAGATGCTCATCCCCTCGAGGCGCGGGCCGATGACGTCGTTGATGTTCGCCACAGCCTGAAGCACGCCCTTGCCGCCAAATCGCTCGGGATCGCCGTCGCGCAGCTCGGCAGCCTCATGCTCGCCAGTGGACGCGCCGCTGGGGACGGCCGCGCGGCCGCGCGAACCGGTCGCGGTCACGACTTCGGCCTCGACGGTGGGATTGCCACGGGAATCTAGAATTTGACGACCAAGCACTTCGATGATGCTGCTCATCAGGAACGGCCCCGGAAGGAAGGAAGAACTGGGCGAAGCTTCGCCCATACAGGGCTAGGGGTCAACCGACGGAGGGGCCACTCACGATCCGCGCCCAGATCGGGCGATGGTCGCTGCTACCCCGAACGTCCTCAATCACCCCGACGGCGTCGGGGCCGGCAATCTGGAGCCCGCGCAGGAAGAAGTGGTCGTAGCGCATGCCGAGCCGAGCGGTGCGGAGGGTGGGGGTGGGCCAGGCGTAGCCCGCAGCGGTCGCGTGTTCGCCAACGCTTCCGGAGTTCATGTCGCCGCCGATGATTACGTGGTCGTAGCCCTCGGCGTCGCGCAAGATGGTATCGAGCTGGCCGCGCCGACGCTCTGGGCCGATGTCGGCGATTGTGCCGAAGTGTGTCGAGTACACGCGCACCCGTTTGTTGCCCGCGAGAATCGTGGCGGCGGCGGCAATTCGTTGGCTGCCGTCGAACTGTGCCGGATGCGGGAGGATCAACTTGTCATCGTCCTCGATCGGCCAGCGAGACAGGATCGCATTGCCGAAATCGCGCTGGGTGCGCAGGGCGCTGATCGCCGGGTAGTACACGTATCCCATGCCGAGGGCGGCCGCGATCCGCTGGGTGCCGATGGCGTCCATCTCCTGGAGCAGGACGATGTCGGCGTCGCGCAGAGCAGGATCGCCAAGCACGGCGAGTGCACTGTCGATGTGCCGGGCATACTGGATGTTGAACGAGACCACCCGGAGCGTGTCGTTCGTGACGGCGGGGACAGAGGGCGCGGCGCCGATCCAGCGGGGTGCAATGGGATCCGAATAATTGCGGCCAGCGCGACACGAAACGAGGGCGAAGACAGCCAGGATCGGCAGGGAAAAACGACGGGTCATGTAGAGTGAAACGTTGTGAGACACCATGAAGTTCCGACACGGCGCTCCGGGGCCGGGTGCGATCGGGGTCACTCTGGCGGCCGTTGATCGCCCTGCCCCTCACGCACCCGCGGCAACACCAGAGTGAACGCACTTCCCTTCCCGAGGCCGTCGCTGCGAGCCGACACGCTGCCCCCGTGTCGCTCGGCGAGCCCCCTGACCAGCGCGAGGCCGATGCCGAGCCCACCCTCGGAGCGGTGGACTCCGTGTGTGATCTGGGCAAACATGTCAAAGACGCCGAGCAATTGATCGGGCGTCATACCGATGCCGGTGTCCGCGATGGTGATCGCGACCGAACCATCCAGGGCTTCGACGCTGAGCGTGATACGGCCGCCATTGGGCGTGTACTTCGCGGCGTTGTTGAGGAGGTTGAGGACCATCTGCGTGACGCGGACCGGATCGGCCACCACCGCGAGGTCGGGGGGCGGCGGATGATAGGTGAGCGCGTGGCCGGCCCGTTCGATGTTCGGCTGCGCCGCATCGAGCGCCACTGAAATTGCCTGTGCCACCCGAACTGCCTCAATCCGGAGGCTGACCTTGCCGTGATTGAGGCGCGACACCTCCAGCAGGTCGTCGATCAGGTGGGTGAGCTGGGCGACCTGCCCCTCGAGAATGGTGCGCGACCGGTCAAGCAGTGGATTACTTGAGGGGAGCCGCTTCATGATCTCGACCACGTTGCGGATCGGTGCCAGCGGGTTGCGCAGCTCGTGCGCCAACGTGGCGAAGAACTCGTCCTTCCGCTGGTCGGCGAGGGCAAGCCACTCGTTGGCGGCGCGTGCCTCGTTGCGGGCGGTGAGCAACGCGCGTTCGTAGGCCTGACGATCGTTCACCACCATGGCGGACATCTCGTCCCAGCCCAAACCATCGGATTCACGGCGGACGACATTGAAGAGCATCGGTACCGGCCGACCGCTGCTCGACAGCATGTCGAGTTTCATTTCCGCGATCGATCCCTGCATGTGCAGCATCGGAGCCCAATGGGTCTGGTGGAAGATCCTCCCACCGACGGTCAGCATGTCCTGGATACGCCGTTGCCCGACGAGGTCCGCGGCATCGTACGCAAGCCAGCGACAGATCGTGGCGTTGGCACGCAGGATGAGCCCATCGGTATCCGTGACCAGCAGGCCACAGGCCGCGCCGTCATAGAGTGCGTCGGCATCGGGGAGCCGAACGTCGGCCATCAGCTAGTGCACGAGGCCGTTGAGGAAATCGTCGATCGCGGCGATCGTCGGGACGGGGGCGCTCAATTGGGGACAGTGCCCGACGTTCTCGACCGTCACCAGCGTGCTGCCAGCGATCGAGCGGTGCATGAACTCCCCCACGCTGCGCGGTGCCATGATATCCTCCGTGCACTCGATGATCAGCGTCGGAATGGTGCAGCGGGTCACGTCGTCGCGTTGGTCAGAAAGGAAGGTCACACGCGCGAACTTCTGTGAGATATCCGGATCGGTGCGACAGAAGCTATTGGTGAGCTCCTCGCCGAGCTCGGGCTGATCGGGGGCGCCCATGATCACCGGCGCCATGCTGGCCGACCAGCCGAGGTAGTTGTTGTCGAGGGTGTCGAGGAGGCCGTCGATGTCGCCTTGCGAGAATCCACCGATGTAGTCGCCATCGTTGATGTAGCTGGGTGAAGGGCACACCATCGCCTGCCCGACGAACATCCCCGGCACCTGGTTGGCGGCGAGCATTCCGATGACGGCGCTCACCGAATGTCCCACAAACACGATCGGGGTGTCGTTCACCGATGCCGCGACCTCGATCACGTCGGACGCGTATCCCTCGAGCGAGGAGTATTTCACCGGGTCATACGCTGCGAGGTCGGACCGGCCGTTGCCCACGAGATCGAACACCACGGTGCGGTATCGATCCCGGAAGGCGGGCTCGGTGAGGCGCCACATGTTCTGGTCGCAGCCGAAGCCGTGGGCAAAGAGGAGGGTCACCTCGCCCTCGCCCTGGACGACGACGTTGTTGCGGAGCCGGACGTTCATGGGGCCTTGGATGGGCAGTGAGTGGACAAGCGGCGCGCAGCCCGCCACCCGGCGGGTGCCGAGCGGTAGTCAGAGTCAATCTAACGTGCGCGCCGCCCAATCCACGGTGCAACCGATGCCAAGCCCGCCACGAGGTAGATGGCGGGTCCGGCGCTGGGTGGCGAGGTCAGTTGCCGAAGGCAGCCTTCAAGCGGCCACTGGCATATGCCTGCGCCTCGCGTGCATCCGCCAGCACGGCGGCCATCCCGAAGAACTCGTGCGTCGAGCGCTCCCAGGTGCGCCGTTCGACCGATACCCCGGCCGCGCGCAGGGCCGTCTCGAGCTGGTCGGCATCGCTGAGCAGCGGATCGACGCCGGCACTCACGATCGTGACCGGCGGCAGACCGGCAAGGTTGGCGGCCGCGATGGAAATCCGGGGATCAGCAAGGTCGGCCGGAGTGCGAGAAGTGTGGGCGAGGAACCACGACATCATCGGACGGTTCAGCGGCTTGGCATCCGCAAATCGAACGTACGACGGCGTGGTCGTGTCAGCCTGCGCGATCGGATACACCGACAGCACATGGGTGGGAAGCTGCAGCTTCTGCGCGACTGCGGCAACAGCAGTTGCAACGGCGAGGTTGCCACCCGCGCTCTCACCGGCGAGCGCCACCCGCGCCGGATCGCCCTTGATGCTGGCCGCGTTCTTCAGCGCCCAGCGGTAAGTCGCGAGCGCGTCGTCATGCTGCGCCGGGAACTTGTGCTCCGGGGCGAGGCGATAGTCGACCGATACCACCACCGCATTGGCGCCCATGGCGAGGCCACGAGCGCCACCGTCGTAGACAGCCTTGTTGCCGATCACCCATCCGCCACCATGGTAATAGACGATCACCGGGAATGGTCCGTCGCCAACCGGGGTGTAGATCCGGACTGGAAGAGCGCCCGCGGGACCGGGGATCGTTCGATCGAGCGAGGTCACGCCGGGCACGAGTGCGGTGCCAGCGGTGTCTTTTCCCTGTGCCAGGAGGATCCGCATCACCGCATCGGCAGGTGTCGGCTGCTGCCGTGCCTCGGCGGGCGTCAGTGACGCGACCGGCTTGCCACCGAGCGCGCCCAGGGTATCGAGCACCTGCTGCATCTCGGCGTTCGGGGTGCCCGATGCTTCGGCTACGGGGGGAGTCGTCATTGCCTCGGTGGAATCAGGAACGGCGTCCTGGGTCTTGTCGCCGCATCCGGCGAGGACGGCGGCGATGGAAAGGATGGAAAGACTGCGGAACATGATGGGTCCTGGGAAGGCGGGAACAACGGGAGCGGACTACCCCACACGACGCCGCCGCGCGGGAATGGGACACAGGGGGTCGTGGCCGTATCGGTTCCCAAGGAGACCCGCGATTCGGTGTTTGCCGACAAGGTGCGCCGCAGTCCGCAGTTGAAGGCGTTTGCGTCGGTGGGTGATCTCCCTGTGAGGTACGACCTGTGGAACCAGGTCAATCAGGATGGCCAGGGGAATTTCTGGGTTCAGCGGGGGCGGCAGGCATCGGGGGCAGCGCAGTTTGACGTCTTTGCGGCCACCGGCGCCTTCCTCGGGGCCGTGCCCCGGCCGTGGTCGCCGGCGGTCGCGGCGTGGGCGGGCGACCGGATCGCGGTGCTCGACACCGACACCGAGGATTTGTCGCGAGTTCGGGTGTACCGGATCGTGAGGAAGTGAGGTAACAATCGGACGCCGGGGCACTCACACCCAGATTGACATTCCGATCTCGCAGCGGCAGACTTTTCCAGTTGCCGCCTTGTCCGGATGAGCGATACCCGGTCCACATTGTGTGGCGAGGTACGAGTTGCGTGTCCGGGGTTGTTGTGCTGGTCCCGGTGACGTAACGCGCCGATTCTGAAACAGAAGAGAGGTCGCGATGGTAAATCGTCGGGAATTCCTTGCTCATCTGAGCGCCGCAACAATGGCGAGCATCTCGCTCAGCAATCGCTTCGGCGTTCCGACCGACGTACTCTGCCACCTCGAAGTGAGTTCCGCTGGGTTGCGTCGTGATGGCATGCGCCACGCCGAGCATCAGAGCCATGGCGCCCTGCGCACGCACCCCACACCACGCCCCGGGATCACCGGCGCGAAGGTGCTGAGCAAAACACAATTGGCGACCCGTCCCGACCTGATTCCGCTGTTTGATGGTATTCGTGCAATCCCCGAGATTGCCGACGGTATCGGCTGCAATTGCGGATGCGCGGAACTGACCGGCTACTATTCGCTGCTGTCGTGCTACGAAGGCGACGCGATGGCAAGATCTTGTTCAACCTGCCAGGGCCAGGGGCGCCTCACCGTGCGACTGCGCAGTGAAGGCAAGACACTGGCGGAAATCCGCGTCGCCGTCGACGCGCAATTTGGCTGACGTCAGCCACCGAACGCCGTGACCGGAATATTCATGTCAACACTACGCAGCGCTGCCATTGCTTCCCTCGTGATCGCGTTGACCCTTCCTCCGGCGGCAGCGTCGCAGATTCGCGCCAGCGAGCTGGGCAGCATGTCGCAGGTGATTGATGGCACTCGCATCAGCATTACCTATTCCCGCCCGCGAACTCGCGGGCGCGCGCCACTGTTTGGCACCCGCACGGCGCACTGGGGCGAGACATGGACGCCAGGTGCGAACTGGGCCACGGTGCTGGACGTGAACAAGGATGTGACCCTCAACGGGCGCGCGGTTGCCAAGGGCAAGTATTCGGTGTGGATGGTACTGCGCGAAGGGAGTGAGTGGACCACCATCCTTGAACCCGATTGGCATCGCTTTCACGAAGATCGGCCGGATTCGAACGCGAATCAGATTCGTATTCCGACGACTGTCGACGAAGCGCCGTTTGTCGACGTGCTCACGTGGTCGATTCCGGTGCTGCGTGTGAATGGCGGCACCTTGGCCATGCAATGGGGCACGACCCGCGCCACCATGCAGCTCTCGGTGACACCATCGTTGACGGTGACGATGTCCGAACCGGACGCGCGGCCCTTTGTCGGTCGGTATACCTATACTGAGGAGTCGGCGAGTGGAAGCAACGGCACGGTCATGCTTGTCGTCACGTATGAAGACAGCACCCTCAAGGCACACTGGGATCCCGATGACGAGTACATGCGCACGTTCGCCATGATTCGCGTCGCGCCGGATGTCTTCGTGCCTGGCTTGTACGACAAGAACGGCGAGATTTATGAAGTAATGCGGCCCGATATGGTGTTCACGTTCAAGCGGCGCGGTGACCGACCGGAGACATACGAGTTGCGCGATGAGTCCGACGCCCTCATCGCGACTGGCAAGCGCCGCCCATAGCGCCGTTCACCTACCGACCGGAGAAAACCGTTCGCGGCATCCGGGGAATGATCCTCAGCGCGTTGCCGTAGTACAGCTTTCGCAGGACCGGATCCGAAAGGTCCATCCCGTACAACTTCCAGAAGGCATGATAGTCGCGGTAATAGTCGAAGTACTCGTCGGCCGTCTCGAACACGCGCCAGTAGTAGGGGTACTCGTCGGGCCGGAACGAGTCCTTGCCGAACAGGATCCGGTCCTGGTACGTCACGAAGAAATCGTGTGCGGTGCGTGGCTGGCGACCCAGATCATACAGAATCGCCCCGACTTCCGCGGTCACGTTCGGATACCGGTCGAACAACCGACCGAGCTTGACCAGATCGTCGGCGTACCATCCCATGTGCGCCAGGATCCAGGTGGTGCGGGGATGCTTCGCGATCAGCCGTTCCCGCTCGACCATCAATGTCTCGAACGTGGGGAATCGGGAGCGATCATTGAACTGCCGATTCGGGAACAGCGCCATCTCGAGCCAGCGCTCGTTGTTGAAGTCGAGCGGTTCGAAGAACGCGGCTGGATCGGCGGTATGGATGAACACCGGGATACCCAAGTCGGCCGCGGTTTCCCAGACGACGCCGAGCTCCGGATCGTCGAGGTTCAGGCGCGTGCCGTCGGCACCTCGCGCGGAGAGACCGAAGCCCTTGTTGATCTCACCGATGCCGACCGCACCGGCCGCCACATCGCGCTTCAGTTGTTCGGCGAGTTTGACCCCGTCGCCCTTCTGCACAAAGCCGAGATCGAGGGTCGTGAAGAACGCGAACCGGTTGCTCACCCCTGCCGCCTTGACGGCTGCAATTTGCCGGGCAAGTCGCTCACCCGATGTCCCGATCGCTTGGACCATCACACCGATGTTGAGGGAGTCCATCGCGGCCAGCACGCGGCGGATCGTGGCAGCGTCGTCGAGCAGCGGCGGATGTCCGTGGACGTCGACAGCCGGGTATTTTGCTCGGGGTACCCGGTGCTCCGCCACGACCAATCGGCTCTTGGGATGGTACTCGACGATGCTGGGAGGGGGAATCGTCGGCTGGCGGTCCTGGGCGCCGATGCCCCCGGCCAAAGCGAGGAGCAGTCCGGAGAATATGGCGTATCGCTGAGACATGCTGACATTCCAGGGTTGAGGGCAGGAGGGAAAGCTATCCCCTCCCGCACACATGCATTCGCCCATGACGGTGGGCATGTATTTCAGTGGCGCATTTCGGGCGGGTCCTGCGCGTGCGGAGTATTGTACGGATGTCCCCCAAACAGGGCTAATCACTCAGAGGAGAACAGCGATGCCCGAGACGAAACTGACGGCGAAGGCGAATTCGACATCGATCGGAATGTCGGCGATTTCAGCGGCTGCTGCCACAGTCGTGCTGGTCGGGTGCGGCGGCATGATGCAGATGTCCACCGACAAGCCTGGCATGGGATTTTTCGTCACGAGCGCCGGCCCGGGGAGTGGCGCCAACCTCGGCGGCCTCGCCGGCGCCGACCGCCAGTGCCAGGTACTGGCCAGCGCTGCTGGCGCCGGCACCCGCATCTGGCACGCCTACCTGAGTCAGCAGCCGACGTCGGCCGTCGCCGGGGTCAATGCGCGAGACCGCATCGGCAAGGGTCCGTGGCGCAATGCCCAGGGCACGGTGATCGCGACCGATGTCGAGCACCTGCACAGCGGCGCGAACAACATCACCAAGCAGACTGCGCTGACCGAGGGCGGCGCGATGGTCAACGGCCGCGGCGACACGCCGAACATGCACGACATCCTCACCGGCTCCCAACCAGACGGCCGCTACATCGTCGGCGACATCAACAGCACCTGCGACAACTGGTCGCAATCAGGCCAGGGCTCAGCGATGGTCGGCCACCACGACAGGACGGGCCTGGACGAAAGTGCGCCGGCGAAGTCATGGAACTCGTCGCACTTGACCCGCGGCTGTAGTGCCGACAACCTGAAGGCCACCGGCAGCGGGGGCCTGTTCTACTGCTTTGCGGCTGACTGACCCTGGGGCGTGCCTACGGGGAGACGGCGCGGCCGGGCGCGCACCGGTGGCGTCGGCCCACAGCTGCACCGCGGTGCGGCCGTCGCTCGGCCGGACGACCGTGTCGGACGTGCCCCGGCGACTCCCCATGGCGACCGGTTCGATGTAGCTGCCGCCGAGCTACGCGACGAGCAATCATGAGCGTGAGCGGCCTCCGAATCGTTTGCCCTTACCCGTACGTGGGACTATTAGTCAACAACTCGCGAGCATCGTCCATCAGCTCAACTAGGAGGACATATTCATGGGAATACCGGCCGCGGAATCAGCCACTCGTATCAACTTCAAGGTGAAGGCCATGAGCCTCGAGGCATGCAACTGCGCCCATGGCTGCAATTGCCAATTCGGCGGATTTCCGAATGAAGGCAAGTGCCACTTCCTGATCGGCTACGATGTGCGTGACGGAAAATTCGGGGACGTGAATCTCAACGGTGTGAAATTCATCGTCGCCGCCAAGTATCCGAACGCGATCCACGAGGGAAACGGACACGTCGCGCTGTTCATTGATGAAAAGGCGACGGTCGAGCAGGTTAACGCGATCGCCACCATCTGTACCGGTGCGCAGGGAGGTATGCCGTGGGAAGCGATCGCTGCAACGGTCACGAAGCTCGAGGGACCCATCCAGAAGCCAATCGAGATGAGTCTTGATGGCCCACGTTCGTCGTTCAGGATCGCCGGCGTTCTGGAGTGCCGGGCGACTCCGCTCACGAACCCCGTTACCGGCAAGGAAAACGAGGTTCACATCACCTATCCTCAGGGGGGCTTCTTCTGGAACGATGGCGCCGCCGTCACGACTGAGACCACGAAGATTTCATGGGATGATCTAAGCTTCGAGTACCAGGGGAAATTCGCCGCGGTCGCTGAGGTGAACTGGACGAACCATGCCTGAAGACGCGGCCGCCAGAGTGCGGCTGAGCGACGAGCCCAAGAGGAGATGGTGGCCTGCGGACGGCCTCGTGTCGCCGCGCAGGTCGGAAGTGCTATCGCTCGCGGCGCTCGTTCTCGCCGTCATCGTGGCGTGGATCTATCTTGTTGCGGCCCCGATGCCCGGCCCGATGGGCATCGGTGGCACGGAGGGCATGGCGGCCATGGAGATGGCCGGCACCTCGCTCGCCATCTGGAGCTGGGAAGAAGGGCTGCTGCTGTTCGTGATGTGGGCAATGATGATGGTGGCCATGATGCTGCCGTCCGCTGCGCCAATGATTCGCCTTTTCTCACGCATCGGCGCGGTGCGATCCACCGGTGGCGGCCGAGGCACACCGGTACTGTTCTTCGCGGCGGGATACGTTGCGGTGTGGTGTGCGTTCAGCACCGTCGCCGCACTGATCCAGTGGGCACTCCATTCCCTCGCGGTACTCTCACCGGATATGCGAATCGGGAGTCCGATCGCCGGAGCGGTGATATTGATCGCCGCCGGGATCTATCAGTGGGTCCCGTTAAAGCAGAGCTGTCTCAGCCATTGCCGAAGCCCGCTCGGATTCCTGACTACATCGTGGCGCGAAGGTCGCGGCGGCGCGGTCCGGATGGGAGTCGAGCACGGTACGTTCTGCGTCGGCTGCTGCTGGATGCTGATGGC
The DNA here is from genome assembly GCA_046596135.1 of Gemmatimonadales bacterium. Taxonomy (GTDB): domain Bacteria; phylum Gemmatimonadota; class Gemmatimonadetes; order Gemmatimonadales; family GWC2-71-9; genus Palsa-1233. Next base: position 19,400 of record JBKJMX010000038.1, read on the forward strand.
ACTGCTGTTCGTCGCGGGCGTGATGAATCTTTGGTGGGTGGCCGCGCTGTCGGCGCTCGTCCTGCTCGAGAAAACAGTGGTGCGCGGCGCCACCATCGCGCGGGTTGCTGGCGCACTCTTCATCGTCGCCGGCGTCGCTCTGGTCGCGTGAATGGTGAATGGGCTGCGGATACACCGAGGATAGGCGCACGCGACGGCGCGGCTCGACGCGGCCGGTCGGAGTCAGCTGGAGCAGGAAGTCTCGGACGGGTGCGTGTTCAGCGCTTCCATCGTTCGTCCGTTACGAGGTCACAATTCCGAAGTACGCTGACCACGCGCCGAGCAGCACGAACACGACGCCGGTCCAGAACGGCATCCGCCCCGAAAGCGCGGCTAGCCCGTCGAGCCAGCCGCGCGCGCGGCGCCAAAAGACGGCCGCGACCAGCGGGAGCGAGAGCGCCAGCCCGAAGATCGCCATCACCCAGAAGCCCTGCATCACGCTTGCCGTGCCCAGACTCGCCGTGAAAACCGCCGCGAGCAGCGGGGCCGCGCAGGCGGGAATGTTGAGCCCGAAGAGCACACCCAGCGCCGCCGCGCCCCGCCGATTGCGCGCGTGGGACAGCTTCGGCCCGAGCACGCGCATCAGACGCCCGTGCTGCCGGGTGAGGTAAAGCAAACCCAGGAACACATACGCGGCGCCGAGCAACACCCAGAACCAGCGCTGCGCGTCCAGGAATGCGGAACCCACCACCGCCGCCACCGCACCGAGGGCGCCGATGAAGAGTGCCCGCGTCGCGGCAAATACCACTGTCTCCAGCAGCTTGGCCGCCCCCGCCCGCCCCTCCAGGTATTTCACGAAGAGCAGACTGGAGGCCACCGTGCAGGGCTCCACGAAGCCGACGAGCCCGAGGCCGAGCGGCAGAACGAGAAGTGTCCAGAGGTCCATCGGATCAGCGCTCCGGCGGGAGGATCCATTTCGGGTGGTGAATTTCCGGCCTCCTTGCCGGCGTGGATCCAACATAGACTCGGCGCTCTCGTCCGAGGTCCATGGGGGTTGACTCCGTACCGAAGTACAGGGTTTAGATTCGGAACTTACCACGGAGGTTGGGATGGTGATGACCATCGGACAGGTGGCAAAGCAAGCCGACACCGGTGTGGAGACCGTCCGCTTCTACGAGCGGATGGGGTTGATCCCTGAACCGCCCCGCACCCCGTCCGGCTACCGCCAGTACCCCGCGGAAACCGTGCGCCGCCTCGGCTTCATAGCTCGGGCCAAGGAGCTCGGCTTTACACTGCGCGAGATCACGGAACTGCTGGCACTCCGGCTCACGCCGGGGGCTTGCAATCGGGACGTCCAGGCGCAAGCCGAGGCCAAACTGGCCGACGTGGAACGGCGAATCCGGGACCTGCAGCGGATCCGGGGAAGCCTCCGCGACCTGCTCGCCGCCTGCCGAAAGGGAGACGGGAACGGCAGCTGCCCCATCCTTGAAGCCCTGACGCCCGGACCGACAGGGTGAACCATCCATTTCCCGCGCCGAGCGCTCCCGCGGGTACCATAATCAGACGGAGCGCGCACCTACTCAGGAGGAAAATCATGGCGCTCAAGCAAGGCGAAGTCTACAACTGCCCCGACACCGAATGCGGCTGTCAGGTCACCGTGACCCGGGGCGCCCGCGCCGACTGTGCGGGGAACCAGAACCCCCATTGCTGCTGCGGCAAGGAGATGGTCAAGCAGTAGAACGAGGCGCGGTGCGGGGCGAATCGCTCCGCACCCGCTGGGTTCTCGTCCCCCCTTCGACGCAGGGCGGCCGCCAGGACGTTACCGCCTGCGTCTGCTGGACACTACCCGCGGCGGATCCGAACCTCGCTGGTGCACATGCAGGTTTCGCGATGGTACCGCGCGCCCGGCTCCGGCCGAAATCTCGTGACAGCCTGATGACTCCGGACGTACATTTGGTCCATGACGGAACTGCGCGAGATCCTCGACAGTGAGATTTCGGGCTCATACACAATCGAGCGAGAGCTCGGCGGTGGTGGTATGAGCCGGCTTTTCCTCGCCACCGAGACCCTCCTCGAGCGCAGGGTCGTGATAAAGGTTCTCCCGGAAGACCTGGCCGCGGAGATCAGCACCGAACGATTCCGCAGGGAAATCCACCTCGCCGCGAAGCTTCAGCATCCGCACATCGTGCCTGTGCTCACGGCCGGCGAGATCCTCGGAAGGCCGTACTTCACGATGCCCTTCATCGAGGGCGAATCACTGCGCCAGAAAATCGATCGCGAGGGAGAGCTTTCGCTCCCCGAGGCTGCGCACATTCTGACGCAGATCGCATCGGCGCTCGCCTACGCACACCGCAATGGTGTCATCCATCGCGATATCAAGCCCGGCAACGTGATGATCGGGGATGAGTACGCGCTGGTAACTGATTTCGGCATTGCAAAGGCGATCAAGGCATCGGCGGTATCGAAACCCGGAGCACCGTCTGTGACGGCCGTAGGCGTCGCTATCGGTACACCAACCTATATGGCGCCCGAGCAGGTGGTGGCGGATCCGCACGCAGATCACCGTGTCGACATCTATGCGTTCGGGGTGCTCGCTTACGAGGTTCTCACCGGCGTGACGCCATTCGCGGGCCGCACGACCCAGGCCGTGCTGGCCGCTCATGTCGTGGAGATTCCAGAGCCCGTCCTGAAGCGGCGGCCAAATCTCCCCGCATGGCTGGCAGAGCTGGTAATGCGCTGTCTCGAGAAGCGGCCTGCCGATCGTCCGCAGACGGCGAACGAACTGCTTCAGCTTCTGCATCAATCCGATCTGTCGTTCACGAGCGGGTCGCACGCGGGCAGCATCCCGGATACGAGAAGCCACCGCAAGGCATTCGTCGCAGGGCTGGTCGTGCTCGCCATTGCGGTCGCCGCCGGCATCTTCGGCCTTCTTGTCCGCAACAACGCAGCCGAGACAGGCGAAGCGATCAGGTCCGTCGCGGTGCTGCCGCTGGTGAACGTCGGCGGAACCGAGCAGGACGAATACTTCAGCGACGGTATGAGCGACGAACTTGCGAATGCCCTCAACAAGATTCCCGGCCTTCGAGTGGCCTCGCGCACTTCGTCCTACACGTTCAAGGGCCGCAAGGACATGGATGTCGGAGAGATCGGGCGGCGGCTGAACGTGCAGGCAGTACTCGAGGGAACGGTGCGGCGAGCGGGCGGAAGACTCCGCGTTACCGGCCAGCTCACGAGTACTGCAGACGGCCTGTCGCTGTGGTCCGGCAGCTACGAGCGCGAGGCGAGCGATGTGTTCGCGGTCCAGGAAGACATCGCGCGCTCCATCGCCGATGCGTTGAAGCTGCGCCTCACGTCTGCATCCGCCAGCAGCAGGCCGGCGGGCGCCGGCACGGAGAACCTTCAGGCATACGATTCGTATCTCAGGGGCCGGTACTTTTGGAACGCCCGCGGAGCCGAGAATCTGCGCCGCGCCATATCGCATTTCGACCAGGCCGTCGCGGCGGATCCTGCTTACGCCCGCGCATACGCGGCGCGCGCGATGGCGTACGGGCTCCTCCCGCAGTACACCGACGCCTCTCCGTCCGATGCGCTTCAGAAGACCCGCGCCGACGCCCGCCGCGCGCTCGACCTAGACAGCACGCTCGCGGAAGCGCATACCGCCCTCGGCGTCGCGTCGGTGAATGCGTGGGAGTGGGGGGCCGCTGAGATCTCGTACCGCAGGGCGATCGCGTTGGAGCCCGGCTACCCGACTGCTCATCAATGGTATGGCGAGCTGCTCTACACCACGAGTCGCCTCGATTCCAGTATGGCCGAGACACGGCGCGCCAAGGAGCTGGACCCACTGGCGCCGATTCTCGCCACGGCACTCGGCTACTCGCTTGTCGTGGCGGGCAGATACGACGAAGCTCTGGCCGAGCTGAACCGGGGAATCGAGCTGGCGCCCAGTCTGGGCGTGATTCACGCGATCTCGTCGCTGGCAAATCTTTTTGCCGGCAACGCGGCGGCGGCTCGCGCGCAGATGGAGACTGCCGTCAGGAACGATCCCGAGCTCGTGCTGCGGAAGGGCCAACTCGCCTTCGTGTACGCCAAGACCGGCGATCGCGGAAAGGCGCTCCAGATGGTGAATGAGATGAAGCGCTCGGGGGCGTCAGAAGGTGAGCACCAGGTCGCATTCGCGATCGCGTACATCGCCCTCGGCGACCTCGACAGGGCACTGACCCTTCTCGAGGAAGCAGCCGCGCGACACGACATCGGGCTCCTGACAGCGGCTGCTCCTCTTGATGATCCGACGTACGCCCCGGTACGCAACGATCCTCGATTCCAGAGGATCCTCGACCGGATGGGCCTGTCACAGTTCCGCCACTGACTGTTCACAAACTTTCCGGTTCCGGATAGCTCGTGGAAACAGGGTGATCCGGGGCACGGCGCCGCCGGATGCCCTCCCCGCCGAGCCGCGTGTAGGGATACGAACCGCGGATGTTGCCGCTCGCCGGTGCCAAGGTCATGCCCCGCGGATGGCCAAGCACGCCCGGCGAGCTTGCCCCAGCTCAAGGCCCTGCCGCCACCCAAGGTCGATGCCCGTTGACATCCTGGCGCCGGGCGCGAGCTTTGGCCATCCCCGTTTAACTCGGAGTTCAAGAATGCTGCATCCGTTGATGTACGCCGCGCTCATCGCGGCGGCCCCGCTGCAGCAGGAAGCCATCATTGCGCGCCCCCTGCCGCGGGTTCCGCTTCCCCGCCCCGCCGCCAGTGCCCCGCTCGCCACGATCAACCCGAACCGCACACCGGCCGGCACATTTGCCAAGGGCATCCTCACGCTGTCGCTCGATGTGGTCGAGACAGCGTGGCGGGCCGAGGGACCGAACGACCCGGTCGTCCGCATCCTCGGCCTTGCGGAGGCGGGGAAGGCGCCGACCGTGCCCGGGCCGCTGCTGCGCGCGCCCCTCGGCACCACGGTGCGGCTCACCCTGCGGAATCGCTCAGACTCGGCGCTCATGTTCAGCGGATTCCAACAGGGCCTCAGCGCCAAGGAAGACACCCTTCAGCTCGCCGCGGGAGCGACCCGCGAAATTTCGTTCAAGCTGTCGAAAGTCGGCACATTCTTCTACTGGGGCGTGCTCAAGGGCCTCACGGACTGGCGCGAGCGCGACTGGCTCGACTCGCAACTCAACGGAGCATTCGTGGTCGATCCGGCCGGCACGGCATTCGGTGCGGGTCGTGATCAGGTGATGCTGGTGACCGAATGGTTCCACCCTTACCCGGACCGGCCATTCGAGAGTGTGCTCGTGTTCAATGGAAAGGCATGGCCGCACAACGACCGGATCACCCTGGTGCAAAACGACTCGGTCCACTGGCGGCTGATCAACGCCGCCGCTGTCGAGCACCCGATGCACCTGCATGGCTTCTACTTCCGGGTCACGCGGTCGGGCTTGGACCGCGCCGACTCCGCCGTCGCGTCCGACCACCAGGCGCTACAGAACATGCAGGTCATGCCGATCGGCGGCACGATGTCGATCTCTTGGGTGCCAACGACCCCCGGTAACTGGGTCTTCCACTGCCACTTTGCGTCGCATGTCGGGGACTTCGTCTCACTGCACGGGTCGCCCGACACTGACGTTCACGGTGCAGAGGCGAAGGGTGACGGACACGCCCCGGGTGGGCACGAGATGCGTGGGCTGGTCATCGGCTTGCATGTCACACCCGCCCCGGGCTATCGCGAGCCGGTTGTGACGAACCGGCGCGTCATCGACCTCTTCGCCCAGAAGAAGCCGAAGGCGCTCATGGGTGGCCAGACGGCTTTCGGCTTCACGATGCAGCGCGGCGACGGCGTGCCTGCTCGCGACAGCGTGCAGATCCCGGGACCGCTGCTCGAGCTCAAGCGAGGTGAGCCGGTGCGGATCGTGGTGCACAACACCATGGATGAGCCGACGGGTGTGCACTGGCACGGGTTGGAGATCGAGAGCTACCCGGATGGCGTGCCGGGGGTGAGCGGGATGGGCGAGAAGATCATGCCGCCCATTGAACCGGGCCGCACATTTGCCGCCGAGTTCACGCCGCCGCGCAGTGGCACCTTCCCATACCATGCGCATCTGCACGAGCTCAGGCAGATCGGTTCAGGCCTCTATGGCGCCATCATCGTGAGCGATGGTCCGCGCGATCTTGCCCGCGACCACTTGATCGTGGCGGGTGGCGGTGGGCTGCCGGTGTTCGAGAAGGCAGCGAGCCCCGATTTCCTGCTCGTCAATGGACGGATGCAGGCCCGACCAATCACCATGACTGTTGGCGATACCAACCGGATCCGGCTCGTCAGCATCCATGCGGACTGGATCCTGAAGTTCCGCATGGGCGACGACTCCACGGTGGCGCGCTGGACGCCACTCGCGCGCGATGGCGCCGACTTGCCAGCGGCGCTACGCGTTACGCGTCCGGCGTCGATTGAGATGGGCCCGGGCGAGACGGCCGACTTCACCTACATTCCGACCCATGTCGGCGAGCAGGCACTCGAGGTGTGGATGATGCCCAGCGGCACGCGGGCGCTGGTGCCGATCGTGGTGAAGGCACGCGAGTAGTCGTGACTGGCGCTGCGCGAACCGCACGCTAGTGCGCATGCTGGCACCAATGCGCGTGGCAAATGCGACGGTGCCAGTGTGCTCCGCCATTACCAGCGCCACCACAAGGCTGCGGCACTTGCTGCACCCATGATGGCCAGAGCAGCAAAGGCCCGATAGCGGAACCGTGGGCTGCCAAGTACCAACACCACCGTTGATTTCAGGATGGTGTTGGCGATGACCCCAATGGCAATGGCGAGAGCGGCCAGATGTGTTTGCGTAATGTCAGACGCCAACTTTGTCATGGCAACGGTGAGGGCATCCATGTCCATCAGGCCAAGGAGACCGGCCGATGCCAGGACGCCAGGATTTCCGACCGTGGATTGCGCCCAGGCAGTGGCAAACAAGACTGCTTGAAACGCGACCGCCATTTGTATGGAAGACCACACGGCCAAGGGGTTTTTCAGTCCGTGATGGGGTGCGGTGGCAACGTCGGCCGCTTGGGTCGGAGGTGTCTCGCGGTCACGCCAGAATGCAATAGCCAGCAGCGCCCCGCCAGCAGCAAACGGCGGTGCCAGCACCGGCACCAACTCGCCCAGCAATGTTGGTTGCAACACCGCCGCCACAATGACCAGACGCGGCAACAATACCGTGCAGGCGGCGACAACACCAAAGGCCAACGGGAGTGCCAGCGCACTGTCGTGGCGACTCCGGCGGCTGAAGCTGAACGTGACCGCCGTGGACGAAACCAATCCGCCAAGGAGGCCGGTAATACCAAGGCCGCGCGTTTCCCCAACCAGTCGGCGGGCAATGTATCCGGCAAAATTGAGTCCGCTGAACAACAGCACTACCAACCACAGTTGGCGCGGATTGAATGCGTTGTAGGCGCCAAAGCTGCGATCGGGAAGCATTGGCAAGATGACCAGCGCCATCACCGCGAACAGCACCGTGGCTCGGAGTTCGTTGGCATCAATGCGTTGCAACGCCCGCTGGAACGCCGATTTCTCGGTCAACAAAACCACGACAAGCGATGCGGCGGCACTGGCAATGGCGCGGTGGCCCAAGCCAGCCGTGATGCCGATGACGATCACCAACAACGCGGCAACTTCCGTGGTGCCATCGGCGGTGGTTCCCTCGCGACGCATGGCGGCCATGAATGCGGCCACAACAAACACCATCGCGGCGGCGGCAACGGCCACCGCGAGCGCCGGGTGATCGGTTCGGGCGAACCAACCCGCAAAACCACCAACTGTACCAAGGAGTGCAAACGTCCGAATTCCGGCAAAACGGGCGTCAGGTCCGGACGTGTGTCCGGACCACTCGCGTTCGACGCCCACGGCGAGCCCCACGAGAGTAGCCAGCAACAGGTCGAATCCCAGCGCCAAGTCGAGCATCAACAAGCAACGTACCCGGAGCGGCCCAAGGGCGGGAGTCGGGATGCGTTCCGGTCGCGAGTCGCGGTAGAGGAACTCAGCCGCGGCAAGGTCTTGCGGGTGTAGTACTTTCCCGGTGGTGCGCGGGGGACAGGGGATTCGGGCACTGGTGTCGTAGTAGGGTGCATTCCTGCGCAGTGAGAGATACAACCCCCTGACCAGCCTCCCGAGGTATCATGACCGAATCAACCGAGCAGCGGGACCATATCAGGATCGCCCTGGAACGCGCCGTCAAGGCGATGGAGCTTCGGGACTCCGTTGGAAAGGGCACCGCCAAGGCCTCTGTCCGGCTCGACGCCGGACTCGCCTGCCGGGCCGAGGAGGGTGAATGGAGCTACACGACCGATATGTCGGCCCAGATGGGCGGCACCGGGAGCGGCCCGACGCCCGGAGTGCTCGGGCGTGCGGCGATCGGTACGTGTTTCGCGACGTCGTTCGCGATGTGGGCAGCACGGAAGGGCATCCCGTTCGACAATATCGTGGTCGAACTCGAGGCAGACTTCGACGCACGCGGTGAGTTCGGCGTCGACGACAGCGTCCCGCCGAGCTACCTGAAGATCCGGTTGAACGTTCGGGTGGCCTCACCGGCGCCGCCGGAGGAAATCGAGGAACTGCTCGCGCTGACCGAGGCGCACACGTCGTGGCTCGACATGATGCGCCGCCCGATCGCCGCGTCAACGACATACGAGATCGTGGGAGGATCATGAGATGGAACCGAACCTGATGCGACGGGTACAGCGGTACGGCTGGGACAAGGCAGCCCCGGTCTACGAGAAGTTCTGGGCCGAACAGCTCAGGCCCGCCCAGCAGTGCCTGCTGGATATGGCCGATTTGCGCCCCGGGCAGCGGGTGCTGGATGTCGCGTGTGGCACCGGCCTGACGACCTTTCCCGCCGCCGAGCGCGTGGGCCCCGCCGGTATGGTCGTGGCGACAGACATCTCGGCACAGATGATCACCGATGCCACGGCGAACGCGACCGAACGGGGCGTTGAGAACGTGCGGTTCCAGCGGACCGACGCCGAGGCACTGACGCTGGGCGAAGACGTGGCACCGTTCGACGTGGCGCTCTGCGCGCTTGGGTTGATGTATATGCCCGACCCCATCGAAGCCATCCGTCGGATGGTTGAGCGCGTGCGACCTGGTGGCAAGGTGGTCGCCGCGGTGTGGGGACATCGCAGCAACTGTGGCTGGGCCGACATCTTCCCCATCGTCGATGCCCGGGTGGAATCGGATGTGTGCCCGATGTTCTTCGGCCTCGGGACCGGCGATGCGCTCTCGCTTGTGTTCTCCGCGGCCGATCTCGGCGACATCGTCGCACAGCGGTTATCGGTCGCGCTCGACTACCCCGACGCCGAAACCGCCCTCGGCGCGGCATTCGCCGGGGGACCGGTTGCGCTGGCCTACGCGCGCTTCGACGAGGCGACCCGCGACAGCGCACACGCGGAGTACCTTCAGTCGATTGCACCGTTCCGTGTCGGCGACGGCTTCAGGATTCCGGGGGAATTCGTGATCGCGAGCGGCGTGGTCGGCGTCGTGTAACGACCCCGTCCGGCCCCCGCGACCAAGGCGCGCACGTCGGCCGCGAGGCAGCAGACCCCCCGGCTAGAAGCCGGCCCCGTAATCGGCGTTCGCGCCGAGGAAGCCGAGAAATACCGTTGGCGCGGCGAGCAACATGAAGGTGGCGACGCCATCGACCTTCCTCACCGCGATCGTCTTCACGTTGGCAACCGGAAAACCGATCACCGCGGGGATGACGCCGTCCGCGCGGTTGCCAAGTAGCGAGTCGTTGCGGAGGAAGACCGCATGGAGCTTGCGCTCGACGCCATCGACGGTTGTCACGCGATAGGTGGTCGCACTGGCGAGTGCTTTCTCGGGCGTCGGCGTCATGACGGCAGACCACTTCGTACAGGCGCCGGCGGTGATGACGAACAGGCAGCAGACGACCCGCCAGCGTGATCTCAGTGGTGATGAGGGCGCAGACATGTTGAGCTCCGGGTGGGGCGTGGGGATGACGTGATCGTGACGTCCCGGAAGCTGTGGCGGCTGGGTCAAGACGGAGTCAAGCGACGCTGATTGCCGGCGGCCGCAAGGTCGTGGCGCAGCTCCTCAAGGCGCCGGAGCAACGGCGTCCACGGCGGCGAGCCGCTGCACCCGCTCCACCCACGGCGAGGGTTGATGGCTGGCGGCGATCGAGGTGGGCCCGGGTGAGTCTACCGACTTCACTTCCGTTCTGACCCATGTCGGGCAGCAGGCACTCGAGATGTGGCTGATGCCCCTCAAGGGCGCCGGTCGCGGATCGAGAAACGGTGACCAGCAGGCCGCCCTGACCGCGGACGGCCTCCTGTCAGGTTCAGCAACTGATGCCGGGATTCCAGGGATAGAACATCCCAAGCGAATTGGGCGACCAGATCCAGACATGCAACTCGTAGTGCTCGATGCTTCCCGTACCGCCCGGAAAGGTATGGCTGCTGAAGAGCAACGGCTGGCCGAGGACGGAGGGAGGCGAAGCACCGATACCATTCGCGGCCTCCCAAGCCGCCTTGAACACCAGATATTCGACGCCGGCCAGCTTCAACTTCCCATTCGGCATCTTCTCGTAAAGCAGCATCTCCGGACGCAGCGGATCGATCACGGCATCCCCCGCAGCGGGATTGGCCGCGCCGCCGCGAAGCGGCACATTCACCCGATGATAGCCCATGCGTCCCTCCGAATTGCTGGGGCATGTGACCCCAACCGTGGTAGGATTCGGGGACCAGACGGTGTATCCAGCGGCAGTCGCCTCATCCAGGTCGTGGAACCGGGCCGTGACCCTGCGGATCTCCGCCAAGCCTGAGTTCACCTCGGGGCTGTTATTGGCAGCAACCCCGAGCAGCGAAGCGGCGTTGTGGCTGTCGTGCGCAGGATCGACCGGGCTACCGCCGCCGCAGCCGGCGGCCGCAAGCAGCGCGAGAAGGGAAATTGGTGTGAATCGCATCGTCGCATACCCCTAGTGATGGTGAAGACGCCCGGTTGGAATACTGACCAGGCTGGGACGTGCGTTCATCATAGGATTCGTTTCTCACAGGCTTCTCATCAACGCCTCACACCAGTGGAATCCGAGTGATTTTTTCGCTGATGGTGCTTGGCCGGCTCTCGCTGAAGGCGAATGGCGGCCCTGCGCCGCCGGGTGTTCTGCAGAAGAGGCGGCTTGCACTCCTTTCGATCCTTGCGATAGCGGGGGAGAACGGGATATCCCGTGACCGGGTGATGGCGTACCTCTGGCCTGAGAGTTCCTCCGAGCGATCCCGCCACGCCCTCGACCAGCTCATTTACGCCGTCCGTCGGGTTCTCGGCGTCGGGGCCATTATCTCAAGAGCGGCCGACTTGACCCTGGGACCCCCGGTGGTGTCATCCGACCTGCGCGACTTCACCCGGGCGATCAGGGAACAACGATGGGATGATGCTGTCGCCTGCTACGGTGGTCCGCTGCTCGATGGGGTTTTTCTCGCCGACAGCCATGAACTCGAATCGTGGATAGACAGCGAGCGAGCGCGGATCAGCCAGGACCACGAGCGCGCACTCGAAAATCTGGCACTAGAGGCCGCCTCAAGAGGCGATCACCATGGCTCTACCGGGTGGTGGCGCCGGCTCTCAGCGGCCGATCCCAGTTCATCCCGGATCGCGCTTGCGCTGATGCAGTCCATGGCGAACGCTGGAGAACGTCCCGCCGCAATTCGACACGCCCGTGTCTACCAGGACCTTGTTCGCGTTGAACTTGGTGTCGAACCCAATCCAAAGGTCGAGGCACTGGCCATCTCCCTGACACGAACTGGTGAATCGGAGGGAAGAACGGATGGTGGTATCCCACTGGCCAAGCACACCGGTACCGGGGTAGACGATGCAAGCACGTCGGCCTCGGAATTTCAGCCGCCGGAAGCTCTGGATGGAGGCGGTCTGGCCAACCAATGGCGCATTGCTGCGGTTCTCGCTCTCGCCGGTGCGACGGCAGTGTTCGCGTTCAGTCGGTTCTCCGCCGCGGATGATTGGGGCACGCACCCTGAGACGGTCGTGTCGTCCAGCAAGCTACTCGACCCGCAGGCGCGTCTCCTTTACCTCCGCGGACTCAACTCGTGGAATTCCCGCTCGAAAGAAGGGCTCGATTCCGCGATAGTGTCTTTCCGCCGTGCGATCGAGATTGAGCCCGACTACGCGCAAGCGTACGGGGGACTCGCCAGCGCCTACGTCCTCCTCGGCTACTCGGGTTATCGCCCTGCCGATGCCATGTTCCCCAAGGCGCGCATAGCAGCTCTCCGCGCGATTGAACTGGACTCGACCATTGCCTCGGCCCACGCAGCGCTCGGACTGGAGCTCACATGGGAAAGGCAGTTCGCTAGTGCCGAACTCGCCTATCGGCGCGGGCTGTCGCTGGACCCGAACTATGCGACGGCCCACCAGTGGTACGGCATGCTCCTCAAGATTCTCGGGCGGATGGATGAGGCCGTGAGGGAAACCGGAATTGCCGCGAACCTCGACCCTCTTTCGACCCAGATCCAGAATACCTATGCGACGTTTCTCAGTGCTTCAGGCCAGCCGCGCGCGGCGCTCGACCACTATCAGAGAATGATCGGAGAGGAGCCGGACTCGGAATGGGTGAGGCGCAACCCATGGCTACTGACCAATATGGCGGCCGTCTATGCGGCGAATGGGATGTTCGATAAGGCCCTGGAGAGTGCGGAACGCGCGGTGCGTATCACGCCCGGCCACCCCCGCTCGCTGAGGGCGCTAGCTCTGGTTCATTCGAGGATGGGACGCGTTGACTTGGCGCGCGAGGTGTTCGCGCAGGTGGACAATGCCCACGAGCACTACACGGCGGATCGTGCGTTCTTCTTTGTCGAGATTGGCGAGCTCGACTCGGCCTTCCTGTATTTTGACAAAGTGGACCGTTGGCCGATACCGGGCCTGATCGAGCTGGGTGGCAATTCCACGTTGGGTAGCGATCCTCGGTACCGGACTCTGCTGCGGAAGCTGGGAATGTTGCCGGTGAAATGATCATCTCAATCGTCCGGGCCCTGACAGACGGAAAACAACGAGATCCCTCAGATCACCCGTGTACTCGAGACCGCGCTCTATGCAGATGACCTCTCGCGCGCGCCGGCAAACCGAGCCGCTTGCAGCGATGCCAGTTGCGTGACTACACGTCGTGGCGGATCGCCACCACCGCGCCGCCCGGCAGAGCGGAATCCGGGCAATGTCGAGCTCGATTCGCACACCCGACGCCGCGGCGAGATGACGCGCATCACCGGCGATGCAGCTGCGTCGGTGCGATAGTCAGCGTGGTCGCCGGACGCCCAACCTGCCACCCCCCGCCCCTGTACAAATCGAGTCCGCGTGGTATCGTACGGGTCTCCCCCACACAGGAGGGTCCAATGCCCACCCCACGCCGAGACTTCCTCACCGCCCTCAGCGGTGCAGCCATCCTTGGCTCCCTGCCGTCCTCCCTGTCGGCCGACGCAGCGGGACAGGTTGGAGATGCTCTGCCTTCTGGCGGGCATGCCGATTGGGATATGTCCTGGATGAAGCGGCTGACCGGCAAGTACAAGGTCGTGTTCGACGCCCCAGATCTCGAGGGTGGCTTCCCGGTCGTCCGTGCCAACGCGGTCGGCATGCAGTACGCCGACGTTTTCGGCGTACCCCTCGCACAGGTGAGTCGCGTGCTGGTGCTCCGACACGCAGCGATTCACTTCGCCATGAGCGATGCCTATTGGGCCCGCTTCAAGGTCGGCGCCGAAACGGGATTCAAGGGCGCGGATGGGATCGTGCTCACCATCAATCCCGTCCGCGTTCCGCACGCGGGGATACCCGAGCCATTCCGTGCGCTGATGTTGCAACCTTTCCAGGCTGGTGGTGGCGAAGTGCTTGCCTGCGCGTTGGCGCTCCAACACAGCGTGGTCCCGAAGTACGCGGCAGCGGGAATGTCGGCCGAGGCGGCGCTTGCCGCAGCGAAGGCAGACATGCTTCCCGGAATTATTTTGCAGCCGTCGGGCGTCTTCGCGGTCTCGGTAGCCCAGGATGCGGGATGCTCCTTCGTGCCGGCGTCGGCGTCGTCCTGAGTATCGCGTAAGAGTCAAGGAGGGGGGCTTCGGCGCACCGAGCCCCCCATTCGACCCGGGCGCCCGCGAAGCCCGGCATTTCGGCTGTCCCGTCAGCCGCCCGCGCCACCACCCCTCGTGCCCCGTGAGTTCTCGCTATACACTCCCATGTTTCCATTCAAAATTCCTATTCCGTCCTGCAAAGCTGCGACGGAACAGGCCCGCCTCACCCGCTGTACCAATCCAGTCGGCATGCTCGTCACGTAGTTAAAGGACCTCTTTCGATACTCGAGCCGCAGGTGGGGAGCCTGCGGGCCGCGATGTATTCATCTCCCCACCTATTTTGGAGGTCTAATGCGTAAGTTCATAGCACCGTGCGCGTTGTCGCTGAGCCTGATCGTCGCGGGCTGCGCGCAGGACAGCCCCACCAGCACCGAATTGGCGACCGTTGGCGCTGGCGGTCCGTCATTCGCGCACGAATCCAACAACTCTGCGGAACTCTCGGGCACGCAGGGTGGCGAGACGATCGACGGGCAGGCAGTCATCAATTACGCCAAGGGCGCGCCGAAAGAGTGGCGCTCGACGGTGAACCTCCGTGGTGACCTGGACGCCGGAACGTACACGTTCTTCGTCGATGGACCTGGTGGAAAAACGGCGGTGTGCAGCTTCACCGTTGGCGAGACGGGCGGCCGTCAGGGCTGCAGCGCGGACACGGACCTCGGCGGATTCGGTAGAGCAACGGTCGAGGATTCAGCTGGCAATGTGGTCGCGAGTGGTTCGTTCAGTCGCCGCGGCGGCATGCGGGTCGGGTAACCAACCCCCGGCTAATGGAAAGAACCCGCCGGGCACTTGCTTGGCGGGTTTTTTGTTGCGGGCCACTCACTCGGTGGACTACACCTCGTGCTCAAACCCGTGCACGTCGACCTCAACGCCATCCCGCAGCACCACCGCCCCGCTCCCGCTTACCACCGTGCCGATCCGCACCACCGGCACACTCGTCTCGGTCATACACGCGTCGGCGCCATCAAAACCTGCCGGCAGCGTGCACAGTATCTCGTAGTCTTCCCCGCCCCGTGCTCCCATCACCGCCGGATCATCGCCGTGACGGATCGCGACCACCGGCACCGGCGGGCAGAGCGGGATCCGGGTGATGTCGATCTCGATGCGCACTGCCGACGCCGCGGCGAGGTGCCGCGCGTCGCCGGCAATCCCGTCGCTCACGTCGATCATCGCCGTCGCGCCATGCTCGGCCAGCCACCGCGCTGTGGCAAGACGTGGCAGCGGATTCGCGAAGAACTCGCGAATCGTCGGCTCCGGCTCCTTCCCCGATTCCCAGTCGCGAATCGCAGCACGCGCCCCCCCGAGGCAACCCGTGACCCACACCCCGTCACCCACCTTGGCACCGCGCCGCGACATCGGCCGCACCGCATAACCCAGCACCGTGACCGCGACCGACCAGGTCGGCCCCGACGAGAGATCACCACCGATGATCTTCGTGCCTGCCGCCTTGGCCGCCTCGCCCGCCCCCGACATCAGCGCGATCACGTCGTCATGCGACACGTCGTGCGGCACCGTGAGCGCGACGGTGACGCCCGCCGGCAACGCTGCCGCTGCGGCCAGGTCGGAGAGCGCAGCGGACGTCGCGCGCCAGCCAATTTCAACCGGCCGCAACCATTCCCGCTTGAAATGCACATTCTCAACGCTGACATCGGTGCTCACTACCAGCGTCCCCTCTCCCTCGGGTACGCATGCGGTGTCGTCGCCGAGTGGACCAGCCGCATCACCGAGTGCCTCCGCAATCGCCCGAATCCGGTCGAACTCGGCGCCCTCTCCAAGCGGGAACGCAACATGTTCATCAGTCATTGTGTCATCCTGAAGCGGACCAGCCCTGCCGGAGTGCCGATCCAGAGAAAGTCGCCATCATTCGCGATTCCGGTGACCCCAGCCGGCAGGTCACCGGGGGCTGTGAGCAATCGCGCGATACCGGCACCCGGGTACACCAGCGCTGCACCGCGGTCGCCACCCACCCATGTGCCGTGCGGCGTCGCGTCGAGCACTCGCAAGCGGCCAAGCTGCGTGGAAAGCAGCGGACCGGCGTTCCATGCCCCGCTCACGGGGTCGCGCCACAGCAACTGTTCGGTGGTGAGTGCAACGAGCGTATCGGCGACATAGTCGACGCCGAGTATCGTGTTACGTCCCTCGGTGAGCTGCCGAAGTCCCTCGGGCATCCGCAGGTCGTTGCTGCCACCAACGAGCGCGAACAACCCACGCGTGGTTCCCACCCAGATGGTGTCGCCGCGGCTTGCGAGTGCTGTCGCCGCTTCCTGGAACGACGGCACAAGGCGCTCCATCGCACCAGATGCATCAACCGTGGAGAGTCCGCGCAGTGTCGCCGCGACAATCCTCCCTCGGTGCTGCACAATTGCGATCACACGGTCGTCCGGCAGGCCGCGGCCCTGATCAAACCGCTCGACCCGTCCGTCGTCGATGCCGACTCGCATCAGGCCGCGATCGGTCGCAGCCCAGAGCACCCGCTGACCCGCAACAAGCTGGCGCACTGCATCGAATGGCAGCCCTTGCGAGGCGCCGCCGTGCAGCGATACGGACTCGCCGAGGTCGGCGCTCACATGGGTCACCGCTGCACCGGTGCGATAGTCGGCGTCGGTGGCCACCCACACGCCGCCATCGACGGCGAGCACCGCCCCGACGAGCTCGGACGGGATGCCCAGCCCCAACGGGATGGGTGCACCAGCAGTGCGATCGAAGTACAGCAGCCCTCGATTGGTGGTGCCAAGGAACCAGCCGGCACCCGAAACCGAAGGTGCGGCGCCCGTGAATTGCCCCGGCTGCAGCCTTGGCCCGACCAGGAGCGTAGAGCCCAACGCCCGCAGTTGCGGGAGGTCGCGCGCAGCGTCGTCAATGGTCGGCGCCAACTTGAGCGTGCTCGGCGGAGAGGCAGCTGTCGCCGGACCGATCGACTGCTGCACCACCCACCCGGTAGTGGTACGAAACCAGATCCCTCGCGCCGGATCAAACGGATTGGTCGCAATCTGGAGCACTCGGCCCGGTAGCACGCCGCGATCCCAGCGGTCGCCGCCAGTCGAGTAATGCAGCCAGCCATTGTCGGTGGCGAACCATGCCGACTGGTCGAGCGGATCGATCACTGCAGCGCGCACCCCTTCGAGATCGCGCGGGTTCGGTGGCGACCGGGGGACATCCCAGCGTCGCTCGTTCGGCCGCCAGATCCCGATCGCCGTCGGATACGCGACATAGACGCGATCGAACGACGATGCGACAGCGTTCACCCGCGAGAAATCGCCGAGAAGCACTCGATCTTCTGGACGTAGCGATCCAATCGGCGTGGGTGTGCCGGTGCCGATCGTCGTGCCACCGCATCCCGCAAGGAGCACTGCCAACAAGACGTTGCGGATCATATGGTCTGAGGCCGCGGCAGGAGCAACGGCAGCGCGGGTAATGTCGAGTCGACGCGCGCCCATTCGCGCCAGACGTCGGGGAGTGCCGCGACGACATCCATCGGGCGCATGCCGCGAGCGGTGTGGCGGCGAGCCGCATGATCGGCGGCGTTACCGTGAGCCTGCGCGGCGACGCTTGCCGCATCCCGGGGCGGCAGGCCCTGGGCGAGCAGCGTTCCGATGATCCCGGAAAGCACGTCGCCGCTCCCACCGGTGGCGAGACCAGGGTTGCCCGCGGCCACGGTACGCGGCGCCGTCCTGGACGCCGCCACCACGGTGGGGACTCCCTTGAGCAGCACCGTGCATCCGCTGAGATCGGTGCCGTGGCATGCCGCCGCCCACGGGTCGCGAACGGGATCCGCGGGACAGTCGGGAAAGAGCATCCGGAACTCTCCGATGTGCGGGGTGAGCACAATCCGACGTGAACTCGCGAGTTGCTGCAGTTGGTCGAGCGTCCCGCGAAGGGCGTGGAGCGCGTCGGCATCGATGACAATCGCCGTCGAAGCCTCGACCAGTGCAAGGCAGAACGCCGTGCGACTCGGCTCGCGGCCCATCCCCGGTCCCACCACCAGCGCGTCCGCCGCACGCACGACGCCGAGCGAAGTTTCATCGGGTGCACAGTCGAGCTGGGCTCCGTGCACCTGTACGTCCGGCTCTGCGGTGCGCAA
>JBKJMX010000096.1:0-14211 GCA_046596135.1 Gemmatimonadales bacterium
GCAACCGTCATCGGCCTCCCCGCGGGCTGGGGGATTACCGCCTGCGCCACGGCCGGCGCGCTTGGCGCTGTCGTGCTGGTCTACCGGATCAGCCGAATCGCTGATCAGCACCTCGACCCACGTGTCCTGCTGCTGGCGGGCGTGATCGTCGGGGCGTTCGCGTCGGCCATCACGACGCTCGTGCTCATCTTCGCCGACCCGATGCGCTTTCGGTCGGCGACCCTCTGGATTCTGGGCGGGTTCGGCGGCGCATCGTGGCAAGGGGTGCGCGATTTCGCCATCGTCGCCTTGGTGCCGTCGGCAGTCCTGCTCGCGCTTGCGCGACAGCTCGACCTGCTGGCCCTTGGTGACGAACCGGCGCTGTCGCTCGGCGCCGACGTCGACCGCACCCGCACCCTTATCGTGGTGATGACGTCCATCCTCACCGCCGCGACGGTGGCCTCGGCAGGGGTCATCGGCTTCGTCGGCCTCGTCGTGCCCCATGCGCTGCGGTGGACGATCGGCCCGATGCATCGCCGGCTCCTGCCTCTCGCGTTCCTGGCCGGTGGCGCCTTCACGGTGGCTGCGGATACGCTCGCGCGAACGGTCGCGCAACCGGCGGAACTTCCCGTCGGTGCGATCACCGCGATCGTCGGTGTGCCGCTCTTCGCCGTGCTGCTGCGGCGGACGATCCAGTGATTGTCTTCGCGGACGCCGTGTCGGTCCGATACCGTGGCGCCGACGCCGACGCCCTGTCCAATGTCTCGTTTACGGCCAAGGGCGGCGAGATGATTGCGATCGGCGGGCCGAACGGTTGCGGCAAGACGACCCTGCTCCGAGCCCTGCAAGGGCTGGTGGTGCCGACCTCCGGTCGCGTCCTGCTCGATGGCCGCCCGGTGGCGTCGTGGACGCGGCGGCAGGTCGCCCAAGTCGTTGGCGCCTTGCCGCAACGGGAGGAGCCGGCGTTTCCGATGCGGGTCGAGGATGCTGTGGCGCTCGGTCGGTGGGCGCATCTCGGCGCGTTTGCGGCGCCCCGCGAGCACGATCGCGACGCGATCGATGCGGCGATCGCACGATGCGATATCGCACCCCTTCGGCACCGGCGCATCGACACACTTTCGGGCGGAGAATGGCAGCGGGTCCGGTTGGCGCGCACGCTCGCCGCCCGCCCGCGCGCACTGCTGCTCGACGAACCGACCTCCGCGCTCGATGTCGGGCATGAGATGGCGTTGTTCGAGCTGATTCGCGGTCTTGCTGACACCGGCATCGCCGTTGTCGTCGTCACGCATCATCTCAACGTGGCCGCGCGATTCGCTGACCGGATGGTGTTGCTGCAGTACGGGCGCGTGGTACGTGAAGGGCCACCGCAGCTCGCCATGACCAGCGAGATCCTGTCCGCGCTCTTCTCGTGGCCGGTGCGCATCACGACGCTTCCCGAGGGCGTGCCGCAGTTCGTGGCCGAACGCGACCCCGAGCGGCCTCATGATGGGTGATCGGTGGCATTTCGCAGGCGCTCGGATGCCGTTACCCTCCAAGGAACCGTGGGGTGCCGTCTGTACCCCCCTGGAGGCATCGTGCGACTGAATGTTATCCCGCTGTTGATGGTCCTGGCCGTCGGGGCGTGCGCCTCGACGACCGGTCCGGTCGCCCTCCCGCTCGAGGTGCTCGTCGTGCTCGATCGCGACGCGCGCACGCTGACCGTGGTGCCGCTGGACTCGATCGCGGTGACGGGGACGATCAACCTGCCGATGGCAGCAGCAATTGTCCCGACCACCCTCGCGGTGCGTGGGGCCGTCGCGGCCGTCGGGTACGCCGAGGATTCGGTGATGATCGTCGATCTTGCGCAGCGCACCGTGCTCCGCCGGATCGGACTGAGTGCTGCCGGACCCATAGCGGCAATCATGTTCAGCGCCGACGGACGTGGATACGCGGCCTCGCCGCGGGCCAACCGGGTGACGGCGTTTGATCCTCCCACTGGCGAGATTTTCGCGACCATGGTCAACGGTGGTCCGCAGGCGTTCGGACTCGCCCGCGGGACGATCTTCGTCGTGCTCGGCAACCGTCAGGGCTGCTATCCGCCCCCGATTCCGGGCCTCTGTGGGACTGGGCCGAGCTGGCTCAACCCGCTGGAAGGAAGTCCGCCGTACGATTCCATCCCGCTCCCCGGACCCGGCAATGCCTCGGCCGCGGTATCGGCACCCGACGGATTGCTCTACGTGTTGAGCAGCGGAGACGGCACCACCGCCGGCCGTCTATCAATCGTCGACCCGGTCATCCGGCAGGAGATCGCGGCGTTCAGCGGGTTCGGTCTTGCACCCCGCTTCCTGGCGTCGGACGGGGAGCGCCGGCTCCTGATCGCCAGTGACGCCGAGGGGCTGATGGTGTTCGATTTCCGGGACCGCCGCATCGTGCGGGGTGCCGGACAGGGGGTCCCACTTGATCGTCCAGCTGGTCTCCTCAGCGATGCCGTTGGCAACATCTACGTGCTGGAGTCTGGGCCGTGCACTGGTGGTACCAGCCCGCGAGTCCGGGTATTCGGTAGCGACCTGGTGTCTCGCCGTGACATCGCCACCAGTTCATGTCCGGTGGCCATGGCGCTGACCGAAATCCCGGCTGAGCTCCTCGGCTTCGATCGCTGACCGGTGGCCGGCGTCCCGGTCGTCAGCTCCGCCCTGGTGCTGGGGTCGCTGCGTTACGGCGAGACGTCGCGAATCGTTCGCCTCGCCACTCGTGACGCTGGAGTCCAGTCGGCGATCGCGAAGGGGGCCGACCGTCCGCGCAGCCGGTTCGGCGCAGCGCTCCAGCTCCTGAGCGAGGGACAGGCACACCTGATCGCGTCACGAACCAGCGAGTTGCATCTCTTGACTGCGTTCGACCTGAACCGTCTCCATCAAGGGCTGGCGCGTGGGGTCGACCGGTTTGCCGCCGCGTCGGTGTTGGCAGAGGTCGCGGCCCGGTTCATCCCCACCTCGCCGATGCCGGAGCTCTTCGATGCCCTGGTTGACGATGTGGCGCTGCTTGAAGCAGTTGATGACGATGCCGTAGGTGTTGTGGCCCTGAGGGCGCTCTGGAGGCTGGTGGGGCATCTGGGGCTCACGCCGGTCCTCCATGCCTGTGCCCGGGACGGGTCGCCGCTCGGGGAGGGCCCGGCGGTCTTTTCGGTCCCCGATGGCGGCCTGCTCTGCGTTCGCTGCGCTCCCCCGGCCCATGGCGCCAGGATCGACGAGACCGACCGGGCGGCGCTCGAGGCGTTCACGGCCGGCAGCGGGGACCTGCCGATACTGTCAGAACGACATGCGGCTGCGCACCGGCGGCTCTTCGGACGCTGGGTTCGCCACCATCTCACCGATACCCCGCTGCCAGCGCTCGATTTCTGGCAACGCCGCGACACATCGGGTTGACACCGGACCGCATTCGCCAGCAACTTGCCGCCGCAGTTCCCGTATGGAACCCTGCGACAACAGCTTTTCCGCGGAGGTTTTTCCACACCACGTCTCGTCAGTAGCTGAAGGAGTACCCATGCGCCGGCTTCAGGGCCCGGGCTTGGGGCTGTTGCTCCTCGTGGCACCGGCGTGGTCTGTCGGGGCCCAGCGGCCACCGGAACGTCCGGCCGTTGTCATCGAGGAGCCCCGACCCCTCCCAGTCCTCCCGGCGGCGTTCGTCCCGTTCACCATCGGCCCGGAGCTTTGTCGGAATGGCCATGTGCCCACGGTCGGGCTCACGGTCTACAACGTGCTCGCCCAGCCGGTCGCGATCCTGCGGCTCAGGGGACGCATCGCGACGACGATCAGCAGCACGCAGTTGCGTTGCGGCACCCACGTTGCGCTGTGGGATGGCACGCTGGACGGTGGTACACGGGCTGCGTCGCCCGGGATCTATTACCTGCAACTCACGGTAGATGATCGCACCAACACGAGGAAGGTGATCGTGCCTCAGCCGTGATCCGAGAAGACGTCGGGTTGCGGCTGTGGCGTCTCGGGCAGGCGCTGGCAATGCGCATGAGTGCCGCCTCCACCGGCGGTCGAACTTTCAAGGAGTCACGATGCTGCGACCGGATCGACTGACCATCAAGGCGCAGGACGCGGTGCGCGACGCACTCGAGCACGCCCGCAATCGCGGCAACCCGGTGGTCAACGATTCCCACCTGCTGTCCGCGCTGCTCGGTCAGGAGGAGGGGATCGTCAAGCCCCTCCTCGAGAAGGCCGGGATCGCCGTACCGCGGCTGGCGAACCTGGTGGAGGCCGACATTGCCACCTTCCCACGGCAGGAGGGCGACGCCGGCACGCCGACGCTCGACCGCGCCCTCACGAAGGTGTTCGCCCGCGCGGAGAAGCTTGCTACCGAACTCGGCGACGCATACGTGTCGACCGAACATCTGTTGCTCGCGATGGCCCATGAGAAGGGCAGCACGTCGCGTCGTTTCCTGGAGGATTCCGGGCTGTCAGCGGGCGACCTGCGCAAGGCAATCGATGACGTGCGCGGCTCGCACAAGGTGACTGACCAGACGCCGGAAGAAAAATACCAGGCGCTCGCACGCTTCACCCGCAACCTCACCGACTCGGCGCGCCAGGGAAAGCTCGATCCGGTGATCGGGCGGGATGAGGAGGTGCGGCGCGTCATGCAGGTCCTGTCCCGTCGCACCAAGAACAACCCGGTCCTCATCGGTGAACCCGGCGTCGGCAAGACCGCGATCGTCGAGGGCCTCGCCCAGCGGACCGTCAACGGCGACGTGCCCGATTCGCTGCGCCACCGCGAGGTGGTGGCGCTCGACATCGGACTGCTGCTTGCCGGCGCCAAGTATCGTGGCGAGTTCGAGGAACGGCTCAAGGCTGTGGTCAAGGAACTGACCGATGCCGAAGGGCGCTACATCGTTTTCATCGATGAACTGCACACGCTGGTTGGTGCCGGAAAGGCGGAGGGTGCGGTGGATGCCGCCAACCTCCTCAAGCCTGCCCTCGCACGCGGCGAGCTGCATGTGGTCGGCGCCACCACACTCGATGAGTATCGCAAGAATGTCGAGAAGGACGCCGCGCTCGAGCGGCGCTTCCAGCCGATCACAGTCGGTGAACCCACCGTCGCCGACACCATCGCCATCCTGCGCGGCTTGAAGGAGAAATACGAAGTGCATCACGGGGTGCGGATCACGGACAATGCGCTGGTGGCGGCTGCAACACTGTCCGACCGCTACATCGGCGACCGCTTTCTCCCCGACAAGGCGATCGACCTCATGGACGAGGCCGCCTCGCGGCTGCGCATGGAGATCGACTCGCTGCCGCAGGAGATCGATGAGGTGGAGCGGAAGATCATCCAGCTCGAGATCGAGCGGCAATCACTGCTCCGCGAAAAGGACAAGGCGTCGAACGAGCGTCGCGAGGCGCTCGAGGCCGAGATCGCCGACCGGAAGGAACGCAGCGCCGGGATGAAGGCGCAGTGGCAGGGCGAGAAGTCTGCGATCGAGGAGATGCAGAAACGGAAGGCCGAGGTCGAGGCGCTGCGGGCCGAGGTAGAACAGGCCACTCGCAGCGGCGACCTGCAACGGGCCGGCGAGCTGCGCTACGGCCGGATCCCGGAGCTTGAGCGCCAGCTCGCTGCCGACGAGCAGAAGATGCAGGCCACCGATGGGGCCGCGCGCTACCTCCGCGAAGAGGTCGACGCCGAGGACATCGCGCAGGTGGTCGCGAAGTGGACCGGGGTGCCGGTGCAGAAGATGCTCGAGTCCGATCGCGAGCGGCTCACCCGCCTCGAGAGCGAGCTGGCGCGCCGGGTCATCGGTCAGCCCGAGGCGATCGCGGCAGTCTCGAACGCGGTGCGTCGTGCGAGGGCGGGGCTGCAGGACACATCGCGTCCGACCGGGTCGTTCATTTTTCTCGGTCCGACCGGCGTCGGGAAGACCGAGACAGCTCGCGCGCTCGCCGAGTTCCTGTTCGACGACGAGCGCGCCATGATCCGCCTCGACATGTCGGAGTACATGGAGAAGCACGCCGTGGCCCGCATGATCGGTGCGCCGCCGGGCTATGTGGGGTACGACGAGGGGGGCCAGCTCACTGAAGCGGTGCGGCGGCGCCCCTACTCGGTGCTCCTCTTCGACGAGATCGAAAAGGCGCATGCCGATGTGTTCAATCTCCTGCTCCAGGTGCTCGACGACGGGCGACTGACCGACTCGCAGGGCAGGGTGGTCGACTTCCGGAACACCGTGATCATCATGACCAGCAACATCGGGAGCCGGCACATTCTCGAGACCGGCGAGTTCGAGCCGGCACGCTGGCCCGATGTCGCCACCCAGGTGATCGGCGAGCTTCGGACCCACTTCCGGCCCGAGTTCCTGAATCGGGTTGATGATATCATCGTGTTTCGACCGTTGAGCCGCGACGACCTCGATGCCATCGTCTCGCTTCAGATTGCCCGCCTGCGGACCCTGGTCGCGGCGAGGGGACTCGCGCTCGCGGTGACTCCCCGCGCCATGCAGTGGCTTGGTGAGGCTGGCTACGACCCGCTGTACGGTGCCCGGCCGCTCAAAAGGGTGATCCAGCGTGAGCTGCAGAACCCGATTGCGATGGAAGTGCTCCAGGGGGCCTACGCCGAGGGCGATACGATCACGGTCGATGTGGGCCCGGAGGGGCTGACCTTCTCGGCATCGGATGACCCCGGTGCGTGAGCCGCCACTCGCCCCTGCCGACCGGAGGGGTATGGAACTCGCTCTCGCGGAGGCCCGTGTGGCCGCCTCAGCAGGGGAAGTTCCGGTTGGCGCCGTCGTGGTTCGCAACGACGAAGTACTGGCGGCGGACCACAACCGGACCGTGGCCCTGCACGACCCGACCGCCCACGCCGAGTTCTTGGCGATCCGGTCGGCCCTGGGGGCGGGGGAAACCAACCGGCTGGTCGACGCCACGCTTTACGTCACGCTCGAACCGTGCGCGCAATGCGCCGGCGCGATCGTACTCGCCAAGGTCGGGCGGGTGGTTTTCGGGGCGTGGGACCCCAAGGCAGGGATGGTCGGATCGGTCGGTGACGTCGTCCGACATGCCGCGTTGAACCATCGAGCCGAGGTTGTGGGTGGTGTCATGGAGCGAGAATGCGGCGATTTGCTGAAAACTTTCTTTTTGGCGCGTAGAGTTCAGGTACTACCTGAGGTAGATTCTGTAACATGATACGTTTGAGTCTGTTACAATACAGCATGCAAGTAACACTAGGCCTTCGGTATTCGTTGTTCCAACAATTGATTTGGCCGTTTTGTTACGGAACACGCGCTTGATCGGGTGTGGAAAAAGCCGCACCAGGGATCCTGAATGCGGCTTGAATCGTTTTCCACAATTGGGCGACTGCCCAGTGCGGGTGCTGGCGCATGACGTTCACGGACAGGGAGGGATTCGAACCCTCGATACCGTTGCCGGTATGCCGGTTTTCGAGACCGGTTCCTTCAACCACTCGGACACCTGTCCCCGTTGGGAGGGTCAAAATGGACACATCGGCTGGCGGGATCAAGTGATGATGTCGTTGTCGGCTGCCGCCGTGCTCGGCGTCACACCCATTCTGGCGGCCGTGCAGGACGTCGCCGGGCCCGGCCAGTGTGGAGTGCTTGGGCTGTGCGGGCTCCTTCAGCCGGACCCTCCGGTTCCGCCTGGGGTGCTCTTTGTCGCGGTCGGCTTGGTAGCCTTTGGGGTGTGGGGACTGCGTAGGCGCCGCCGGGAGCGCTAGGCCCTCACCCTGTACAAGGGTTCCGAGACAGTCGATACTCTTGGCGGCCCTCTCCAGGATGCCTCCGATGCGCCGCCCGCTCAATTGCCTCGCTGCCATGGCGCTGTTCGCCGGCTGCGCCCCGGACGTGGAAGATTCGATCGTCGCCCCACCACCACCGCCACCCATCACCGCTCCACTCTGGTCCGATCCCGCCACGTGGGCGCCGCTGCTCGTGCCCGCGCTGGGGACCGACGTCGTGGTGCCTGCCGGCAAGATGGTGATCCTCGACATCAGCCCGCCGCCTCTGGGCAAGGTGGTGGTGGAGGGGATGCTGGTGGTGTCGCCGGATCTCGATCTCACCATGAGCGCCAACGCGGTGATCGTTAGCGGCACCTTTCAGGTCGGCACCGAGACGGCGCCCCACCGGAAGGCCTTCACCCTCACCCTCACCGGTGCCGATCCGGGTACCGTCACGTTCACCGACAAGGCGATTGCGGTGTACCCGGGTGGCACGCTCGACATTCACGGCGAGCCGCGGACCGGATGGACCCACCTGACCGAGACGGCAGCGCCCGGCGCGACGCAGCTCAGGGTGCAGGACGCCGCCGGCTGGCGAGCGGGAGATCGGCTGGTGGTCGCTTCGACCGACTTCGACCCGGCCGAAGCGGAGGAGGTTGAGGTCGATCGCGTCGCTGCGTCGACCATCACGTTACGCACCGCGCTGCGGCACGAGCACTTCGGCGTGCAGCAGACCATCGCAGGTCGCCTGGTCGACGAGCGCGCCGAAGTGGGGCTCCTCACCCGCAACATCCGGATCGAGGGCGATTCGCAGTCGGTCGGTGGCTACGGCGGGCACGTGATCATTCTGCCTGGCGCGACCGCCCGGATCGAGGGCGCGTCCTTCTACCGGATGGGACAGGCCGGGAAGGTCGCGCGCTACCCGATCCATTGGCACATGGCCGGCGACGTGACCGGGCAGTACGTTCGGGACGCCGCGATCTGGCGCACCAACAATCGGTGCATCACGATCCATGGCACCGACGGCGCGGTCGCCCGCGGCAACGTCTGCTACGACCACCTCGGTCACGGCTACTTCCTGGAAGACGGCGCAGAGAGCGGCAACACCCTTGACCGCAATCTCGGCCTCGTGTCGCGAGTGCCGTCGGCCGCCGTCCGGCTGCTGGCATCGGACGCCACACCCTCCACGTTCTGGATCACCAATCCGGACAACATCGTGACCCGCAACACCGCTGCCGGATCGGTCGGCTTCGGCTTCTGGTACGCGCTGCCTGCAGCCCCCACGGGTCTCTCGACTGGCCAGCCCGACACACCTCGCATCACGCCGCTCGGCGCGTTCCGCGACAACGTGGCCCATTCAAACCGGCGGCCCGGCCTCAACGTCGATGACGGGCCGAAGCCCGATGGCACCACGGAGACCACGAGTTACCAGCCAAGAGTCGGTGCGGTGGCGGGCGGTGCGTTGGTCGCAGCGGTCTTTCAGGGGTTCACCGGTTACAAACACACCGGGCGCGCCGTGTGGCTGCGTGGGCGGGAAAACCGCCTGAGCGGCGCAGTGCTCGCTGACAACATGATCGGCGCCACGTTCGCATCGTCCGACACGCGGGTGGAGTCGTCGCTGATCGTGGGCGAAAGCGACAACCGTACTGCGGCGCCCAATGCGAGCTTCCCGATCCGTGGTTACGAGTTCTACGACGGGACCGTCGGCGCGATGGACGTGACGTTCGCGAACTTCACACCCAACGGCACGCGCCCCGCCAGCGCGCTCGGCTACAACCGCAGCAACGGCTTCCCGATCTCGCAGGACAACTTCGGCACCGCGATCACCCTGGTGAACGCCAACGCGGCGTGGTTCGAGGCACCCCGCGCCGACAAGGATGGTGACAAGGCGTCGCTCTTCCGCGACCTCGACGGGAGTGTCACCGGGGTGGCCGGCACGACCGTCGTGACCAATCTTCCATTCCTCGTGACCCCGGCCTGCACCTTCCAGTCATCGTGGAACGCGTGGCACTGTCCGTTCCGCTTCAACGGCCTGCAGGTGCTGAGCGAGACCACGGAAACGGTGGCGCCGCTCACGATCCGGCGCGATGACGCCGCATCGACGACGCTGGTTGGCGTGCCGAACAACCCGAAGTCAGCGTCGATCTCGGTGCAACCCGGGCGCGAATACTCGGTCGTGTGGAGCGGGCCGGCACCGTCGCGGCCGCGCGTCACGCTGCAGCGCGCGGACGTTGGTGACGCTATCCGACTTGCCATGCCGTACCCTGCCGGGATGTTCCGGGTCGTCCGCGACTTCTCCACGTCACAGCCGCTCCCGCTCGCGACGTCACTCGCCGATGCCAACGCGTCATCGGGTGATCGCTACTGGTACGACGCCGCGTCGGGGATGCTGCACGTCGTGCTGCACGTTCGCGTCAACCGGACGAGCACCACCATCCAGGTGATTCCCGGCTAGCGGTTCGGCCCGCGCGCGACTGGCCCACCCAGTCGGGCCGGTGTATTCTCCTCGGCTGGTTCCGCCCTCCCTCTGCATCCATCGAGGTTTCGATGCGCGCGTTTCACGCGCCCTGGCGCACGGCCCCGTCCCGGGCGGTGCTCGCCCTGCTCGCCCTGCTCCCGCTTCACGTCGTGGCGGCGCAGCGGTCGACCCCCTATCGCACCCACACTGCGCTCAGCGCCGACCTGCGCTCGCTCGCCGCTGCGCACCCCGCCGCTACCAAGCTCGTCACGATCGCGACGTCGCCGGGTGGACGTGCGGTGCAGGCGCTGCGCGTGGGGAGCGGTCGCGACGTCGAGAGCCGCCCGGCGTTGCTGGTCATCGCCAATGCTCACGGCCCCCACCTGGTCGGTTCCGAGATCGCGTACGCGGCGGCGCGTCGGTTGCTCGAGCGCGCCGCAGGAGACACCGCTGTGTCGCGGCTCCTTGCACGCACCACGATCTGGTTCATCCCGCGGATGAATCCCGATGCCGCCGAATCGATGTTCGGACGCCTCACGTGGGAACGCACCGGCAATGGCATGGCGGTTGACGACGACCACGATCAGGCAACCGACGAGGATGGGCCCGACGACCTGAACGGCGACGGCCTGATCACCATGATGCGGTTTGCCGATCCCAATGGCGACTGGATCGCCGACTCCGCCGACGCCCGCGTGATGCGTCGTGCCGACGGCGCGAAGGGAGAGGTCGGTCGGTGGCGCGTGCTAGCCGAGGGACGCGACGATGATGGCGACCGTCAGTACAACGAGGACGCCGCCGGCGGCATCGATATCAACCGGAATTTTGCGCACAGTTACGCGCACCACGGCGCGGAGGCGGGGCTCTATCCGTTCAGCGCGCCGGAATCCCGGGGGCTGGCAGAGTTCACCGTGGCGCACCCGGAGATTGCGGCGGTCTATGTGCTCGGCCCACAGGACAACATGATCCGTCCCTGGGAGTTCCGGGCGTCCACCGGCATCGCGGGCGCCGCGACCGGGACGAGTGCCGGCGGACCGCTCACCTCGATCCTCCGCGCCGATGAGCCAACGTTCGCCGATGTGTCGCGTCGCTTCCAGCAAGTCACCGGGCTCACCAAGGGTCCATCCGCGGCGTCAGGCGCTGGCGATATTCTGTCAAACTTCTATTACGTCTTCGGGCGCTGGAGCTTCGGTTCCCGCGGGTGGTGGGTGCCCGACGCGCCGCGGGACAGCACGGCGCGTGGAACGACGCCGGCACCCACACGCACCGCCGGCGCCGCGGCATCGACCGACGGCGCTGCCGATGAGCGTGCTGCCCTCAAGTGGTTCGCCGCGCAGGGCATCGACCCGTTCGTGGCCTGGACCAGCGTGGCGATCCCGGATGAGCAGGCTGAGGTCGGGGGGTTCCGGCCCGGCGCGCTGCTCAATCCGCCGGCAGGCGAGCAACTCGATTCGACGCTGGCGCGTCAGGCGCGGTTCATCGCTGAACTCGCAGGAATGCTGCCGCACGTCGCGCTGCGCGACGCCAAGGTGGAATCTCTCGGTGATGGAGCGTGGCGGGTGAGCGTCGAGGTTGCGAACGATGGGCTGCTCGCGAGCACCACTGCCCTCTCGGCGCGCCTCCGCACTCCGCGCGGACTCCGCCTCGAGCTCGACCCGAAGGGTGCCACCATCGTCAGTGGCGAACGGATCCAGGTCGTCAACCAGGTTGCGGGTGCTGGACGATCGACGCGGCGGAGCTGGACCGTGGCTGCGTCACGCGGCACGACCATGACGCTCACCGTGGACTCGCCCGTGACCGGGTCGGCGTCCCAGACCATTACCCTGCGGTGAGGCCCCTCATGCGAGCACTATTCCACGTTGCGCTGCTTACGGTCGGCGCTTCGCCGCTACTCCTTGCGCAGTCAGCGTCGCCGCTGGGTAATCTGGCTGCGACCGGGTCGCCCCTGAATCCGAAAGTGGTGGTGGCGTGGGACCGCTACTACGACCACGCCGCGATCGGCGAGATCGGTCGGCGGTTGCAGGCTGCGCATCCAAACACCTGCCGCGTGTCGTCGATCGGGAAGAGCTACGAGGGACGTGACCTGTGGATGATCACGGTCACCGACTTCACCAAGGGCCAGGCCGATCGGAAACCCGCGATGTACATCGACGGCAACATTCACTCGAACGAGATCCAGGGCACCGAGATGGCGCTCTACACGGCGTGGTACTTGTGCGAGCGCCGGGGTGAAGTGGCGTGGATCGATTCGCTGCTCACCGATCGCACCCTCTACATCGTGCCGACGATCAATCCAGACGGGCGCGAGAACTACCTGAAGAGCGCCAATACGGCGTCGTCACCGCGCACCGGTCTCGTGCCGCGCGACAACGACGGAGACGGTCGGATTGACGAGGACACGTACGACGATCTCGATGGCGATGGCAACGTCACCCAGATGCGCCGCCGCAACCCCAACGGTCGTTTCATCGAGAGCCCCGAGGAGCCACGCCTGCTTGTGCCGGCGCCGCCGGGAACCCGCGGGCAGTGGGAGCTTCTCGGTAGCGAGGGGATCGACAACGATGGCGATGGCGAGGTGAACGAGGATGGCGTCGGCGGGTACGACCCGAATCGCAACTGGCCGTGGCGCTGGATGCCCAACTATGTGCAGGGCGGTGCGGACCACTATCCGACGTCGCTTCCCGAGACCCGGGCGGTGATCGATTTCGTGGTGGCGCATCCGAACATTGCGGGCGCGCAGAGCTACCACAACAATGGCGGCATGATCCTGCGCGGGCCCGGCTCACCGCAGGATGAGTACCGACCCCAGGACGTGCAGGTGTTCGATCAGCTCGGCCGCGTGGGCGAGCGGATCCTGCCCGGCTATCGCTACATGATCGTATGGAAGGACCTCTATATCGTCTGGGGCGGCGAACTCGACTGGTTCTACGGCGGGCGCGGCATCGTGACGTTCTCGAATGAGCTGTGGACGTCGTTCAAGTTCTTCGAGAAGGCCGAGACCAATACGAACCGCTACGACCGCACTGACTACGAGTTTGATCGCCTGCTGCTCTTCGGCGATGCGTTTGTCCCGTGGAAGGCGTACCGCCATCCACAATACGGCGACATCGAGATCGGCGGCGCCAAGAAATCGTTCGGGCGCGCCGAGCCGGGCTTCCTCCTCCAGGCCGAGGCCCACCGCAACATGGCGTTCAGCCTTTTCCAGACCTGGCAGCTGCCGAAGGTCGAGGTCGATTCGGTGACGTCGCGACCGATAGGCAACGGACTCACGGAGGTCACGGCGGTCGTGGCGAACCGCCGCATCGTCCCGACCCACACCCAGCAGGACGTCGAGAACAAGATTTCGCGTCCCGACTATGTGACGCTTGAAGGCGCCACCGTGCTCGCCGGCTATCGGGTGGTGAACGACCGCAACGGCCAGAGCGTCGAGCAGGAACGCAAGCCGGAACGCCTCGAGATTTCGAACATTCCGGGCAACAGCGTGATCACCGTCAAGTGGGTGGTACGGGGCGCCGGCCCGTACACGGTGACCGTCGATTCCGAGAAGGGTGGTCGCGACAGCCGGCGGGGTCGGTAGGACAAGGCGCGGCGCGAACCGGTCCCGGGCTGTGACGTTTCAGGTCCCCGGAAGGGTCTGGGGTGAATACCCTTGGTGCTGGGTCGTCTCCTGAACGGCGGTTTCCCTTCATTTCTGGAGTTCTCATGATGCATTTCGGCCAGCTCGTGCGCGTTGCCCTCGTCTGCGCGGTGCTCGGCGCGTGCGGCGACGACAACGGAACGAACAATGGTGGTGGCGACGATTCGAACACGCTCACGGCGACGATCGACGGCACGGCCTACACGTCCAACTCTTCGGTCACCGCGGTCCGGGCCACCGACAACTCCCTCATCATCACCGGGACGAGTTCCAACAATCGCGCCATCAAGATCGAGCTTCCGCCGGTCACCCAGCCCGGCACCTACGACGCTGGCCCGGGTTTCGGGGCCGTCGTGACATACAACATCGGGCTGAGCCCATATGTCACATCGGCAAACGGTGGGACCGGCACGGTGGTCGTCACCAGTATCTCGTCGAGCCG
>JBKJMX010000135.1:0-4195 GCA_046596135.1 Gemmatimonadales bacterium
ACACCGGTGCAGCAGCGCAGACCGCGCCGCGATTCGTACCCAGCGGTCGCGCAACCAGCGAGATCACCATGGCGATGCCCGAGGGCACCCCCGACTCGGTGGCGCGCCTCAAGGTCCGGGTCGATCACGGACAGCCGCACCTGCGCGGCCGCACCCTGCACGCCGACAGCCTGGTTCCGTTCGACAAGGTGTGGCGCACCGGCGCGAACGCGACCTCCACGCTCACCACTGACCTGCCGCTCGTGATCGGTGGGGTGAAGCTTCCGGCGGGTCGCTACGCGTTGTTCACGATTCCATCGACTGGCACCTGGAAGCTCATCATCCAGCGGGACGCCGGCCAGATGGCGGACGCGTACGACGCTGCTGCCGATCTCGCGCGGGTCGATCTCACCCGACGCGAACTGGCGACACCGGTCGAGAGCCTCACCATGTGGCTGGTCCCGTCCACTGCAGCGGGAGTGTTTGGCGGCGAGTTGCGACTGGCGTGGGGACACACCGAACTGTCGACTCCGTTCGTCGCCATTCGCTGAGGGCTGGTGCTGCGCGGGTGGCGCGAACGGCGTTGGCGGCAGGGGCACTCGCGCTGAAAGATCCGTCGACCCGGATCCACGCCTTTGAAACTCCGTTCGTGCCCCGCGGGTACAACCCCGATATAATACCCGCCGACCGATTTGGTTCCCGAGGGCGCCCGGAGCCCATGCGCCTGGATCCGGACGGCGACTGTCGCCGGTTGGGTCGCCGCGCCGAGGGAACCTCCCCGTCCTAGACGACGTTCCTCGCAGAATCAACACACTTTCAACGACCAACAAGGATTGCCCGTGCGGATTTACCTCCGGACTGTTCCCGTTTTGCCGACTTTCCTCCTTTCTCTGGCATGCCACGATGGCCAAGCACCCATAGCTCTCACCGACGCGTCACCCGCGCTCGCGGCCAGTTCAGCGCCTGCGGATCGCTACATCGTTACCCTGCGTCCCGAGATCGCCGACGTCCCCGGTGTGGCGACGGCGATCGTCAGTAGTCACCAGGGTGTGCTGCACCACACCTTTGTCCGGACCCTGCATGGCTTTGCGGCAGATCTTCCCGCGGCCGACGTAGCTGCGGTTCGCGCTCATCCTGCCGTGGTCGCCATCGAACGCGACGCCATCATGTCGATTGGGGGCACGCAATCATCGCCTACGTGGGGCCTCGACCGGCTCGACCAGACGAATCTCCCGCTCAACCAGACGTACACCTGGGGGCCATCCGGAAATGGTGTCCGCGTATACATCATCGACAGCGGGATCCGTGCATCGCACGCCGACTTTGGGGGCCGGGCCACCGCGGCCTTCACTGCGGTCACCGACGGCTACGGGACCGCCGACTGCAACGGACACGGCACCCACGTAGCTGGCACGGTTGGCGGGAGCACGTGGGGCGTCGCGAAACAGGTGACGCTGATCGGCGTGCGGGTGTTCGGATGTGAAGGATCCGGCTACACCTCGACCGTGATCGCCGGCGTCGAGTGGGTGACCGCCAATGCAATCAAGCCGGCCGTTGCGAACATGAGCTTGGGTGGGCCCGTCTCTTCTTCCCTGGATCAAGCGGTACAAGCGTCGATCAACAGCGGGGTCACATACGTCGTCTCCGCGGGCAATGACAATGCGGATGCATGCGGCACATCGCCAGCCCGGGTCCCGGCCGCCATCACGGTGGGCGCCGCCACATCAGGGGACGCACGTGCCAGCTATTCAAATTACGGCAGCTGCGTCGACCTCTTCGCGCCCGGCTCAGGAATCACGTCGACGTACGCGACCAGCGACAACGCCACCGCGGTACTGAGTGGTACGTCGATGGCATCACCGCACGCTGCCGGCGCCGCGGCGCTCTACCTGGAGTCGGCACCCACCGCCGCGCCGGCGGCCGTCGCCGCCGCGCTCACGGCAGGCACCGTCCTCAACATTGTGAGCAACGCGGGAGCACAGTCACCGAACCGCCTGCTGAACACGCAATTTCTCGTGAGCGCACCGACCCCTGGAAATCTCCCGCCCGTCGCCAGCTTCACGTGGAGCTGTCCCGTGCTCACGTGTCAGCTCGACGCGTCGTCGTCGACCGACGACGGGACGATCGTGTCGTATGCCTGGGACTTGGGGCGGTTCCCCGACCCGACCGCCACGGGTGTGTCGGTGGCGGCGACCTACCCCCACACCGGCCCGCGCACCGTGACGCTCACCCTCACCGACAACGGCGGGAAGAGCACCAGCATCACCAAGACCATCACCGTCGGCAGCGCGCCGCTGGTCGACAATCCGCCGGGGGCACTGTTCACCTGGTCATGTGCCTACCTCACCTGTACGCTCAGCGGCGGCGGGAGCACCGACGACGGTTCCATCCAGCAATACGCGTGGAGCATGACCGGCGGGTCGCCCGCGTTGGCATCAGGCACCACCACGGCTGTCTCGTATACCACGGCAGGAACCAGGAACGTGACGCTCACGGTGACCGACAATGCTGGCCAGACCGCGTCGATCACCCAGTCCATCACGGTCTCGGCGCCACCGCCGCCGGTCGACAATCCACCCGTCGCCAGCTTCACGTGGAGCTGTCCGGGGCTCACCTGCCAGATTGATGCCTCGTCGTCCACTGACGACGGCACGATTGTATCGTATGCTTGGGACTTGGGCCGCTATCCCAATCCGACGGCCACCGGTGTGACGGTGGCGGCTACCTACCCCCACGATGGCCCGCGCACCGTGACGCTCACGGTTACGGACAACAGCGGCAAGAGCACGAGTATCACGAAGACCCTCAACGTCGGCGCGCCCCCGCCGCCGGTCGACAACCCGCCGGTGGCCAGCTTCACCTGGAGTTGTCCCACGCTCACGTGTCAGGTCGACGCGGGGCCGTCGACCGACGATGGGAACATCGTGTCGTATGCCTGGGACATGGGGCTATCCCCCAATCCGACCAGGACTGGAGTTTTGGCGTCGGCGACCTACCCGCACTCCGGTCCGCGCACGGTCATCCTCACCGTCACCGACAACGTCGGGAAGAGTTCCTCCGTCACCAAGACCATTACCGTGCCCTGATCTGGTGTGAACCTTGCTGCTTCCCCTATCCGGATCCCGCAACGGGTTCCGGATGGTGGGGCGCAACGGGGGGCGGTAATGAAGACGGTGATACTCGCCGGGGGCCTTGGCACCCGACTGTCGGAGGAAACGGCGGAACGGCCCAAACCGATGGTGGAAATCGGTGGTCGCCCGATCCTTTGGCACGTGATGTCGATCTATGCGCGCCACGGGTTCAACGAGTTCGTCATCGCCTGCGGCTACCGCGGGGAAGTCATCAAGCAATATTTTCATGATTACTCGATCCACGCCGCAGATTGGCAGATTGACCTGCAGAGTGGCAAGCGAACCCTGCTGAATCAACAGGCACCTGATTGGCACATCCACGCCATCGATACCGGACTGCACACGCTCACCGGTGGGCGTCTCCAAAGGCTTCGTGTAACGTTACAAGACGAAACGTTCATGGTGACTTACGGCGACGGACTCAGTGACATTGATGTCGGCGCACTCGTCGCCTTCCACCGCGCTCATGGCAAGCTTGCCACGGTGCCTGCCGTGCATCCGCCAGCACGCTTCGGGTCGATGGAATTGTCCGGTGGAC
Source organism: Gemmatimonadales bacterium (assembly GCA_046596135.1). Classification (GTDB taxonomy): domain Bacteria; phylum Gemmatimonadota; class Gemmatimonadetes; order Gemmatimonadales; family GWC2-71-9; genus Palsa-1233. The sequence continues at coordinate 3,649 of JBKJMX010000135.1, forward strand.
AGGTCACCCGATTTTCGGAGAAGCCGCAAACGGCGGTGGGTTGGATCAACGGCGGCTTCTTCGTCTTTGAACCGGGAGTCCTCGACTACCTTGACGGCGACACCACGTCCCTCGAGCGCGAGCCGCTTGAACGCCTCGCCGCTGCGGGCGAACTGATGGCCTACCGGCACGAGGGATTCTGGCAGCCGATGGACACGTTGCGCGAAAAACGTCAGTTGGAGGAGTTGTGGGACAGCGGTCACGCGCCATGGACTGCCCCACGTGACTGATACCCTGAACGCTTGGTACCGTGGCCGACGGGTATTCGTCACCGGCCACACCGGATTCAAGGGGTCCTGGCTGGTCGCATGGCTGCGTGAGGCGGGCGCCGATGTCACCGGCTTCGCACTGGCGCCGGAGCATGGACGTCCAGCGCTTTTTCGCGATGCGAGATTGCATCACGACATCCATTCCGTCATCGGCGACATCCGGGATCCCGCGGGCATGGCCTCTACCTGCCGCACGGCGGCACCGGAAGTGGTCTTCCACCTCGTCGCGCAGTCGCTGG
>JBKJMX010000170.1:0-4417 GCA_046596135.1 Gemmatimonadales bacterium
CGATGCCCGGTGTTCGGGTCACCGCCGGACAGTCGAACCTGAGCTCGGTACTTCGCGATCCGGATCACCGTGAACGCCAGAATCGCGGCGACAGGGATCAGGGGTGCCAGCACATCACCCATCATGCCTCCTGCGGTTGCCTACTCGGCCGTTGTCGGATCGATGACGGCCCTTATTTCCATGATCTCGTTGGCCGGAAAGCCCGCCTGCGCGGCGTGCTGGCGGATGAGGTCTTCGCTCGGCGCGATATATACGCAGTGAATAGTGTCATTCGTGACATAGCTCTGTACCCACTGGATGTTCGGCCCGAGTTGCTGCAACACTCCACAGGACTTCTGCGATGCTCCCTGGAGTTCCTGCGGCGACATCGTTCCGGCTCCGGGAATATCGCGCTTGATCAGGTACCTGGGCATGAGCCGACCTCATGAAGTTGGGGTGATCGTGAACCGAGTGCCCTAATGCATTCCGGCATGATGTTCGTCGCGCTGGAAGGCAAGGAATCGATGAACAGCGTCGAGGGCAGTTGAATCGACCGTTGTGATCCGCACCATCCCGCCCCCCGGCATCGTGTCGGCCGCATACCGGATCATCGCGCGCCGGCTCGACATGACGTCGGTTCCAGGAACCTGCTGGGCGTGCACAAACCCTGGGATCGAAAAATCGCCGTGTGAGAAGCGTGCCGCGATGTCGCGCATGTGCGCGCGGATCACTCCTATCCCCGCGCTATCGGCGGCGCTCCGCTCCAGCACGATCCTGCCACCGTCAGGGAGTGAGTCGAACACGTGAGCCGACGTGTACTGGTCCACTCCCATCGCCGCCGCACCACGCTCCTGCATGGCGCTGAAGCCGGTGTCAGCGCGGGGCGCTGAATCGCCTCCGCGGCTACAGGCTGCCATTAGGATCGCCAGCGAAATGCGCAAATCGAATCTGACTTGCATGGGTGGCTCCGATTCCGGTGTCAGGCCCGTGCTCTCCGGTGCCCGCTCAAAACATTGTGGCCGGATGGGCGGATCGCAATGCCCCGGTCGTCACCCCGACCGCTGCACCACGTACTGCTCTACCTGTCCGTCTGACGTCGTCATCATTGTGAGGTCGAGTGTCGCCTTGCCGGCTCGTATCCGATAGTTGCGGATCTGGAGCCCACCTCGCACTGAACTGCCGGTGGCAGTGAATTCGGTCGGCGCCCCCAGCGCTCCGAGGCTCGCACCATAGTCGGCGAGCACCTCGGGTTCGAAGTAATCCCGAGCGTTCGGAGTGAGAATGTCGCGATCGATCTTGCCGTGCATCAGTTCATCGTAGAGGCGCCGTGCCAGCGCCCCATCTGCCGTTCCAAGACTGTCAACCTGCGGCAGGATGATCGCGGCGATGCGGGCCGCAATCTGTCCCGCCGCGCCGCCGCCTCCGGGATAGATGTTGGTGAAGACGGTGATCGCTGCGCGGTCGTCGGGATACACGATGTTGGTCGTGGTGTATCCCGACACGGCGCCGCCGTGGGCGAGGCGGCGTCGACCGTCTTCCATCCCAACGTTGATGCCGAGCCCGTACCCCGTCGCGGTGCCTGCAAGCAAGCGGGTCGCGGTCTGTTGGGCGTTATATGAGGTGGGTGACATCGCCTTTCGGTCAAACATCGCGATGTTCCAGGTCGCGAGATCGTGCGCAGTCATCGCGAGCTGGCCGGCCGCGAAGAGCCAGCCCTTCCCCTCCTTGGGAGCGGGCCGGAGCGCGCCAAGACCGTGGCGAAGCCACGCCCCGGCATCCCGGGAATCCAGTGGGCCGGTGTCAAAATCGGCGACGTTCATGCCCAGCGGCGTGAAGATCCGGCTCCGAAGAAAATCCATGAACGGCACGCCCGCGACCCGTTCGACAATCGCGCCGGCAATCACGTAGTTCGTGTTGCTGTATTGCCACGCCGCACCGGGCTCGAAATCGAGGGGCTTCCCAGCCCACGCTGTGGCAATGGCGGTCGCGGTGGCGGGACCACGCATGGCCGTGTACACATAGTCCTGCGGCCAGTAGTCCTGGTACCCCGACGTCATCGAGAGGAGCTGCCGCAGCGTCACGTCACGCGCTCTGGTGAGGGCCGGGAACCACCGCGACACCGGGTCATCGAGGGAGAGCTTGCCGTCCTCGGCAAGGAGGAGCACCGCAGCGGCCGTGAACTGCTTGCTCACCGAGCCGATCGCGTAGCGCATAGCCGGCGTGGCCGGCACACCGGCGCGGGCCTCGCCAAATGCCCGTTCGTACACGATCACACCACCGCGTACGACCGCGATCGAGGTGCTTGGCGCGCCAGTGCCGGCAAGCACCGCCTGAGCGGCGCTGTCGATTTGCGCCCGCTCAGTGCGGGTGAGCTGTTGGGTTCTTGCGGGGGCCGCTAGCAGGATGGTCGCGGCAACGGCGTAAGCCAGCGGTCGGCAACAGTGGACGAAGGGCATCAGGGCGGTCCTCTCGGTTCGTTCGGCAACCTGTCGCGACATCATTGGGGAGGACCGGAAGATACAATGGCGCCTCAAGCGAACCCGAACAGTGGCGGGAACACGATCACCACCAACGTGGCCCACCCAGCGTACACCGGGAGGTAGTCCGTCTGCCATTTCTCGAGCGCGCCGAAGGCTTCGCGGCCGCGGAGGAAGCGCACATACAGCACCGCCGACCAGGCCAGATTGACGAGCAGAATAACGTTGACGCCGAGCGCCGCGGCACGATTGGGCGTGAACCCCCACTCGGTGATGCGGGCCGCTATCGCCCAGAGTGCGACCGCGTTTGCCACAAGCGCGCTGGCCACGAGCACCACCTGCAGCACATCGAACGCCCCGGGAGGCGCGGAGGCATCCCGCGCCGAGATGGAGTAGACAAGGAGGGCGAGGACGAGGATCAGGAGCGCATCGAAGGCGAGCAGCGCGTCACGCTCGATATTGACTCCGCGGCCGGTCCACAGCAATGTCGCCAGGAACGCCAGTAGCACCGCGGTGAACAACGGGGTGAACAGCCGCGTCAGCACCGGGGCCATATTCTCGATCACGCTCTGTTTCGCCTCGACTAGCCATGCGGCCACCACCACGGCCCCGACCACCATGCTGGGCATCCACGCCTCGAAGATCGGCTCCATGTCGACACCGATCACCTGGAAGATCATCGCCATGAACGCGATCAACACGCCACCGCCGAGCGCGATCAGCGCGTAATAGATGAGCAGCTCGCCGGTGAATCGAATGAAGTCCATCCGCCCGCCGCTCTGCCGCCACCGCTCGGCGGCGTAGGCGAGGCCGACGGCAAGCCAGAGCGCGATCGGTAGATGGATCGCGGTGAGGATCTCGGTCGACCCCTGCGGTACGTGCGGATAGACGTTGGCAAAGACTAGCGCGGCGGCAAACACAATTCCGACAGCCATGAACAGGCGGGGTTGCAACTGCCGCTTCCAGGCGAAGTAGCCTGCGACCATCGGAAGCACCACAAAGCTCACGTTCCGGACATAAATGCTGTCGGCAAGATTCAGTTCGATTCCGATCTTGATGGCGATCCCCGCCAGCACCGCGAAGAGAAGCGCAACGAGTGCGTCCTTGCGGACGGCGGGCGTGACGGTATCCGCATCGGACGGCGACACGACCAGCTGTTTCCAGAGCCGGTCGGAATGCTCTCGTGCAAATTCGCGTGAAAGCGTATCGAGGTCTCCCATCCGCTTGACCGCAACCAGGAAGGCTTCATCTTCCGCGAGTCCGGCGTCGGTGAGTCCGGCAACCTGTTCGCGCAGGTGATCCTCCAACTCCGCCACGTCGACCGTGTGGATTGCCTGGCGCCGATTGAGGTAGCTGCGCCACTGCGCGATCTGATCCTCGAGTGAAATGGCCTGCGCGGACGCGTCCATGGGTCAGGCTCCCTGCGTGACGAGGTTGCCCGGCGCCAGATGGCCCACCGGGTTTGAGATCGAGACCGCCTGCCAGATGCCACGGAGCGTGGCGTCAACAGCCTGCCACTGCTTGCGATCCTCCACCAGCTGCGCGCGGCCGGGCGCAGTGATCCGGTAGTACTTCCGTTTTCGACCGGTATCGGCGGTTTCCCACCGCGCCTTCACGTGACCGAGTCGCTCCAGCCGGTGCAACACCGGGTAGAGCATTCCGTCGGTCCACTCCATATGGCCGCCAGAAAGCTCGCGCACCCGCTGCAGGATGGCGTAGCCGTAGCTGTCCTCCTCGGCCAGGATCGCAAGCACGATCGGTGTCGAGGAGGCGGCCATCAGGTCTTTGCTGATGTCCACCGTCAGGCTCCGAAGTCGGCGGATGGGATGCCGGGCAGAATATGCATGGCAGTATTATACATTGCACTGCTAGGTATGCAAGGGGGCGGCTATCTCGCCTGCCCACGCAATTGGGAGGACGGGCGAAAACTGGAGTTCAGGGCACCGCGACCACCATTCCAG
>JBKJMX010000023.1:0-16228 GCA_046596135.1 Gemmatimonadales bacterium
CCCAGGCGCCGGCCCACGGCGAGGCGGCGAGCGCGAGCCCCATCAGTGCCGGCACCTGCCCCGCCCAGACGAGCTGGTCACCGATCGCGCCGAGCGGTCCCGAGAGCGCGATCCGGAGCCGCGAAATTTGCGCGGGATCCACGCCATCACGCTCAGCTCGCACCACCGCGCCGACAGCGATGCCCGCGAGATAGGGATGGGAGTTGAAGAACTCCGCTGACCGCGCCACTGCAGCGCGGCGTTCGGTGGGCGCGCTCGCCGCGTAGAGGTCGCGCAGCAACGGCGCGGAGGCGTGCCCAACACCGATGCCCGCCATCCGCTCGTACGTCCAGGCGGCCTGCACGCCATAAAGGCGGATGAGAGCGGCGATGCGCGGCGTCATCCGAGCAGCACCACGGCCACACCGGTCGCGAGACCGACCGCGTACCACCGACGCCGGGCGCCCTGCCCCGCGCTGCGCAACGCGCCGCCGATCGCCGCGATCAACCCGCCAGCAATCGTGGCCCACGACAGCCACTCTGCGCGTGCAACATTCTCCCAGGTGACGCTCATCGCTATCGCCGCGATGAGCAATGCGCAGATGCCAAGCAGGAACGACCTCGCGGTGTCCCGCAGCAGCCCGTTGCGCTGCAACTCCCAAATCGCCCGGGCGTCGCCGGCAGCAACCCGTTCAAGCCGGCGCTGCACCGAGGCCCCGTTGAACCGCCGGAGGCGCTGGATCGTCCACCCGCCGAACACCGCGACCGGCAGCGCCACCACGCCGGCGATCCCCGCGACCAACGGCACGGGCACGACTGCGGACGCCACACCAGCGGCCACCGACGCCGCGCCGAAGTCGGGATAGCGAGCCGCCCCGATCGGCAGGACGTCGAGCGCGTAGAGCTCGAGCACCATCCCGGCGAGCAGCCCCGACTCGACATTGCCGACGATCGCACCGGCGACGGTGGCTGCGACCAACGGCCGGGAGAGCAGGCCCTGCGGCACCGTCGCCAGGTCGATCCCGGCGATCGTCGCCCAGAACAGGAGCAGCATGATGACGAGGGGTGAGGTCACGGCAGGATCTCCTCCAGCGCCACCGCCGGCGTCGTGGGGAGGTCCTGGGCTGTCACGTCAGCGCCGGCGACAATCAGCTGGCGCAACAGCGACTCCTCGTCAGGTGCGAGGTAGAGGTAGCGGAGGTGCTCGGCGCGATCAGCCCGGTGGTGAATGCCGCCAAGATTGATGCGACGAACGAGGTCGGGACGTGCCGTGTGGAGCGCCGCCATCGTCTCGATGTCACCGGTGAGCACGATGCCGGTCCGGCTGTCGGCCTCCCAGTCGGGGAGCAGCGATACTGCCTCGGCAACGTCGGCGAAGATCACGTCGACGCCCTCGGGCACCGCCATCCGGTACAGATCCTGTTCCCACGAACTCGCGCGCACGCCAGAATCGATCAGCACGATGAACCGGGCGCCAAGCGGACGGCCCCAACCGATCACGACCTGTCCATGCACCAGCCGGTCGTCGACACGATAGAGGGCCACTCCCATCAGCGGGCCGCGACTGCCCGGGCACCGACCGCGGCAATGTGTTCTGCCACCGCGTCCGGTTCGCCGTCGCGGTGGAAGATGAACTCCACCAGCATGGCCAGATTGACCCCCGTGACGACCCGCACGCCCTCTCTCTCGCCGAGGCGGCGCATCGCCGCCACCATGCAGGAGCCGCTCGGCATGTCGATGAAGACGATTGCCGATGCATCGCCCACCGCTTGTGTGATCTTCTCCTCAAGCGTGCCGCGGTCGCAGTTGATGTTCGACACGGCGACCAGGCCGCTGTCGCTGCCTGCGATCTGTTCGGCGGCTGCGATCATGGCAGCGGCCAGACCGGCATGCGCGACCACTACGCCCTTCAGGTGGGTCATTCGAAGTCATCCCTCAGGTACTCGCGGACGCCGCGCTTTTCGCGCATCCGCTTGATCAAGCGTTCGTTGAAGGCGCCAGCCACGTCAATGCCACTGTAGCGGAGCAGTTGCATCATCGCCACCACCTCGGCGATCACGGTGATATTCTTCCCCGGATTGAGCGGCACCACCATTCGGGGTATCGCCACGTCGAGGATACTGACCGTCTCGCGCCGGAGGCCGGTGCGATCTGCGTCCTGCGCCGTCTCCCAGTCCTCAAGCTGCACCACGACCTCGATGCGCTTCTGCTGGCGAACCGCGCGCACTCCGAAGAGTGCAGGGAGGTCGATCAGGCCGACACCGCGAATTTCCATGTGATGGGCCGCCAGCTCATGCCCCTGCCCGATCAGGACATCATTGCCACGACGCGTCACCTTCACCACGTCGTCCGCCACGAGGCGATGCCCGCGTTCGACGAGGTCGAGCACGCATTCGCTCTTCCCGATGCCTGACCGACCCTGGAAGAGCAGTCCAACGCCGTACACGTCGGCCAGCGACCCATGCAGCGTGGTGTGGGGCGCAAACGCTTCCTCGAGCATCGGTTTGATCTTGCGGTAGAACGCCGCGGTCTTGAGACTGCTGCGGATCACGGGGATCAGGCGCGCCGCGGCCAGCTCGAGCAACGGCTCGGGGGGCGCCAGCCCCTTGGTGATGAACACCGCGGGCAGGTCGTGCTGGAAGAACCCCACGAGGGCCGTGGTGCGCGCTTCCAGCGTGAGCGAGCAGAGATAGCTGATCTCGGTTTCGCCGAGCACATGGAGGCGATCGGGGATGAACCGCCCATGGTACCCGGCCAGTGCCAAACCCGGCGACGCGATATCGGCGTCGGGCACGAGGCGGTCAAGCCCGACGTCGCCGGTCAGGGGCTCGAGCTGCAACTCGGCATTGGTGACGAAATCGCGGAAGCGCAACGGTCAGTCGGCGACGTCGTGTCGAACGCGGCGCGCGCGCGACGTGAAGCTCTTCACCTGGCGCCGGAGCCGTTCCTCGGCGCGGTCGAGCGCCGACCGATGCTCCGTCCCATCGGCGCTCGCCACCAACGTCGGCCCGCCTGCGCACTGGAGACGCAGCTCCGCTGCCGGATGACCCGCCACCGTGTCAAACACCGCAGTGGCCTCGATGGCGCGCGTGGTGAGTCCGCCCAGTCGCTCGAGCACTTCGGTGGCGCGTGACCGCAATGCGTCGTCGACGGCGACGTGCCGGCCGGTGATAGTGGTGCGCATGCATGCCTCCTTCATTCGGAGAACGACGGCGGTGGAAGAAGCCCCGCCACGAGGTCCTGCAGGTGCCGCTCGACCTGACCGGCGGCAACCTCCCAGCTCAATCGCTCGGCGTGCCGGCGCGCCTCCATCCCGAGTGTCTCGACCAGATCAGGCGCATCCGCAAGGTGCATCATTGCCTCCGCCAGCGCGACCGGGTCGCCATGCGGCACCAGCATGCCGGTAACGCCGGCGCGAACGGAGTCGCGGAGACCGGGAGAGTCCGAGGCGATGGAGGGCGTCCCGCAGGCCGCCGCCTCCATCACCGTGATGCCCCATCCCTCCTTCGGGGAAGGAAATACGTTGGCGACCGCCCGCCGCAAGAGCGAGAGTTTGGTCGCGTCGTCGACGAAGCCCCGAAACCGGACGAGATCGCCCACCCCGCGCTCGATGGCCCGACGTTCCAGGCGGGCGCGATCATCGCCCGAGCCAGCGATGTCGACCGTCAGGTCGCGGGATCGTCTGCGCGCGACAGCCACCGCATCGATTAGGTGCTCGACACCCTTGTAGCGCTTGAGTCGCCCCAGATAGACGAAATGCGCCGGATCACGGGTCGGCACGCCCGCCGGCGTGTAGCGATTCGCGTCGACCCCAGGATACACCACGGCAATTCGGTCGCGCGGGATGCCGCGGGCGACGAGATCATCACGGGTCGAGTCGCTGATCGCGTGAAACCACGCGTTGGCGTAAACCGACGGGATCCGACGCTCCGCCGCCCAGACCATGGTGGCGAGCGGCCACGACACCTCGTCGAACGCGGTGGTGCCGAACAGGTGTGGAACGAGCGCGTAGACGGGACGATCGGTGAGGGTCGGGGTGCAAAGCGGAATCTTGTTGATGTCGTCGACGACCACGTCGGCAGGCTCGCGCGCCAGTTCACGACGGATCGCGTCGCGACCCACCAGCGTGAAGGAGTGGCGATCGCCCGCGCGGGTGACCGCCACACCGTCGACGTCCTCGCGCGTCTGCGCGCCCGGGAATCCCGAGCAGACCAGACGCACGCGGTGACCGCGCGCTGCGAGCCGGGTGAAGATCTCGAACAGATGAATCTCCGCACCGCCCGACTGTGGGTTGCGGATGTCCTGCCAGTTGACGAGCAGGATGTTCATGGCGGTTTCAGAGTCGCCCGAGATCGCGGGCCACCCGGTCGAGCACGCCGTTGACGAACGCGGGCGCTCGCGCACCCGCAAAACGCTGCGCCAACCACACCGCCTCGTCGATCACCACCTTCGGAGGGAGGATTCCCAGCAGCAGTTCGTGGATCGCGATACGGAGGATCGACCGCTCCACGATCGCGATGCGCTCGATGCGCCAGTTCTCGGCGGCGGCCTGCGCCAGCCGGTCGATCTCGGTGCGGCGTGCCATCACGCCCTCGACGATCGATTGCGCTTCATCGGCAATCGTCGGCTCGGGACCAGTGAGCCGACCGAGCCCACGTGCCACGGCGCCATCCGGGTCTCCCGTGGCCTCCACCGCATAGAGCAGTTGCAGCGCCCGCGCACGGCGCTTCGACTCGACGCGAAGGGTCACCGGGTGCCGAGCGTCTGCAGGAGGTGCGCCGTCCGGATCGCGGCGTCGGCCGCTTCGCGCCCCTTGTTGCCGGCGCTCCCGCCCGCGCGCGCCGTGGCCTGCTCCATCGTCTCGCAGGTCAGGAGGCCGAGGCCGACCGGGACGCCGCAGATCGTGGCGGCGTCGCCGAGGGCACGCGCAGTTTCGCCGGCGACAAAATCGAAGTGGGGCGTGTCACCGCGGATCACGACACCGATCGCCACAATGGCGACGTGGCGATGTGCCTCGGCGAGCTGGCGCACCACGACACCGAGCTCGAACGCACCGGCGACATGCACGACGTCGATGGAGTCGTCGGCGACGCAGGCTTCGCGACACGATTCCAGCGCGCCGTCGACCAAGCGCGACGTGATGCGCCCGTGGTACCGGGACGCAACGATCGCGATCCTCCCCGTCGCCACCAGGCGACCCTCGTACTCTGTCACCCGGTCAGTGCGCGAGCAGGTGGCCAAGCTTGTCGCGCTTGGCATCGAGGTAGGCACGATTTTCCGGGGTGGCTTCGGTCAACAGCGGGATGCGCTCAACGATCTCGAGGCCGTACCCGTCGAGGCCCACCAACTTCCGCGGATTGTTGGTCAGGATCCGGAGCGTGGTGAGCCCGACGTCGCGGAGGATCTGGGCTCCGATCCCGAAGTCTCGGAGGTCGGCCTTGAAGCCGAGGTGCTCGTTGGCCTGAACGGTGTCGTGCCCCGCATCCTGCAGCTCGTACGCGCGGAGCTTGTTGAGCAGCCCGATCCCCCGACCTTCCTGGTCGAGGTATACGATCACGCCTCGCCCCGCTTCCGCGATTTTCTCCATGGCGCGGTGGAGCTGGATGCCGCAGTCACAGCGGAGCGAATGGAAGACGTCGCCGGTGAGGCACTTCGAGTGCATGCGCACCATCACGTCCTGCTCGCCCGCGACCTCGCCGTGCACAAGGGCAACGTGCTCGGCATCGTCGACGTCGTTGCGATAACCGATCACGCGCCATTCGCCTGCCTCGGTGGGGAGGCGCGCTTCGGCCACTCGATGCACGAGCTGTTCGGTGCGCAACCGGTACGCCACGAGGTCTGCCACCGTGATCAACGTGAGGCCGTGGGTCTCCGCGAACCGCTCGAGTTGGGGGAGTCGCGCCATCGAGCCGTCGGCGTCCATCACCTCGCAGATCACGCCGGCGGGCGTGAAGCCCGCGAGGCGCGCCAGGTCGACGCTTGCCTCGGTGTGCCCCACACGCTGGAGCACGCCACCGGGCTCGGCGCGCAGCGGCGAGATATGTCCGGGGCGACGGAGGTCGGCAGGAGAAGCGTCGGGCGCCGTCGCGACGCGGATTGTCTTGGCGCGATCGGCGGCGGAGATGCCGGTGGTCACGCCGAAGCTTCGGTGCGCATCGATGGTGATCGTGAAGGCGGTCGACATCGCCTCGGTATTGCGCTCCACCATTTGCGGCAGGTCGAGGCGCGTGCATGCTTCGGGCGTGAGCGCGAGGCAGATCCAGCCCCTGGCGTGCTGCGCCATGAAGTTGATCATCTCGGGCGTGATCGCGTCGGCGGCGCAGACGACGTCGCCCTCGTTCTCCCGGTCTTCGTCGTCCACGACCACGACCATGCGCCCGGCGCGAAGATCGGCGATCGCCTGTTCAATCGTCCCGATCGGCATCAGGCGCCTCGCGCCGTGCGCTGCGTCGCGAGCATCTGCTGGACGTACTTCCCCACTGCATCTCCTTCCACGTGAACCGCGTCGCCGGGGCGGCGTTCGCCCAGCGTGGTGTGCTCCAAGGTAAACGGGATCAACGCCACCTGGATCACGCCATCGACCCCCATCCCGTTGATCGTGAGCGACACGCCATCGACGGCAATGGATCCCATCGGCACCGATGCGCCGGAGACCACCGGCGGTACGGCCAGTTCCATCATGCAGGCATCGCCTCGCGTGGTGAGGGTTCGGACCGTCGCCACGCCATCAACGTGGCCCTGGACCAGGTGCCCGCCAAGGCGGTCGGCCGCCCGGAGCGCCCGCTCGAGGTTCACCCGTCGGCCGTCCTCATAGGAGGCGAACAGCGTGCGCTCCAGCGAGGTCGCGATCACGTGCGCGTCGAATGTGCCACCCTGGCAGCCGGTCACGGTGAGACAGGCACCGTTGACCGCGATGCTCTCGCCCTCGACCAGGTCATTCCACGGGCACGTCACAGTGATGTCGCGGCCGCCATCACCACCGTCTCGCACCGCGATCGATCCCGTTGCTGTCACGAGTCCGGTGAACATCAGCGCTCCATCACGAGAAGGGTATCGTCGCCCAGCGCTTCACGACTGACGGTGCGCCAGCGGCGCGCCGCCGTCACCGGTGACGCATCGACCGCCGGCCAGGCCGGCGTCCCCTGCCCCAGCCACACCGGTGCCTCGATCATGCACACGCGGTCCACGAGATCGGCGTTCAGCAGCGCACTGGCGAGATGCCCACCTCCCTCGACCAGGATCGAGTCGATACCGCGCGCTCCCAATGCGGCGAGCGCGTCGACAAGCGAATCGGCAGTGATCACTGTCGCCGTCGTTCGCTCCAGGATCTCGCGATTCTCGGCAGGCGCGCGCAGCGACACTACGATGATCGGGGGGACACCGCCGTCGTGCAGAAGCGAGAGCGAGGCGTCGGTGCGCGCCGACCGGTCGAACACGACCCGCTCCGGTGTGATGCGAGGCGAAACCGGTCCGCGAGCGGTGAGGCGAGGTGCGTCGGCGATCGCCGTGTGCGCGCCCACCCCAATGGCTCCGACATTGGCCCGCAGACGGTGCACCCATTCACGCGCTGGTTCGCCGGAAATCCAGCGGGAGTGACCTGCCGAGTCGGCGATGAAGCCGTCGACGCTCACCGCGAGCTTCACGATCACCCACGGCCGATTGCCTGCCGTGAACCGATGCAGGAACCGCCAGTTCTGCCGGGCTGCCGCATCCGCCATCACGCCGGGCACCACCTCGATGCCCCGCGCCTCGAGCGCCTCCGCGCCACCGTCAGCGATGGGGTTGGGATCCTCGAGCCCAAACACGACGCGCGCGACGCCGTGGGCCGCGACCGCATCCACGCACGGCGGCTGTTTTCCGTGATGCGCACAGGGCTCGAGGGTCACATACAGCGTGGCCCCACGCGCCGCATCGCCCGCCGCGGCAAGCGCCATGGCCTCAGCATGCAGCCCGCCATGCTCGGCGTGCCAGCCCTCACCCACCACTGTGCCATCCCGCACCAAAACCGCACCGACGAGCGGGTTCGGATGCACACGCCCCCACCCCCGCTCGGCGAGGGTGAGGGCGCGGGTCATCGCCGCATCGGCAACCGTGAGGTCAGAACGCGACGCGGATTCCTGCACCACCGAAGACCCGTCCGTCGGAGGGATCGTTCTGCTCGAAGGTCGTCCCGAGGCCGAGGTTCGATCCTTGTTGCTGTCCGATCTCGGCGGCGAGGCGCATCCCACCCAGCGAGAGGGAGGCGTTCAGGAAACCGAGCGACCGTGTGTCTTTGAGGCCGATGCGAATGGATGGCTGGATCGCGTTCGTCACCGGATCGCGGTATGTGATGTCGGCGTCGCCGGTGTAGCGATCGCGACCGACGCCAGCGGCAACCGCGAGCGGACCGAGCGACTTGCCAACCACCACCCGGACGCTGGTGGCGTCGAGGTTGGAGCCGAATGCGTACCGATCACCGCTGCCGACATCGCCGACGTCAATCCGCGGCAGCGAACGCCGCATCACGCTGACCGACACCGCGGGCACCGCACCGTATCCTCCGAGCACGGTCACGCGTGCGCCGTACGCAAACGCCAACGCCACCGAGCCGAGCCGAGTGGCATCGTCACTCACGCGGACTTTGTCGATCTGGTCGGTGGGGAGGAGTTGCGCTGCACCGAGCGCGTCAAGCGCGAGGTTGCCGTGACCGATCCCGCGGAACAATCCCACCGCCGCTTCAACACTCGGCGCCGGTGCGGTGACCGTGGCGTCAGCCGCAACGACACGGCCGTTGCCGGAATAATTGAGGTCAGGCGTGACGACGCGCGCCGCGTTGACGCGCAACCCGATGGACGCGTGAGGGAAACCGCCGAGCGGCGCGACCGTGCCGAGCGCCGGATTGCCGCCGGCGACGAGCAGGCCCACCACCGGGTGGAAGACGCGGGCGCCGTCCACGCCCGCGTCACAGACATTGCGCGCCCGCTCGAACGTCTGGTTGGCGCATTGCGGGTTGGTCTGCGCCTGAAGCGGCGCGAGAGATGTAGCCATCAGCACGCCGACGGCGAAAGAGGTCCGGGTCACGAGCACTCCGTTCATGTGAAGTGCACGCCGTGGCCGCCGGCGCGGACCTCACCGCAGATCCAGGTCGGCACTCCCGCCGCGGCCGCTGCGGCCTCGACGACAGTCACGGCATCCGGCGGCACTGCCGCGATCATGCCGACCCCAAGGTTGAACACGTCCCGCATCTCGGCCTCCGACACGTCGCCACCTCGCGCGATCGCCGCGAACAGCGGCGGCCAATCCCACGAGGCGGTGTCGATCAGGGCCTGACACCCAACGGGCAGCACGCGCACCAGGTTCCCGGCGATCCCGCCACCGGTGATGTGTGCGAGCCCATGGAGCTGCCCCATTACGGGGCGCAGGGCGGTGTCGTAGCTACGATGCACCGCGAGCAGTGCATCGACCACCGGAGTATCGGTTCCGGGCACGGCATCATCGAGGGTGAGATCCATCGTCTCGAGGAGCACCTGTCGGGCCAACGTATAGCCATTGGTGTGCAGTCCGGCGGACGCGAGCGCCACCAGTACATCGCCCGGCGCGATCGCCGCGCCATGCATCGCCTGATCTTCCTCGACCACGCCGATGATCGTGCCCGCAAGGTCGAACGTTTCCGCGGCGTAGAGGCCGGGCATCTGCGCCGTCTCCCCACCGGCGAGCGCCATCCCGTGGGCGCGGCAGCCGCGCGCGATCCCCGCTACCACTCCCGCGATCATGCTGACCGGGAGGCGGTGTCCGGCGATGTAGTCCATGAATGCAATCGGCTGGGCGCCGTGCACAAGGATGTCGTTGACCGAATGGTTGACGAGGTCCTCGCCGACAGTGTCGTACCGCCCCGCCTGCTGCGCCACGAGCACCTTCGTGCCCACTCCGTCAGTGCTCATCACCAGCACCGGTGCACGCATGCCGGCGGGGATGCGTACCATGCCGCCGAACGCGCCAATGACACCCACGGAGAGTTTGGTCTGGGTCGACGTCACCAGCTCACCGATACGGGCTTTCGCCTCGTCGGCCTGCACGAGGTCGACGCCCGCGGCGGCGTAGCGCCCCCCACTCACGAGATCTGTTCCGCAATCGGGATGTGGGTCAGGTCGACGAAGTGCCTCACCCGTTCCTCGACATCCTCGGTGGTCACGCCCTCGAAGCCCTTCACGTCGAATCCGGACACCGACCAAGAGCCCATCGCCGCGCCGTAGACCATCGCCCGCCGCAAGTGATTCGTGTCGACTTCACCAACGCGCGCGAGGTATCCCATGAATCCGCCCGCAAACGCGTCGCCGGCGCCAGTCGGATCGAACACTTCTTCGAGCGGATAAGCCGGAATGTGGAAGGTGCGATCGCGCTCAATCAGCAGCGCGCCGAACTCCCCCTGCTTGATGACGACTCGCTCGGGACCATGATCAAGGATCCAGCGACCGGCCCTGTGGATGTTCCAATCGCCGGAGAGTTCGCGCGCCTCGCCGTCGTTGACCATCAGCATGTCGACCCGCTTCAGCAGCGCCAGCAGCGCGTCACGCTTCGACTGGATCCAGTAGTTCATCGTGTCGCAGGCGACGAGTTCCGGGTTGCGCACCTGGTTCAGCACGTCGAGCTGCAACTCGGGGTCGATATTGCCGAGAAAGACAAACCGGGCGTCCTCGGCGCCGGCAGGGAGCCGAGGCCGGAAGTTGGCAAAGACGCCGAGTCGAGTCTCGAGGGTCTCGCGGCTCTGCAGATCGTAGGAATACTTGCCACGCCACCGGAACGACTCGCCGACGGCACGTTCGACGCCCGACCAGTCGATGCCGCGGCCAGCGAGGCGTTCGAGTTCGGCGACGGGATAGTCGTCACCCACCACGCCGACCACCTGCACCGGGTGGAGCAACGACGCGGCCACCGCGAAGTGGACCGCCGACCCGCCCAGGGCATCGGCCGTCTCACCGAACGGGGTCGAGACGGAGTCGAGTGCCACGCTGCCGACGACGAGCAGGGTCATGTCATCACATCCGGTCGGGAGAGGAGATGCCAAGCAGGGTCAGCCCGTTCGCGAGCACCTGCCGCGCGGCGCGGGCGAGCAGGAGGCGTGCCTGCTGTACATCCGGAGCTTCGCCAAGAACGCGGCAACCATGGTACCAGCCATGCACCATGCGGGCCAGTTCCTCGAGGTACGTCGTGACCCGGTGCGGCTCGTGCTCGCGCGCCGCGCGCGCCACCGCGTCGGGGAATGCCGTCAGCTTGCGCAGCAGGTCGCGATCGGCGTCGCCGAGCACCGCCAGGTCGATTTCGCCGGTCGTCGAATCCGGATCGGAGGCGGCGGCGCGGAAGATGCCGCTGATGCGCGCATGCGCCATCTGGACGTAGTAGACCGGGTTCTCGTCAGTGCGCGACTTCGCCAACTCGATGTCAAACACGAGATGCGAGTCGCCGCGGCGCATCAGGAACCAGTATCGCGCCGCATCAACGCCGGTCTCCTCGTACAGGTCGCGAAGGGTAACGAAGTCACCGGAGCGCTTCGACATCTTCACCTCGTCGCTGCCGCGCACCACCTTGACGAGCTGAACCACTGAGACCGATAGCCATCCGTCGGGGATGTTCAGTGCCTGCAGCCCGGCCTGCATCCGCGGGATGTACCCGTGGTGGTCGGCGCCCCAGACATCGATGACCCGATCGAAGCCGCGACGGTGCTTGCCGAGGTGGTAGGCCATGTCGGGCACAAAGTAGGTATAGGTGCCGTCCTGCTTCCGAAGCACACGGTCGCGATCGTCGCCCCAAGTGGTGGTGCGCAACCAGAGCGCGCCGCCTTCCTCGAAGGTGTGGCCGGCCGCGATCAGGTGTGCAATGGTGGCATCGACTTCACCGGCGTCATAGAGGCGCTGTTCGCTCGATATCACGTCGAACCGCACCCCGAAATCGCCGAGCGTCGCGTCCTGCTCGGCGCGCTGCATCACGAGAATCAGATCACGGCACCGACCGACGCCAACGTCCGTCGCAAGATCGGCAAACGTCGCCCCGTGCTCGTCGAGGATGACCCGGGCTGCGTCCTCGAGATAGGCGCCGTGGTAGCCGCCCTCGGGGATCTCGCCGTGCCGACCTGCCGCTTGCTGGACGCGGGCCCAGAGCGATTGAGCAAGGCGATCGATCTGTACGCCGGCATCGTTGACGTAAAACTCACGGACGACATCGTGCCCGGTCCACTCGAGAAGCGTGGCAATGCCGTCGCCCTGTGCCGCGCCACGACCGTGCCCAACGTGGAGTGGCCCGGTAGGATTGGCGGAAACAAACTCAACGTTGACCCGCACACCGGTGCCGGTGTCGGAGCGGCCGTAGGAATCGCCAGCGGCAATGATCGCTGAGTGGGATGCGGCGAGTGTGTCGGTGGCAAGGCGAAAATTGAGGAATCCGGGCCCGGCGATCTCGACGGCACTCGCACCGGTCGCCGCCATGTCGAGGGCTGCCACCACACGCTCGGCCACGGCGCGCGGGTTGGTGCGCTCGCGGCGGGCGAGGAGCATCGCGAGGTTGGTGGCGAAATCGCCGTGCGAAGGATCCCGCGGTTGCTCAAGCGTGAAGTCGAGATCGCCCGCTCCCAGCATCGCGGAAACGCGACTCAGTTCAGCGCGGAGCGCGTCACTCACGCGGTATCGGCCTTGGGGCTGGCAGCGGGGGTCGTGGCGACCGGTTTCGTCGGCTTCGGCCCTTCGGTGCCCGACCCACCTGCGGCGGGCGTCGCCGGCTTGGCGCCGTCACCGGCGGAGGCTGTCTCGCCCGAAGCGGCGCCGTCGCGGCGCGCGCCCTTCCCGTCCTTGCCGTAGTCGGTGATGTAGAAGCCGCTGCCCTTGAAGATCAGGCCTGCGCCGCCGGATATGGCACGAACAGCTTCCGCCCCGCACACCGTGCAGACGGTGAGGGCTGGTTCGGACATCTTCTGGATGCACTCGAAGGCATGACCTTCGGCGCAGCGGTATTCGTACGTCGGCATCCCGCGACTCCGGTGGCTAACATGAAGCAACCATGAAAGATAGGCGCGCGGGGCCTAGTCCTCAAGCAAAAGCGCCCCAGCCCCGCCATCGCAGGACCAGGGCGCTGTCGTGCTCCGGCGGTCAGGAAGCCGGGGCAACCGTGAACGTCTTGACCATGCCCAGCATCAGGTGCGGCGTGCCGCTCGCGTCTGGCACGAAGCACGTCACGAGATACTCTCCCGGCTCGAGGTTGGCTGTCCACCACTGCTCCACACCCGGAGAGATCGCCCCGCCGCCACCCATGCCCGTCCCCTGAGTCGGCCCGGTGTAGCCGGGGGCAACCGACGCCCCATAGCTCTCCACGGTGGCGCCCGGCGCGAGCTTGACGAGCTGCACCTCATGAAGCGCCGGCCCGGAGTTTGTGATCCGAAAAGTGTGCACGCCAGCGGTCATCGACGGGAGCTCGAAGGCAAAGTCCTTGAGCTGGATCTCGCCGTCAGCATCGGGATGCGTAGCCGCGACGGCGTCGCCGGCAACAACCAACGGGCGGAGCATGCCCTTCGTCATGTGCGGAGTACCGTCAGCTGTGTCGCTGATGAAGCAGATGAGGACGTAGTTGCCCGCCGGAAGATCGACGGTCGAGCCCGTGGAGTTGCTCGGGTGGATTCCGCTGGCCGCGCCGTAGAACTTCAACCATTCGGGCGTCTCGCCGGCTTGCTTGGCCATTTCGGCCGCGAGGTCCGCCATGGTCTTCCCGTCGTCGAGCCGCGCGAGGATGGCGTGATGTTCCTGCGCCCCGCTGTTGACCAGCGTGAACGCCGTCATGCCCGGCGCGATCGTGTCCGGCGCCGCGAAATTGAACTCGGTGGCCGTGATGGTGACCTGCTGGGGAGCAACGATTTCCTCGAAGGCGTCGGCGGTTTCGGCTTTCGGGCTGCAGCCTGCGACCAGCACGACACTTGACGCGATGGCAAGCACATGACGCATGGAGACTCCGGGTGACGGGAATGGAGCGAATGCACGGATTGCTGGTGAAGTCTGGATACTACAGCGTGGGGCGCGATGCGTCTAGCCAAGCGCATCAAGCTCGGCGAGCACGCCGTCGTCGATACGGTGCCCTCCATCGAACTCATGAACCCGTACCGGCGCGCCCCTCGCCCGCATGCGATCGGCGTCGGCCAACACCGTGTCGCGAGGAGTGCGGGTATCGCGAGCCCCCACCACGTAATCGATGGTCCCGCCCGCTACCCGGGAGACCAGCTTTACGGGGTCGACGTCGAGCGGGACGGTGCCGCCCCAGCACACCAGCCGGTCGACATCGAGCGGCGCATGCACCAACAGCCGCGCACCAGCGGCCACGCCCTGCGAGAAGCCGTGCACCTCGAGCCGCGGGCAGGCCGCCCGCAGCGGGGTGACGACCTGTGTCAGGTAGGGCAGCAGGTCGGCGAGATCGTCCTCACGAGCCTCACGGGTCATCCACGATGCACCCACCCGCCGGGTTCCCTGGAACTCGACGTAGAAACGTGACAGCGCCTCCGGGGCCACCAATACCCGACCCGGTCGGGCGGCCGCACGGAACCAGTGGAGAATCCCCTGCGCCAGCATGCCGTAGCCATGCAGGATGAGCCACGCCTCGTTCGCGGATTCGAGGTCGCCGACGATGCCGATCCGGGCGTGGCGATCGACGATGATCGACTGGAAGGTGGGATCAGTCACGACTCAAGCGCAGCGAGCACGGCATCGGGCGATCCGATGCCTGCCTTGAGTCGAACCAGTTGCAGCCTTACTTCCTCGAGGCGCGACACCACCGCAGCCCGCTGCAGCCGAACTTCGCTCATGTGCTCACCGAGCTCTGCCACGACGGCATCGCAACGCGTCGCATTGCCGGCGGCGGGGGTCGGCATCGAGGCGTCCAGCATGGCGCTTCGGAGCTGCGCCTCTCGCGCGTCAAGCACCTTGAGTTCGCGCTCCATGGCAGTGAGGCGGACATCGACACCGCGAAGGTCGCGGCGAAGCGCAGTAGGAAGTCCGAGCAGCACTGTCCGCGGTCCGCCCCTGGTGACACGGGCCCCGGCGTCAGAACTGCTGGCATCGTCTGCGCCCTTCATCCGCCACGCAGCGAGGCGGAAAATGGTACGGCCCAGTGTGCTCCGCCAGAACGCCGACTGGACCACTGCCAGTGGATTCGGTTTCAGTGGATCCGACGCCAGGAGTGACACGCCAAGTCCGAATGCAACTGCCGCCGAGATGGCAACGATGATGCCGGGTCCGCTGACCAGGAACTGGCCTGGCTGGCCCGGAATCGGCTGGCGCATCGAGGTGCGGACGAGCCCGATCGCAATGGGCGCCCACGCCAGCGAGCCCCACGCAACTCGGCTCCGACGACTCCGTCGCCCCATCTCGTCGGTCGATGCCCTGATTGCGTCGCGAGCGGCGGCGTCTTCTGCCCGGATGCTCGCGACGGCAGCCTCCACGTCGCGGTATCGGAATCCCTGACGCACCAGCATCCGAATCCGGCCCACCGCCTGCACCCCGAGCCCCCAGAAAGCGGCGGCGATGACTGCGGCGGCGAGCCACCAGTCCTGATTTCCCTGGCTTCCCGACTTGTTGCGGACAACCACCCACAGCGCCACGCCAAGGGCGACCATCGCAAAAACCGTCGAGCCAAACCGCTGCAGGAACCCCCGCATCGCCGGCGCCACCTCAGGCGCGGCCCGGCGCAGCGCGTCAAGTGCCGAGGCGAGCGCCTCACCCGACGCCCATCGATCGTCAGGCGACTTGGCGAGGCAACGTTCCACCGCTTCGATCATTTCGAGTGGCAGGTCGGGACGAAGCAGTGCCAGCGACGGAGGAGCCTGGGTGAAATGCATCGCCATGAGCGCGGTCGGCGATGCGCTATCAAAGGGAAGCTTGCCCGCGAGCATGTAAAACCCTACGACGCCGAGCGAATAGACATCGCTCCGGCCATCGACCGTGTCTGCCGAAGCCTGCTCCGGGCTCATGAACTCCGGCGTACCGACGACCTCTCCTACGCGGGTCAGGCCCTCACCCACCGGCATCGCACCAGCGCTGCGCGCAATGCCGAAATCTGTGATGAGCGCACGGCCCGATGCCCGTTCGATCAGAATGTTGTCGGGCTTGACGTCACGATGCACCACCCCGCGGCCATGGGCGTACGACAGGGCCCAGGCCATTTCCTGCAGTACCCGCACCGCGTCGAGCACGCTGACCGGTCCCGAACGGCGCACCTTCGCCCCGAGCGTCTCGCCATCCACG
>JBKJMX010000099.1:0-2675 GCA_046596135.1 Gemmatimonadales bacterium
CCCAAGACCGAGCGGTCCGCCGAGTACCTGCGCAATGATTTCTACCAGAAGACTGGCGACGCAGGCTGGACTCGCAAGCCGATGCTCGGCCTTCGCGGCCCCGGCGGATACGAATACGGTGTCGTGTCGTTCTGGCTGGGCGATGACTATCCGTACGGCCGAGGGGTGAACACGACCGGCACCTGGATCGTGAACGCGTGGGGATATCCGGTCGCGATGGCGCCCGGCAACGTCGACATCTACGGCACGGTGGACATCGAGGCCGATGGCATCGACGAAGTGGTCACGTCGAGCGGGTTGATTCGCTGGGATGGCACACGGTGGCGGATTCCGGCAGTCTACTCCGACGAGCCGTGCCTGGCCCGAAAAATCATGACCCCGCCGGCAGGCGTGACACCCTGACACCATCCTGCCGCCCGGGCGTCATCGACCGGGCGGCTCTGCGGTCACGACGTGAACCGGGATGCCGCCATTGGTGGTGCGCAGCACCTCCCGCAATGGCAGGCGCAGTTGTCCGTCCAGCATCGGATCGGCGGTGAGCATGGTGAGCTGCCACCCCGGTCGGCGCTCCCGCAACACGCGTCCGATGGTGGCGTAGAGGTCTCGAAGCGCGGTGCGCTCCCCGATCCGGGCGCCATACGGTGGATTGGTGACGATGCAGCCGCTCCCCCCATCCTGCTCCATCTCGGATATCGTGGCGCGCGAGAATGTGATGTCGCCCGCCACCCCCGCCCGCTCGGCATTTGCCTGCGCGGCGGTGATCGCTCCGTGATCACGATCGAATCCCGCGATCTCTATTCCCGCTGCCGGCAACTCCGCGTCCCGTGCCGCGATCCGCGCCGCATCGAACGCCCCGATGGGCATCATGGGCCATCCTTCGGCGGCAAACCGCCGCCACCGACCGGGTGCGATGCACCGCGCCATCAGCGCCGCCTCGATCACAATCGTGCCCGAGCCGCAGAACGGGTCGAGCAACGGCACGGCCTGCACACCCTCGGGCGACGCCCAGCCACTCGCGTGCAGCAACGAGGCAGCGAGAGTCTCCCGCATTGGTGCGCGAGCCACGGCCTGGCGCCATCCGCGCCGGTGCAGCAACGCTCCTGACGCATCGGCCGACAACGTCACGGTGTCACGAAACACCCGCACCACGATCCGTTGCACCGCCGGAACGTGCTCGAGATCATCTTCCATCTCCTCCGCAGCAGACGGTGCGCGAACTGCGGTGATGTTCGCAACCGTGGCGACCGCCGACCGTTCGAGACGTTCGGCGATAGCATCCTGATGATACAGGCGGGATTTCTTCGAGGTCACGCGGA
The DNA here is from genome assembly GCA_046596135.1 of Gemmatimonadales bacterium. Classification (GTDB taxonomy): domain Bacteria; phylum Gemmatimonadota; class Gemmatimonadetes; order Gemmatimonadales; family GWC2-71-9; genus Palsa-1233. The sequence goes on from JBKJMX010000099.1 coordinate 1,317, forward strand.
AATGCACCGCCGATCCCGGTGCGATCACGTCGGCCCACGCCACGGTGGCAGCGTGCTTTTCCAACTCCGGGAACGTTCGTGCCTTGAACTCTGCGAGCCGGACAGTCACTCGGCTGACAGTGCGCAACTGCATCAGCACCGTCGCGAGCGCGGCAGGCTCAACCGCAAAGGCCACCCCGCCCGGTTCGACCGTGCCCGGCACGATCCCGAGCGCCGACAGCTCGGCCACGGCCAGCGGCTCAAGGCCCGGAGCCGTGACGGCCCAGCAGGAGAGCAGCAGCGCGGTGGTCACGGCCGAACGTTAATGGCGAGGGGCCGGGCCACGGGATAACTTTGACCGCCGATCGTCCCGACGACCCGCGCCGCACTCCAGGAGCACGCCCCAGTGCCACAGCCGATTACCGCGTTCCTCACCCATCACTACCGTCACTTCAACGCTGCCGCCCTGATCGATGCGGCGCAGGGATGGCGCCATCATCTCGACGAGGGCGGGAAGATGATGGTGACCCTCGCTGGCGCGATGAGCACCGCCGAGCTGGGGCGCTCGCTCGCCGAGATGATCCGACAGGAAAAGGTGGCGGCGATCACGTGCACCGGTGCCAACCTCGAGGAAGACATTTTCAACCTCGTGGCGCACGACTTCTACGAGCGCGTGCCGCACTACCGGGATCTCACCCCGGCCGATGAGGAAGCACTTCTCGCGCGCCACATGAACCGCGTCACCGACACCTGCATCCCCGAGATGGAGGCAATGCGACGCCTCGAGACCGTGGTTCTCGATGAATGGACTGCTGCAGATCGCGCTGGCGAGCGTTACTTCCCGCACGAGTTCTTCTATCGCGTGATCCGGAGCGGCAAGCTGGTGCCGTACTATCAAATCGATCCGAAAAATTCGTGGATGCTCGCGGCGTGCGAAGCCAACCTCCCGATCTTTGTCCCGGGCTGGGAAGATTCGACGCTCGGCAACATGTATGCGGGTCATTGCATTTCGGGCGACATTGCCAACGTGCACACCGTGCGCACCGGCATCGAGTACATGACGACGCTCGCCGAGTGGTACACCGCGAACTCGGGTGGCCACGGCATCGGCTTCTTCCAGGTGGGCGGCGGTATCGCGGGCGACTTCCCGATCTGCGTGGTGCCGATGCTGCACCAGGACCTGCAGCGTCCCGACATCCCGGTGTGGTCGTACTTCTGCCAAATCTCCGACTCGACCACGTCGTACGGCTCGTATTCCGGTGCGGTGCCGAACGAGAAGATCACGTGGGGCAAGCTGCGCGCCGACACGCCGAAGTTCATCATCGAGAGCGATGCTTCAATCGTGGCGCCACTCATCTTCGCGATCGTCCTCGGGTGGTA
>JBKJMX010000002.1:0-5909 GCA_046596135.1 Gemmatimonadales bacterium
CCGATCATCATCCAGTCGACGAAGCTGATGGTGCGATGGTGGGTTTCCGCCATGAAGCCGGCCAGGAGGGCATTCGGTGGAGTCCCGATCAGGGTGCCGAGGCCGCCGATCGACGCGGCGTAGGCAACACCGAGCAGAAGCGCGGGGGCGAGGTTTGCGGCCAGCGGGCCATCATCATCGGCGAGCGCCACGATCGACAGTGCCATCGGGAGGAGCATCGCGGTCGTCGCCGTGCTGCTCACCCACATCGAAATGAAGGCGGTGGCGATCATCACGCTTCCGACCAGACGACGCGGCCGCATCCCGCCCACCCGCACGATCGAGAGTGCCATCCGCAAGTGCATCCCGGTACGCTGCCAGGCTTCCGCGATCAGGAAGCCGCCCATGAACAGGAAAATGACTGGGTTCGCGTACGGTGCGGCGGTGGCGCCGATCGGCGAGATACCGAGGAGGGGAAAGAGCACCAACGGCAGCAGGGATGTGGCCGGAATCGGAATGGCCTCGGTGACCCACCACGTGGCCATCAGCAGACCGACGGCCACGACCCGCCAGGCGGCCACGCTCATCGCAGCGGGAACGGGCGCGAGCAGGACTGCGACAAACAATGCCACGCCGAGGACCAGACCGATTCGCGGGCGGTTGGTCAGGTGGCGCGCCTCATCGTGGCACCATCGGTTGTGGAGCGGAACGCTCGGATCTGAACCAACGTCCTTTCGTCACGATCCCTCGCAGATAAACCGGGAAGGCCGGCACCGTGAGCCGGTGCCGGCCTTCCTGTTTTGTCGATCGGGGCGAGAGGATTTGAACCTCCGGCCTCCTGCTCCCGAAGCAGGCGCGCTAACCGGGCTGCGCTACGCCCCGTGATTCCGTGACCTGCACATCTGCACTGTCCGACATGGGCCCAAAGGGATTCGAACCCCCAACCTTCTGATCCGTAGTCAGATGCTCTATCCAGTTGAGCTATGGACCCCTGACATTTGCCGACAGCGCCAACCATGGGCGTTACAAGACTCGAACTTGTGACCTCCACGATGTCAACGTGGCGCTCTAACCAACTGAGCTAAACGCCCGGTCACGAACAACGGGCAGGCGACCCAAGGGCCTCCTGCCCGTCGCTTCCAAGCATGGCGGGGGTGGGATTTGAACCCACGACCTCCGGGTTATGAGCCCGGCGAGCTACCAGACTGCTCCACCCCGCGACGTATCCAACCGGGGAACCAATGTCCCACCGGACCTCCCGGCAACCGGGAGACGAACCGTGACCTGCACCAGAGCGGGAAACGGGACTCGAACCCGCGACCCCAACCTTGGCAAGGTTGTGCTCTACCAACTGAGCTATTCCCGCATTGCAAATCGGACGCCGAACCTACCCGTGGCATCCCGCCGGCGCAACCGGTGGGCACCAGCCCGACCAGTCTTGAGTGGAGGCGAGGGGAATCGAACCCCTGACCTCTTGAATGCCATTCAAGCGCTCTGCCAACTGAGCTACGCCCCCCAATCCCCCCGCGCCGGACCACTTGCACCCCGGACGAAGATAGCTCGAAAAGCTATTCCCCCGCCGGGAGAGAGTCAAGCAAAAGATCCTCTGTCACACTCCGGTCTGGCGCATGATTATCGTTCCCTCAGGATGCCGTCATCCCAGCCCAGTTCCCAGCCCGAGCCGACTCCCTCCGCGGCCGCTCCGTTCGCCTTCCCCGACGACGCCACGCTCGCCGAGATCCTGGCGACGACGACGCCGCAACGCCCTCGCCGCCGCGACTCCGCACGCACGCTTGGTGCGGCAGACGCCGAGCGCGACATCCTCGACATCTATCTGCACGAAGTGTCGCGCACGGCGCTGCTCACCCAACCGCAGGAAATCGCGATCGCCCGTCGCGTCCGCGCCGGCGATGAACTCGCGATGCACGAACTGGTGCAGCGCAACCTGCGCTTCGTCATCTCCGTCGCGAAGAAGTACCAGAACCGGGGGATGGCCCTCCTCGACCTGATCGGCGAGGGCAACGTCGGCCTCATGACCGCCGCACGGAAGTTCGACCCCGATCATGGCGTGAAGTTCATCTCGTACGCCGTGTGGTGGATCCGTCAGTCGATCCTCGCTGCGCTGGCGCGTCACGGCAGGATCGTGCGCGTCCCGCTCAACCGCACTGCCGATCTCTCGCGGATCATGCGCTCCGCCGAGACGCTGCGGACCGAGCTGCGGCGCGAGCCCACCCCCGAGGAATTGGCCGGCTCGACCGGACTCACCCTCGATGTGGTCCTGTCGCTGGCGTCGCTCAACACTGCCGACGTCCGGCTCGACGCACCTCTGTCGCCCGACAACGACCGCGCGATGGTCGACCGGTTCGTCGCCGATGGGAGCAGCGACACCGAGACCGAGGTGATGGGGCGGTTGCTCGTCGAGGAGGTCGAGAAGGCGATGCGCGGGCTGCAGCCGCGCGACGCCAAGGTGCTGCAGCTTTACTTCGGCCTCGACGGCGAGCGCGAGCACACCCTGGAGGAAATCGGCGCCATGCTGGGCATCACCAGGGAACGGGTCCGGCAGCTCCGCGACCGCGCACTTGTTCGCCTTCGCGACGGCGAGGCCGGCGAGGCACTCCGCAGTTTTGCCGCCTGAAAGATCCGATCGACCCGATTCCGCCGTACCCCCTCCGAACGCAATCAGGAAACCTTCTCCCTGTTCTTCGGAGTGTCACGTCATGCGCCGTACCCTGCTTCAGTTCGTCGTCGCCGTCGCCATGGTCGGCTTCGCGGTCCCCGCCAGCGCCCAGAACCCGATGGTCGGCGGCAAGGAAATGTTCCCCAGCAAGGACATCATCGACAACGCCGTGAACTCGGCGGATCACACCACGCTGGTGGCCGCAGTCAAGGCCGCGGGCCTCGTCGAGACCCTCAAGGGCAAGGGACCGTTCACGGTCTTCGCCCCGACCAATGCTGCATTCGAGAAGCTTCCCGCCGGCACCGTGCCGACGCTGCTCAAGCCAGAGAACAAGGGCACGCTGGTCGCCGTGCTGACGTACCATGTGGTCGCCGGCAAGTACAATTCCAAGAAGATTGCGAAAATGATCAAGAAGGGAAACGGTACTGCCATGGTGAAGACGGTGCAGGGCGGCATGCTGTGGTTCATGATGCATGACGGCAAGCTGATGCTGAAGGATGCCAAGGGCGGGATGTCGATGGTGACGATCGCCGACGTCAAGCAGAAGAACGGCTACATCCACGTCATCGACACCGTGGTAATGCCGTAGTCGTTGAGCAGTGGCCGGGGCGCACGCGCGCCCCGTGCCACCATCCCCTAGATTCCGCCCGTGCTGATCCCCTTTGTGTCCGCCATCGGTTCCGGCGCCCGGCAAACCAGCCGGGCGCTTGCCGATCACCGTACCTGGCGGCCGATGCTGGTCCCGCAGATGCTGCGGCTCGGGGTGCAGTCGATACCGATTGCGCTCTTCATCGCGGTGTTCACCGGGATCGTTCTCGCGCTGCTCGCCTCCTACATCTTCACTGGCACCGTCCCGCTGTACTTCGTCGGCGCACTCGTTGGCAAGACGATCATGATGGAACTCGGCCCGGTTCTCACCGGCATGGCGCTGGCCGGCCGGGTCGGGGCGAGCATCGCCGCCGAGCTCGGGACGATGAAGGTGACCGAACAGGTCGACGCGCTCGAGACGCTGGCCTTTGATCCCGCGAGTTATCTCGTTGTTCCACGTGTCCTCGCGGCCACGCTGATGTTCCCCGTGGTCACCGCCTTTGCGATTGCGCTCGGCGTGATCACGGGCTGGATCACCGCAGTCAACCTCCTCGACCTCTCAACCGTCGAATTCGTCAAGGGACTGCGGATGTTCTACGTCCCCAAGGACCTTTGGTTCGGCCTGCTGAAGGCGGCATCGTTCGGTGCGGCGGTGGCGCTGGCGGGTTCGTTGCGCGGGCTCAGCACGGCCGGCGGCGCACGCGGCGTCGGGCGCGAGACGACGCGGGCTGTGGTGCTGGGGTGCGAGGCGATCCTGGTGCTCGACGCCTTCTGGGCATTGGTGCTGCTGTGATCCGCTTCGAGAACCTGCACAAGCGCTTCGGCGATCGCGTCGTGCTCGACGGCTTCACGCTCGACGTGCCCACCGGCGGGACAACGGTGCTGATCGGTGCGTCGGGAGCAGGAAAGAGCGTGATCCTGAAGCACGTCGTCGGGCTGATCCAGCCGGACGCCGGCCATGTCGAGGTCGACGGCCAGCGTGTTGACACCCTCGAGCGTGACGACCTCGTGGCGCTGCGCTGCGGCATCGGATATGTGTTCCAGTTCGCGGCGCTCTTCGATTCACTCACCATTGCCCAGAACATTCGGCTGGGGCTGGAGCGCCAAGGGCTGGATGAAGGCGTGATCACCGAGCGCCTGCGCGAGAGCCTCAACGTGGTGGGGCTCGACGATGTCGACGATCGCTTCCCCGATGAACTCTCCGGCGGAATGCGCAAGCGGGTCGGGATCGCGCGGGCCATCGCGCTGAGGCCCCGTTACATTCTCTGGGACGAGCCGACCACCGGCCTCGACCCCGTCACATCGGCGACCATGGACGACCTGATGCGCCGCACCACCGACGTCTTCGGGGTCACCAGCGTGGTGGTGACGCACGACATGCGCTCGGCATTCTCGATCGGGTCGCGGATCGCCATGCTGGCCGACGGGCGACTTCGCGCCGTTGGCACCCCCGAGGAGATGCGCGACATCGACGACCCCCTGGTGCGTCAGTTCATCGAAGGACGGGCGGAATGACGACGCGACGCAGCAACTTCACGGTCGGACTCGCCGTGCTCGGTGCCATCGCCGTCGTGATCGCGGCGGCGGTCTGGCTGGGCGATCTCTCGCCCGGTGGGCCACGCACCTTGCAGGTCGCGCGGTTCCGGACGGTGGGCGGCGTCGGCGTCGGCGACCCGGTGGTGCTCCGCGGCGTCAAGGTGGGCCGGGTCGAGGCGATCCGACTGGCGGCGGACGACTGGGTCGAGGCTGACCTGAGGATCTCGCAGCCCGATGATCTGCCCGTGACCCCGGTCGCGATCGCGGTCTCAGCGTCGCTCTTCGGTGAGTGGCAAGTCGCCGTCATGGATTCGACGCGCGCGCCCTCCGACCCAGACACCAGGCGTGAACTGCGCGATGCCCGACTAGGCGCCGGTGATCGCTGGCCGGGCGCCACACTGCCGGATGTGGGACAGCTTACGGCGCAGGCGAGCCGGATCGCATCCGACGTCGCCGCGATCACGAACCGCATCGAGGGCGCCGTCGACTCTGCGGCGATCGGCGACATACGGTCGAGCGTGCGAGACCTGCGTCGCATGGCCGACCAGCTCGTTGCGTTCACGCAGCAACAGACCGGCCAGCTCGAACGCGTTGTCGGCAACGCTACAACATCGTCGGGCCAGATCGCGCGGGCGAGCGGTCACCTCGAGACCACGCTGTCCCGCATTGACTCGTCGACGTCGGCTGGCGAGATCGACGCCATGGTGCGCGATGCGCGCGACGCCGCCAGCGAGCTCAAGCAGGCGACCGGCGATCTTCGGCTTGTGACCAGCACGGCACGCGACCAGCGCGAGCGCCTGGTGTCGATCCTCGCCAACACCGACTCGGCGTTGAGCCGGCTGAATCGCGGGGAGGGCACCCTCGGCATGCTGTCAGCCGACACCGTGCTGTACCAGGAAGCCACGCGGACCGTGGTGCAGCTCCGTTCGTTGCTTGCCGACATCCAGGCCAATCCGCGCCGGTACTTCCGGTTCTCGGTATTCTGAGCGGGCCACCGGACGCGCCGCGCGGGAAGGGATCGCCATCTTCGGGGGAACAACGCTTCTTGACCAAGAAACGCGCCGAACGGGAAGTCTCAGCCGGTGGCATCGTCTTCCGTCGCGATGAGGATGGCACGCCACGGTTCCTG
>JBKJMX010000050.1:0-5792 GCA_046596135.1 Gemmatimonadales bacterium
ACGCGCTGCCCCTGCTCCACCAGCGGACGCTGGTTGATGGCGGTGTCCTGGTTGGTACGCCAGAATTTCTTGACCCGGTACCGGTCGATCCGCGCGAGGCGACCAAGCGGCCGTGCCTTGTCGGTGGCGTCGGCGCCCGCGTCGATGATGATCTCGTCGGCGGTAACGCGCGTGACGGTTCCGGCCCGACGCGTGATGATCACGGCACCAGAGTCGGTGGCGACCTTCTCCTCGAGCCCGGTGCCCACAACGGGCGCTTGCGGGAAGAGCAGCGGCACCGACTGGCGCTGCATGTTCGAGCCCATGAGCGCGCGGTTCGCGTCGTCATGCTCGAGGAAGGGGATGAGGGCGGCTGCGATCGAAACGAGCTGCTCCGGCGCAACATCCATGTAGTCGATGCGATTCGGCGCGAGCAGCGGATAGTCGTCGCCCTTCCGGGTGAGGACCAGCGAGTCGACAAACGAACCGTCGGGGTTGAGGAGCGCGTTGGCCTGCGCCACCGCGAAGTCCTCCTCCTCGCTCGCCGAGAGCCATTCCAGATCGCTCGTTGCCTTGCCAGCCCGGACCACGCGATACGGCGTCTCGATAAAGCCAAGGTCATTGATCCGCGCGAACGTCGAGAGCGACGTGATCAGGCCGATGTTCGGGCCTTCCGGCGTCTCGATCGGGCACATGCGACCGTACTGCGAGTAGTGCACGTCGCGCACCTCGAACCCGGCGCGCTCACGGGTCAGGCCGCCGGGGCCGAGTGCCGACAGGCGGCGCTTGTTGGTCAACTCCGCCAGCGGGTTCGTCTGGTCCATGAACTGGGAAAGCTGCGACGACCCGAAGAACGCCTGAATCACTGCCGACACCGTGCGGGCATTGACCAGGTCGTCGAGGGAGATCTTCTCCGGATCGGAGTTGATGCTCATCCGCTCGCGCACCAGGCGTCCCATGCGGGAGAGACCGGTGGAGAACTGGTTGGCGATCAGCTCGCCCACCGACCGGATCCGGCGGTTGCCGAGGTGGTCGATGTCGTCGGTGTTGCCGCGCCCGTCATGCAGATCGATCAGGTAGCGGATGATCGCGATGAAGTCGTCCTCGGTGAGGACGGTGTGGTTCGGGTCGATCTTGACCTTGAGGCGCTGGTTGATCTTGTAGCGGCCCACCCGCCCGAGGTCGTATCGCTTCGGGTTGAAGAACAGCTTCTGGAGCTGCTGGCGCGCGGTCTCGAGGTTCGGCGCATCACCTGGGCGCAGCAGCGCGTAGATCTGCTCCAGCGCCTCCTGCTCCGAGTGCGTCGGATCCTTGGACAGCGTGTTGCGGATCAGCGGCGACTCGCCGCGGGCAGCCGGCAGGAGCACCTCGAGCTTGATGATGCCGGCCTTCTGCAGCTTGGCACGCAGCTTGTCGGTGAGCTCGGCCCCCGATTGGGCGATGACTTCGCCGGTCTCGGGGTCAGCGGCGTCGAACGCCAGCACATGGTTTGCCCGCTCGCGATTCGACGTCGGCAGCTCGTCGTCGCGGAGGTCGATCACGGTGTACCCGGCGAACACCCGCACTTCCTTGACGCCGACATGGCGCATGGCGCTGAGGCGCTCCGGCGTCAGTTCCTCGCCGGTGAGGCCGAGGGCATCACCCGACGGATCCTCGGGGTTCGTGACATCGGCCGCCAGCATCGCGCCCACGATCTCGCGCCGCTCCTGGCGGGAGTCGGCACGGCCGGTGATGTCGAGGTCCTTCTCGGCGAAGAACAGCTTCAGGATCTCGGCATTGGAGCCGTGCCCGAAGGCGCGCAGCAGCGCCGTCGCCGGGAACTTCTTCTTCTTGTCGATATGCACGTAGACAACATCGTGGATATCGATCGTGAACTCGACCCACGAGCCGCGGAACGGGATGATGCGTGCTGAGAAGAGCCGCTGTCCGTTCGGGTGGGTGTTCTCCTCGAACACCACGCCGGGCGAGCGGTGGAGTTGCGACACCACGACGCGCTCGGCGCCGTTGATCACGAACGTCCCGAGTGGCGTCATCAGCGGCATCTCGCCGAGATAGACTTCCTTTTCGATGGCGTTCTTGAGCCGGCGCTGGCCGTCGACTTCCTCGAAGACGTCGAGCCGCAGCTTGGTGCGGAGCGGCGACGCGTAGGTCATGTCGCGTTCGATGCACTCCTCGACGGTGTACTTCGGCTCGCCGAGAGAGTACTCGATGAACTCCAGCGAGTACTTCCCGTTCACGTCGGAGATCGGGAAAAGGTCGCGGAAGACGCGCTCGAGCGAGACGTCCTGGCGCTCGCCATCGACGTCATCGGGGACCAGAAGCGATTCGAACGCCTTGGTCTGGATGTCGAGCAGGTGGGGCATCGTCATCGTCCCGACCTGCGGCTTCGCAAACGAGATATTGGGCAGCATTTCAGCAGGCATCAGCACATCCCGGGCAAATGGAGACGGCAGCGCCGAGACCCCCACCATGGGTGGGGGCCGGCACTGTCGCATTCCGGATTTCGAGGTCGCGTACGGTTGTCATTGCGTCTCGCTGAAAGTGACCGATGAAGGGAGGACGCCGGCCGATGGCAATCGCCACCGGCCGGGGCGGACCCCCTTCGGGTCACTTCAGCTCGGCGCTTGCACCCTGGTCCTCGAGCTTCTTTTTCATCTCTTCGGCTTCGGCCTTGGAGACACCGTCCTTGATCGTGCTGGGGGCGCTGTCAACCAGATCCTTCGCTTCCTTCAGGCCGAGCGACGTGAGTTCACGAACCACCTTGATCACGTTGATCTTCTTGTCGCCGGCGGCGTTGAGGATAACGGCGAACTCCGTCTGCTCCTCAACCACCGCCGCGGCGGCGCCGCCGCCCGCGCCGGCGGCCGGAGCCGCTGCGATGGAAACGTTGAACTTGCTGGTGAACGCCTCGATGAGGTCGGCCAGTTCGAGCACGGTCTTGCCGCCGATCGCGTCGATGATTTCGTCATTGCTGAGCATCGTTGCCATGGTGTTTCTCTCCGTATGTTACTTGGCCGAGTCGGCCGAACGCTGTTCGTGGAGCGCCTGAAGGGCACCAACCACCTGATAGAGGATCCCGTTGAGCGCGCCGGCGAACTGGCCGAGCAGCACCTCGCGTGGGGGGATTTCGCCGAGCCGCTTCACGTAGGCAGGAGCAACGGCTCGTCCATCGAGCCATCCTGCCTTCACGGTCGGCCTCTCGTGCTCCTTCACGAATTCGCCAAGCACCTTCGCGGCGGCCATCGGATCGCTTCCTGCGAAGACGAATCCGGTGGCACCGGCGAGATGCTCGTCGAGCTCCGCAATGTTGTGCGCCGCCAGCGCCCGCTGCGCGAGCGTGTTCTTCACCACCACGTACTTGGCGCCGGCAGCCCGGAGGCGGCGGCGGAAGTCCGTCATCTTCAGCACGTTGAGTCCGCTGAAATCGGTGACGAAAACGTTGGGCGACGCCTTGAGTTCCGCGGTCAGCGCATCGACCTCGGACTGGCGTTCGGTCTTGCTCATTTGTACCCCGCTGTCTCGAGCTTGATCCCCGGGCCCATCGTGCTCGACACCGTGGCGGACCGAATGTAGGTCCCCTTCGACGCCGACGGACGTGCCTTCACGATGGTGTCCATGAACGCCTGCAGGTTTTCCGCAAGCTGCTCGGCGGAGAATGACACCTTGCCGATCGGGGCGTGCACGTTCCCTGTCTTGTCGACGCGGAACTCGATCTTGCCCGCCTTGATCTCCTTCACGGCCTTCGCCACGTCCATCGTGACGGTACCGGCCTTCGGGTTGGGCATCAGGCCGCGGGGCCCTAGGATCCGGCCGAGCGCGCCAAGCTGACCCATCACGTCAGGGGTCGCGACGATCACGTCGCACTCCAGCCAACCTTCCTTCAGCTTGGCCAGGTATTCAATACCGACGAAGTCGGCGCCTGCTGCTTCCGCGTCACGCGCCCGGTCTCCCTGGGCGATGACCAGCACCCGGACAGTCTTGCCGGTGCCGTGCGGAAGGATGACGGTGCCACGAACTACCTGGTCAGCGTGCCGGGGATCAACCCCGAGGCGCACGGCCACGTCGACAGTGGCGTCGAACTTGGTATAGGAGGTCTGCTTCACCAGGGACACGGCATCGGATCCGTCGTACTGACGGGTGGCCTCGACCTTGGTGGCGGCCGCACGGTACTGCTTGCCGAGGGCTGGCATCAGTCGATCACCTCCAGACCCATCGAACGGGCCGTCCCGGCTACCATGCGCATCGCCGAATCGATGTCGGACGCATTGAGGTCCACCATCTTGATCTCGGCGATCTTTCGCACCTGGGCACTGGTCACCTTGCCCACCTTGGTGCGGTTCGGCGCGGCGCTACCCTTGTCGATACCGGCTTCCTTGAGAAGCAGGTTCGGGGCTGGCGGCGTCTTGGTGATGAAGGTGAAGGTGCGATCACCGAAGATCGTCACCACCACCGGAATCACCATGCCGGACTGCGCCTGGGTGCGCGCGTTGAACTGCTTGCAGAACTCCATGATGTTGACCCCGTGAGGGCCCAGCGCAGTGCCGACAGGTGGCGCGGGGTTGGCCGCACCAGCCGGGCACTGCAGCTTCACCATGGCAGTGATCTTCTTGGCCATGTCACTCCTTTCACGACGTCCGCTGGCGGGGCGGTGACGCCGAATGACGGAACGGCGAAATGCCGAACCTGCCGCCGATGTTCCCGGGCGGTCGCGGTTGGGAGGACGATCCTCCCGGGTAGTTCACCTTTCAACCCTTCAACCCTTCAACCTTTCAACCTTTCAACCCTTCAACCCTTCAACCCTTCAATGCCCGCGAAGCTGCAAGTAATCCAGCTCCACTGTCGTCGGGCGCCCGAACAGCGACACCGAGACCTTGACCTTCCCCTTGTCGGCGATCACTTCCTCGACGACACCGTTGAAGTCGGAGAACGGTCCCTCGGTGATCTCGACCGCCTGGCCCACCAGGAACGGGATCTCTTCCTTGGGCGCCGACTCGGCTTCCGGCTCCACCTGACCCAGCAGGCGGCTGACCTCGTCGGGACGAAGCGCCAGCGGCTGCTTCGACGTGCCGACGAACTTGATCACGCCCTGGAGCGAGTTGACCACGTGCTGCGCTTCCTGGCTCATCCCCATCTCGACGATGACGTAGCCGGGATAGAGCTTCCGCTCGACCGTCACCTTCTTTCCGTTCTTGATCTCGACCACTTCCTGGGTCGGGACCAGCGCGGTGGCCACGAGCTTCTGCCCCTCGGGCCGCGGATCGTCCCTGATGCGCTGCTCCAGCAGCATCCGGACCTTGTTCTCATGGCCCGCCGTGGTCTGGATCGCGTACCAGCGGTACTCGGTATCGGTGGCGGTCACCGGGCGATCGCCGCGACACCATCGACAAGGATCAACGTCAGGATCTTGTCGACCAGGCCGATGACGATGCCGATCACCACCGAGCCGATCAGCACAGCGCGGGTCGCCTTGGTGAGCTCGTCACGCGACGGCCAGCTGACCTTGTCCATCTCGCCACGCGTCGTGACGAGGAAGTCGCGGGCTCCCGCAATCTTCCCGCCGTCCGACTGGTCGGCCTGTGTCTCGAGCTGGGTGTCCGTCACGCCGTCTCCCGTTCAATAGCAGTGTAGCCGTAAGCCGTTGGTCGCCAGTCGTCAGCTGCATTGGTGCGTGCGACGCCACTGCCGCCCACCTTTCAACCTTTCAACCCTTCAACCCTTCAACCTTTACTTCAGGATCTTCGTCACCACGCCGGCGCCCACCGTGCGGCCGCCCTCGCGGATCGCGAACCGGATCCCCTCGTCCATTGCCACCG
>JBKJMX010000079.1:0-6060 GCA_046596135.1 Gemmatimonadales bacterium
TGCGCGACCCATCCCAGCGTCCCGCTGCGTACCCCCTCGTTCCGTCCCTCCTGCGCCCTCGCGAACCCGGTCACGTAGAGTCGCCGATGCAGCGCGGCCCCGATCACCACGAATGCACCAGCCGTCGTCCAGAGCAGCAGGATCGGCAGCGGATCGGCGATCCGGGTGAGCCAGTTCATCAACATCGAGCTTGCCCACTCGCTCGGCAGCAGCGGGTGCGACGGGGTGCGCAGCACGGAGATGAAATCGACCAGCGACGCGAAGCCTTCGGGCCGGGCGAGACGCTCGGGTTGCACCAGGCGGAGCAGCAGCACCAGGCCACCGGCAGCGAGGATTGTCACCAGACCGAGCAGGTCCCGCGCCCGCCTGGCGGGGAAGATGTTCACCAGCAGCAGGGTGATGGCCGACCCGATCACCCCTGGGATCACGAACAGCGGCACCAGCGCGCCAATCGCCACCACGGGAAAGAGCCAGCCGCCATCCCACGCGATCATGTACGCCGCCAGCAATGGCACCGAGAGCAGTGCCACCATCCACGACGAGTGCACCACCGTCTCGCCGAGCTTGGCGAGATAGAATCGTCCCCAATCGAGTGGCGCGGCGACGAGCAGGTCGAGATCGTGGGCGAGGAAGAACGTCGACAATGCCGCCACCAGGTTCGAAAGCAGCAGGATCGACATGAACGCGAGGAATGCGACCCCGAGAAGCTTGCCGGCGAGCAACGAGCCGATCTCGGGAACGTTCTTGAAGTACGATACCAATCGGAAAGCAATTACAAAGGCACCACCCAGTGCGGCGCAGCCGGCGATGCCGAGCACCGCGTTGCGCCCGCGCGGCGCTCGCACGGAGCGGGTACGGAACCGCGCACGCGCGCTGAGCAGCTTCGGCCGCAGGATGTCGAACACCCCCGGCTCGTGGCGAGGCTCAGCCAATGATGGCATCAAGATTCGGCTCGATGTGCTCGCCGGTGAGTCGCAGGAAGAGCTCTTCCAGACCCGCACCGTCCGCGGCTGCGTCCTGCCGCAGTTCCTCCAAGGTGCCGCACGCGGCGAGTTCACCTTGGCGGATGATCCCGACCCGGTCGCAGAAGCCCTCGACGATCTCGAGCGTGTGTGTGCTCATGAGCACGGTGCCACCGCGCTCGACAAATCGGCGGAAGAGAAGCTTCAGCAGTCGCGCGCTCTTCGGGTCGAGGCCCACCATCGGTTCGTCAACGACGATGACCTCGGGACGGTGCACGAATGCTCCCGAAATGATCAGCTTCTGCCGCATGCCATGGCTGTACGATTCGGTGAGTTCATTCTTCCAGCGCGAAAGCTCGAAGAGATCGAGCAACTCGTCGATCAACGCCTCCACCTTCGGCCCCTCCTGCCCGTACAGCCCGGCGCTGAACCGCAGGAACTCGGCGCCAGTGAGCTTGTCATACACAAACGGCCGATCGGGAATGAAGCCGAGCATCGCCTTGGCGCGCATCGGTTCGCGGAAGATGTCGATCCCGCCCACCTCGACGGTGCCCGCCGACGGTGCGACGATCCCGGCGATCATCCGCATTGTGGTGGTCTTGCCCGCGCCATTTGGACCGAGCAGACCAAACAGTTCCCCTCGGCGGATGTGCAGGTCGAGGCCGTGCACCGCGGCAAAGTTGCCGTACAGTTTCTTCACCTGATGCAATCGGATCACGGCGCCCTCACGTCCGGCAGGGGGGTGAGCCGTACGTCGGCGAGGCTCGTGAGCAGTTCTTCGGGATGACTCGATCCGCCAAAGCCGAGCCGTACCAGCGCGGTGCTGGCGACTGCGCGGCCCATCACCGGGTCGACCGCCACCCATCCCGCGCCGCCGTCGTACCACACTTCGGCCCACGCATGGGTTGCCACGCCGCCGGGAATCGCGGCGAACCCGACGACGTACCGCGCGGGAATCCCGAGATCCCGGGCCACCGCGACGAAGAGACGGGCAATACCATCGGGACGCCCGCGCCGCCCATGGATGGTGCCGAGCGCGTCGACCGGCGCACCGTACGCGGTGTCCAGCGTCACCTTGTTGCGCACCGTCGCCGCCAGTCGCGCCACGATCTCCTCCCGGTCACCCGAGCGAGAGACTTCCCGGGCCAGGGTCGACAATGGGGCGGCGTCACGCTGCACCAATGGGTCTGTTCCGACGTCACTGGTGGGGGTGAGCCCGTCCGGGAAGGTTGCCGGCCCGATCGCCAGTGTGTCGTGCATCACCCGCTGCCGCCCACCAGAGAGTTGCGCCAACGCGGCGAGGTCGATCTCCCGCCATGAAGTTCGGGTGACCAGGAAGCGTCGTTGGTTCGTCGCGGTGTCGCGCCGCGCCGCCGAGGTCGCGTAGGGCTCCATCACCGGGAGCACTGACCGAATCGCGTCACGCTGGGAATCGAGTACCCTGCGGAAGTCCGATACGGCGATGTTGAAATCAGTCCGTACCCACCGCGTGCCGAGCGGATACTCGATGCCTGCGAGCGTGCCGTTCGGCTCGACCCAGGCGGTGTAGGGACCGGTGGGGCCGGTCGCAACGAGACGCACCACCCTGGCGGTATCCCAGTGAACGGCCTTCCACCGCAGCGTCGATGGGTCGACCTCGGCGCTGTCGGGGAATACCAACGTGGTGTCACCCGTCACTTCCCACGGAGCGTTGCGCGCACTGCTCGGCCAGCCGCCGATCGCGAGTTCGCGGCCGCGCCGCCCCGCGCGTAGCTCACCCCTGATCGCCAGCTGGTGGCCGAGCGCCACCATCGGAACGGCCGGGGTCATGGAATCGAGCACGGCACCCCCGGTGCCCCCACTGTCAAACCGGAAGGTCAGGCGTCCATCGGCATATCGTCCCACACCTGCTTGCGAAAGTCCGGGACGCACGAACCGGCTTCGCACCTGTTGCAAGCTCAGGTCGGGGGCGAGTTCCGTCTCCGTCATCCGGAGCACACGGGTGAGCGCCGTGTCACCAAGGGTTTCGAGGGTCAGCGTCTCGACGATTCGATAACCCGGCGAGAGGGTGTCGAGAGTGAACCCGCCGCTGCCGATCTGGACGTCGCCGATCTGGACGGCAAAGCGCGCCTCGCCCGGCGCAAGACGGCGCGAGGCGAGGAGCGAGAGATCGGGGGTGCCTCCCGCATCGAGGCGGCGCAGGCCCAGCCATGTCAGGCTTCCGCCCCATGCCGTGAGCACGGCAACCGCCGCGAGGGCGCGAAGGGTGGGCCGGTAGGAGCTCATGCCTCCAACGATAGCAAGCTATGGGCCGATCCGGGGTGTGCGCGTTGCTCCACGTTCCCCGTTGACCTTACTCTTCCGGGCTATGGCCGAAGAGTACCTGATCGTCAGGGGAGCCCGCGAGCACAACCTGCGGAACGTGACCGTGCGGATCCCCCGCAATGCCCTCACCGTGATCACGGGTTTGTCGGGATCCGGCAAATCGTCGCTCGCCTTCGACACTATTTATGCCGAGGGGCAGCGTCGCTATGTCGAGTCGCTGTCGGCATACGCCCGGCAGTTCCTGGGTTTGATGGAGAAGCCGGACGTCGATGCGATCGAGGGACTCTCGCCGGCGATCTCGATCGAACAGAAATCCACCGCCCACAACCCGCGCTCGACCGTCGGCACCGTCACCGAGGTGTACGACTACATGCGCCTCCTGTGGGCGCGGGCCGGCGTGCCGCACTGCCCCGACGATGGCACACCGATCACCCGGTCGAGCGCCGGCCAGATCGCCGACACGCTGCTTGGCTGGCCCGAGGGCACCAGGATCGAGGTCATGGGGCCGATGGTTCGCGGCCGCAAGGGGGAGTTCCGCGACCTCTTCGAAGACCTTCGCAAGCAGGGCTATGCGCGCGTGCGGGTCGACGGCGAGACCCACGACCTCGGCGCGGTTCCCAAGCTCAATCGTCGCCAGAACCACGACATCGCGGTGGTGGTCGACCGCATCGTGGTGCGTGAGTCGGAGCGAAGCCGCCTGGTCGACTCGGTAGAGACCGCGCTTCGGGTGGCCGATGGTGTGGTCCAGATCGTCCGGCACGGTGCGGGAAAGGGCAAGGAGGTCGAGACACGGATGTTCTCGGAACGGTTCGCGTGCCCGACATGCGGTCTTTCGCTCCCCGAACTCGAACCGCGACAGTTCTCGTTCAACTCGCCGTTCGGCGCGTGCGAGGAATGTCACGGCGTCGGCACCTCGCGGGTCCCGAATGCCGACCTCGTCCTCGGCGATCCGAGCATCTCGATCCTCGAGGGCGTGGTGCTGCCGTGGGGCGAGCCCAGCGGCTACCTCCGCAAGGTCGTGCTCCCCACGCTTGCCCGCACCTTCCACTTCAACCTGCACGATGCGTGGGAAGACATCCCCGCGGCAGCACGCAAGATTCTGCTGCTCGGTGCGCCGGGAAAGCGCGTGACCTACGTGGCCGACGGCGGGAAGGGGCGTGCGGTCGAGGGCGAGTGGGAAGGCGTACTGCAGAACCTCCGGCGTCGGTGGAAGGAATCGTCGAGCGACGCGGTGCGGCACAGCCTCGAGGGCTACATGATCGAACAGCCGTGCGTCGCCTGCGCGGGCAAGCGACTCAAGGCCGAATCGCTCGCGGTGCTGATTCACGGCGAGAGCATCGGCGATGTGGTCGACCTCCCAGTCGAGGACGTGACCACATTTTTCGAGTCGATTCCGGTCGGTCGTGGCCGTGCAGGCGCGATCGATCCCGACATCGCCGGCCCGATTCTCAAGGAAGTCATCGAGCGGTTGCGGTTCCTGCGCGACGTCGGGCTTGAGTACCTCACCCTCGGACGAGCCGCAGGATCGCTGTCTGGCGGCGAGGCGCAGCGCATCCGGCTTGCGACCCAGATCGGCTCGCGGCTCGTCGGCGTGCTCTATATCCTGGACGAGCCGAGCATCGGTCTGCATCAACGCGACAACGAGCGGCTCCTCGACACGCTGCGAGGGCTGCGTGATCTCGGCAATACGGTCATCGTGGTGGAGCATGACGAGGACACGATTCGCGCCGCCGATTACCTGATCGACCTCGGACCCCGAGCTGGACGCTTTGGCGGCGAGGTCGTGGCGCAGGGCACCGTCGCCGAGGTGCTGCAGCATCCTGACTCACTCACCGCGCGCTATCTCCGCGGTGAGCTTCGGATCGCCGTTCCGGCCGTTCGGCGCCCCGTTGACCCCGAACGGATGCTTCGGATCGTGGGTGCCAAGGCGAACAACCTCCGGAATATCACCGTCGACGTGCCCCTCGGCGTCTTCGTGGCAGTGACCGGTGTATCGGGTTCGGGCAAGTCGACGCTGGTGACCGACATCCTGTATCAATCGCTCGCACGGCAGTTCTATCGGGCCAAGGTGATCCCCGGCGAACACAAGCGGATCGAGGGGATCGATCACATCGACAAAGTGATCGAGATCGACCAGAGCCCGATCGGTCGCACGCCGCGGTCGAATCCCGCGACTTACACTGGGCTGTTCACGCCGATTCGCGAGCTGTTCACGCAGCTTCCCGAGGCGAAGATGCGCGGTTACGGGCCGGGGCGCTTCTCGTTCAACGTGAAGGGTGGGCGATGCGAGGCGTGCCAGGGCGACGGTCTGGTAAAGATCGAGATGCACTTCCTGCCCGACGTGTACGTGCCATGCGACGTCTGCAAGGGAAGGCGGTACAATCGCGAGACGCTAGAGGTCCGCTACAAGGGTCGCAGCATCGCCGACGTGCTTGAGCTCACGGTCGCGGAGGCGATGGATTTCTTCGCGGCGCAGACCCGGATCGCCGAGAAGCTGGGGCTGCTCAACGATGTCGGATTGGGCTATCTGCACCTCGGTCAGGCCGCCACAACGCTCTCGGGCGGCGAGGCGCAGCGTGTCAAGCTGGCGACCGAGCTTTCCAAGCGAGACACGGGCCGCACATTGTACATCCTCGATGAGCCGACCACGGGGCTACACTTCGAGGATGTACGCCTCCTGCTCGACGTCCTGCACCGACTCGTGGGGAAGGGGAACAGCGTGATCGTGATCGAGCACAATCTCGATGTGTTGAAGACGGCCGACTGGGTGATCGACCTCGGCCCCGATGGTGGC
>JBKJMX010000122.1:0-42899 GCA_046596135.1 Gemmatimonadales bacterium
TGCCGGGTCCGGAAAAGGGGACAATCAGGAAGTTTAGCCCGGCGGGGTGGATTCCGGGGAGGCTGGAACTCCGACGGCCGGGGTGGCTTGAGGCCGACCATGCAAGCAGGTACTTGCACGCCGACTCGCCCGGCGTTAATCTGTGCCCCCATGTCAACACGCGAATCCCTCCTCGACGTCACCGCCCGCCTCTACGCCGACCACGGCTGGCGGGGCACCACCACCCGGCGGATCGCCGAGGCGGCGGGTGTCAACGAGGTCACGATCTTCCGCCAATTCGGCTCGAAGGAGGCCCTCCTCCTTGAGGCGATTCACGCGACGTCGACCGACACGCCGCCGGCCCAGCTCCCCACCACGCCGCGGCAGGTGCGCGCGGAACTGACCACCTGGGCGCTGGCGCAGCATGCCTCCATCTCCGCGCGCCGCGGGGTGATGCGATCGTGCCTTGCCGAACTCGACGAACGCCCCGAACTGGCGCCGACGCTTTGCGAGGGGGGCGTAGCCGCGTTCGCCGATTGCACTCGCTATCTGGGCGCTGCGCGCAGAGCGAGCCTGCTCGGCCACCGCGGGTCGATCGAGCCGGCAACGGTGATGCTGATGAACGCCGTGTTCATGGATGCGATGACGCGCGACATCATGCCGCCGCATCACCCTGTGCCCGTCCCCGACGTGATCGAGATGTTCGTTGACCTGATTCTTCGCGCGCTCGGCGCGCCGGAGTCCGCGTGATGCGTGTGTTGCGATGTGCCACGCTGCTCGGCGTCCTGCTCGCAGGCGCCGTTTCAGCACAGGGACCCGCGCCAATTCGCCTGACCCTCGCCGCTGCGCTGGCGCGGGCCGATTCAGCGAGCGAAAACGTGGGCATCGCCCGCGCCGGCGTGCTGCGGGCACGTTCCGACGAGATCCGTGCCCGCAGCAGCTACCTGCCGCAGTTGAACGGCGCCGCGACTTACACGCGCACGCTGGCCAGCCAGTTCTCGGCGTTCGACGGCGGCACCACCGATTCGATTGCGGCGCCGACGGGATGTGGCCGATTTCTCCCGAATCCATCGCTGCCGCTCGGTGAACGTCTCGACTCGCTGGAGCGCGGGCTCGACTGCGCCGCCAACGGAAACGGATTCGACTTCTCGAACCTTCCGTTCGGTCGACCCAACACGTACAACCTGATGGTATCGGGCTCACAGGTCCTGTTCAATGCGCGGCTCGGGGGGCAGCGCCGCGCCGCCGCGGCCGGGCGCCAGCGCGCCGAGATCGCGCTCGATGCGGCGCGAACGGTGGCGGTGGTCGAGATGACCCAGGCGTACTTCGACGCGCAACTCGCCGCGCGATTGCTGGAGATCGCCGACTCGACCCTTGCCCAGTCTGGGCGTGCGTTCGACGACACCCGCCTCGCACGTGAGGTCGGCAATGCCGCCGAGTTTGACCTGCTGCGCGCCACGGTGACCCGCGACAACCAGCGCCCGGTCGTGATTCAGCGCCGTGCCGCCCGCACCCTGGCCTTGCTTCGGCTGCGCCAGCTTCTCGACCTTCCGGCTGGTACCGAGATCGAACTCGTCACGCCGCTTAGCGACACGAGTGCGGTGCCGTTGCCGCCGTTCGCGGCTGCGGTGGCGGGTTCCGACACGGCGATCGACCAGCGTGCACCGGTGCGCCAAGCCGACGCCGCCCTGCGTGCTGCCGATGCGTTGCTCTCCTCGGCGCGTGGTGGCCGGTTGCCCACGCTCAATGTGTCCGGCAGCTACGCGCGCATTGCCTTTCCGGAGCGGGTCTTCTCGTTCGACAACTTCGTGACCGACGCCGCGATCAGCGTGCGACTCGACGTGCCGATCTACACGGGCGGCCGCACTCGGGCCGACGTGATGGCCGCCGAGGCCGCGCGTGACGAAGCCGCGCTCCGGCTGCGCCAGGCGCGGGAACTCGCGACCCGCGAGTCGGTCGATGTGCGCACCGTGCTGGAAGCGGCCGAAGCAGCCTGGGAGGCCAGCAGCGGCACCGCGGCGCAAGCGGTGCGCGCATTCGCCATTGCCGAAGTTCGGTATCGCGAGGGGATCTCGACCCAGACCGAGTTGTCCGATGCACGCCTGCTGCTGCAGCAGGCCGAGGCGAATCGGGCGCAGGCGGCCCGCGACCTGCAGGTCGCGCGAGTCCGTGCCGCGTTGCTGCGGGACCTTCCCTTCGCAGGCGTGACCGTACCCGGAGCCTCCTGAATCATGTCATTCCCAATCACGCGACCCGACGAGCGCTCGATGCCCAAGACGCGATTTCTTCGCCCCACGACCATGACGATGCTGGTTGCCGTTCTCCTCGCGGGGTGTGGCGGCGGTGGTGGCGATGCAGCTGCCGACTCCGCCGCGGCAGTGGTTGCCATCAGCGTGACACCGGATCACGTCACGATTGTTGACTCCGGCCTGGTCGAGAGTGGGCCCTCGCTCTCGGGCACGCTCGACGCGAAACAAGTGGCACAGCTCCGCGCGCAGGTGGCAGGCACGGTGGTGCAGATGTATGTCAACGAGGGTGCAGCGGTAAGCGCGGGGCAGGCGCTGGCGCGCATCGATGCAACGGTGCTCACTGATCTGGCGCGAAGTGCGGCGTCCCAGCTCCAGAGTGCGGAGGCCTCGGCGACGGTGGCCAACCGCAACGCAGAGCGCGCGGCGACTCTCCACGCTGCCGGGGCGATTGCCCAACGCGACCTCGAGGCCACGCGCAGCCAGGCAATCGCGGCAGACGCGATGGCGTCCGATGCGCGGAGCCGGTTGGCATCGGCGCGCAAGCAGCTCGCGAATGCCACGATTCGGGCCCCGTTCGCGGGGGTGGTGAGCGAGCGGCCGGCAAGCGCGGGCGATGTCGTGCAGATGGGCACCCCGATAGTGACCGTGGTCGATGCCAGCGCGCTCGAGCTCGCGGCGAGTGTTCCTGCATCGGCACTCGGCGGCCTCCGGCGCGGTGCCAAGGTGGAGTTCTCGGTAACCGGCTACCCAGACCGGCGGTTCACCGGGACGATCGCGCGGGTGAACCCTGCGGTTGATCCGGTCACGCGCCAGGTACGGATCTACGCCGCGGTGCCGAACGGCGATCGCTCGCTTGCTGCGGGGGTGTTCGCGGAGGGCCGCGTCGCATTCACGCAGGTGCGCGCGCTGACCATCCCGCTCTCGGCGCTCAATCCACAGGCGATTGCGCCATCGGTCAAGCGGATTCGTGGTGGCGTGGTGGAGGAGGTCCCGGTGTCGCTCGGCCTGCGCGATGACGTGGCCGAGCGGGTCGAGGTGAAGTCGGGCGTGCAACGGGGCGACACGCTGCTGGTGGGTGGTGCACTGGGCACGCCAGTGGGATCGGCGCTGCGCGTTGCGCGTCCCGATCGCTGAACCGAGGTAGCGACGATGTGGATTTCTGATTTTGCCATTCGCCGGCCGATCATCACCATCACCGCGATGCTCGCGCTGGTGGCGTTCGGGCTGGCCGCGCTGGCCAACCTCCAGGTCGACGAGTTCCCTGACCTCGACCAACCGGTGGTCATGGTCCAGATCGCGTACCCCGGTGCATCACCCGATGCGGTCGAACGGGAACTGGTCGAGCCGATCGAGGAAGCGGTATTTGCGCTCTCGGGCGTCGAACGCGGGAAGACCACCTCGAACTCCGTTGACGGCTTCGCGCAGTTCGTGATCACCTTTGCGTACACCAAGCCTGTCGCCGAGGCGTCGCAGGACGTCCGCGACGCGATCTCGACGATTCGGGGGGACCTGCCGGCCGAGATCGAGGAGCCGGTGATCACGCGCTTCGACTGGAGTGATCAGCCGATCGTCTCACTCACAGTGAGTTCGAACACCGTCGATGCGCGCGGACTCACCACGATCACCGATCCGGGGATCGTGAGCTCCCTGCGATCGGTCCCCGGTGTCGCGCAGGCATCGGTTGTGGGGGCCAGCTACCCGGAGATGACGGTGCAGCTCCGGCCTGATGCGATGCAGGCGGCGGGTGTGGGCATCGAGGAGATCGCGCGGGCGGTGGGCACGCAGAACCTCGCCGCACCGGTCGGCCGGCTGAACGGAGCACAGGAGGAGCGTGCGATCCGGCTCAAGGGACGGATCGAGGGACCCGACGGCTTCCGCCAGCTCGTGGTCGCGCAGCGCGGCGGGACGCTGGTCCGCCTCGGTGATGTCGCCGACGTGCGGGCCGGCGTCGAGGAATCGCGCACCGCATCCTCGTACAATGGCGTTCGCGCGGTGGGCATCAACATCATCAAGGCGAAGGGCTACTCCACCAATGAGGTGGTGTTCAAGCTGCGCGATGAGATTGCACGGCTGCAGGCCACGATGCCCGCCGGCACCAAGCTGACGATCGTCAAGGATGCAGGGATCAGGGTTACTGGTTCGGTCAATCACGTCAAGACCACGCTGCTCGAAGGGGCGGCCCTCACCATCCTCGTGGTGTTCCTGTTCCTCAATTCGTGGCGCTCCACGGTGATCACCGGTCTGGCGCTGCCGGTGTCGGTGCTCGCCGGCTTCATCGGCGTGTGGGCGTTCGGCTTCACGCTCAACTCGATGTCACTGCTCGGTCTTTCACTCGCGATCGGTATCCTGATCGATGATGCGATCGTGGTGCGCGAGAACATCGTGCGACACGTGGGGATGGGAAAGGACCACTACACGGCCGCACAGGAAGGCACCGCCGAGATCGGTATGGCGGTGGCGGCCACCACCTTCTCGATCGTGGCGGTGTTCGTCCCGATCGCGTTCGTGACCGGGCAATCGGGACAGTGGCTCAAGCCATTCGCGCTCTCGATCACCGGCGCCGTGATCGCCTCATTGTTCGTGTCGTTCTCGCTTGACCCGATGCTCTCGGCGTACTGGCCCGACCCGCATCGCGAAGAGCACGAGAAGAGCTGGCTCACCAAGCTGCTCGATCGTTTCGACCGCTGGTTCCACCGCATGACCGATCGGTATGCGCGCGTCGTGGCTTGGGCGCTCGACCACCGCTGGTCGATGGTCGGTCTCGCGCTGGCGAGTTTCGTTGGTGCGATCATGTTGCAATCCGCGTACGGCGGTGCCGGGTTCGTGCCGCTCTCGGACCGCGCGGAGATCGAGGTGATCGTCGAGGCACCGGCGAGCTCGAACCTCGAGTACACGATGGAACGCACCGAGGCCGTGGCTGCCGTGGCGCGGCGTCATCCCGAAGTGCTCTACACCTACGTGTCGGCGGGGACTCCGCTCCCGATGCGGACGCCGGGCGTCGACCAGTCGCACATCTACATGAAGCTGTCGCCCGCAGGGGAGCGGAAGATCTCGGCCAGCGAACTTGGCGTGCAGCTGCGCCGGGAGATGCAGGCCGTCGGTGGCGTGAATGTGTCGGTATTCAGCGGTGGCTTCGGCGGCGCGTTCAAGGAACTGCAGCTCCAGCTCCGCGGCCCCGACGCCGCCACACTGGCACTGCTTGGCGAGGAGGTCCTCGCCGTGGCGCGTACAGTGCCCGGCGCAGTTGACGTGAGCCTGTCCGCTCGCGGGCCGCGCGAGGAGCTGACGGTCGAGGTTGATCGCAGCCTGGCAGGTGCGCTCGGGCTCACGGTGGGTCAGGTCGGTCAGGCAATGCGGGTCGCGTTTGCCGGCATCGATGCCGGTGACTGGGTCGATCCCTCGGGCAAGACCCGTGACGTTCGACTGCGCCTTGCACCGGAGTCGCGTCAGCGCGTCGTCGATCTCGAGCGCCTGCCGCTCACGGTGTTCGGCGCCGACGGCTCAGCCCATGTCGTGCCGTTGGGCCAGGTGGCCCGGATCGGCACCGACCGCGCGCCGGCGCAGGTCGATCACCTCGATCGCTCGCGGGTGATCACCCTCGAGGCGAACACCGACGGGCGGCCGCTCAGCGATGTGACGGCGGCAATGAAGGAGAAGATTTCCGCGATCACCTTCCCGCCGGGGTATGTGATGACCGAGGGCGGCTGGAACCAGGAACAGAACGACACCTTTTCCAGCATCTTCACCGCACTGGGCATCGCGGTACTGCTGATGTACCTGATCCTGGTGGTGCAGTTCGGGTCGTTCCTCGATCCGATCGCGATCCTGATCTCGCTGCCGCTTTCGTTGATCGGCGTGGTGATCGCGTTGATCGTGACGGGTGACACGCTCAACATCATGAGCTTGATGGGCGTGATGCTGCTGATGGGCATCGTCGCGAAGAACTCGATTCTGCTGATCGACTTTGCCAAGTGGGCGCGGGAAGAACGCGGTTTGCCGATCAGGGAGGCGCTGATCGAGGCGGGTCGAATCCGGCTACGCCCCATCTTGATGACGACATTCGCGCTGATCGCCGGGATGCTGCCGGTCTCGATGGGTGGCACGGAGGGGGCAGACTTCTACGCCCCGATCGGTCGGGCCGTGATCGGGGGCGTGATCACCTCGACGTTCCTGACGCTGCTGGTGATCCCGACGTTTTACGAGATCATCGATGGATGGCGGGAGCGGTCGCTGGCGTTCGCGGGACGGTGGAGCAGGAAGCGCGGAGAACGGTTGACGGAGAACGGAGAACGGATGGCAGTGAGCGGATGACGGAGAACGGTTGACGGAGAACGGAGAACAGGTGGCTTCAGGTCAGCCCGCCCGTTCTCCGTTCTCCGTTCTCCGTCCTCCGTCCTGTTACTGCATCGCCGCTGTCGTATCCATCACCATCGGCGGAGGTATGTTGGCTGCGCCCAGGGATGTGACAACCTTCCAGGTGCCGTCTTCCTTGCGAAGCGTCGAGGTCCATGACCCCGCAGTCGGAGCCCCCGGTGGCGCACCAGCGATCGACCAGGTGCCACCAGAGATGGCAATGTCTTCGTCGATGAACTTCACGAACGAGGTGTTTGCGGTCAGGGCCATGCCCGGTGGGCGGGCTGCGAAGTCTTTGGCCATCATCGCGGCTGATGCGGCCTTGCCGGCGCTGTGCGTGCCGTCGGGCGCCACATCTTCGTACGCATCTGACATCGTCGCGAGCAGCGCAGTGGTGTCTGCATTGGTCCATTGGCTACTATAGGCGGAGTTGAGCGCACGGATCGCCGCTTCGTCCTCGGCGGTTCCGGTTTCGCTGCTCTCGCCGCCCTCGCCGCCGCACGCCAGGGCGAGGCCGAGCATCATGGGGATTGCAACACGAAAACGCATGGGCATCTCCAGTTGGGGAACGGGAATGTTGGGGTCCGATCAATCTACGGCGCGGTACGGCCGCGTGGGGTCCGACGAGTCGGGTCATGCCCCGCCCCGGGCCGCGCTGATGATGCCAACCGGGCCAGCGTCTCCCAATTCTCGCGAATCCGTCGTCCCCACGATGCTTCGTCGTGGTCGCCGAGCGGGTCTTCGAGATAGCGAAGCTGGTTGCCTTCCTGCCAACCGCGACCGACGAGCAGGTGGTGCATGCGCCGCACATCATGCACCTCGTCGATGCCCTCCTCAACGCCCACATCGAGCCAGAGTCGACCGACCGGTCCGGGTTGGTGTGACAGCCAGTCGTATATCGCGCCGTCGGCGTACCAGAGTGCTGGACTCATGACCCACGCGCTGCCGAACGTGCCTGCGCCCGCGATCAGGGCGTAGAGCGAGAACAGCCCGCCCATTGAGGAACCCGCGATGGTGGTGAATCCGCGTTCGGGACGGGTCCGAAAGTTCGCATCGATCAGTGGCTTCACGACGCCGCGGAGGAAGGCGAGGTACTCATCACCATCGCCCCTTCCGTGGAGCACATCGTCAAACGGCGAATACTCCCGAAGCCGGTCAGGGCCGAGGTTGGGTACGCCAACGATCACCGGCGCGAAGTCGCCGGTCTGTACCGCGAGTGTTTCGAGCATCCCCCAGTGGCCGACGAATGATCGGGCAGGGTCGAACAGATTCTGGCCGTCCTGGAAATAGACGACCGGGTGCGTCCGCTCGGGGTTTTCGCCGTATCCCGGCGGAGTCGCGACGTAGATGTCGCGGAGTGCATCGCCGGGACCCTCCACCCCCGGCAGGCACCAGAGTGTCGGCGGGGTTACGTCGAGGCCGATGGTAACCGGGAGGGCGAGCGGGATGATTCGTTGCACGGTGGGCGAAGATAAGGACGGAGGACGGAGAACAGAGAACCGATGACCGATGACCGATGACCGAAAGCCGTAAGCTGCAGCCCGAGGGCTCACGACTTACGGCTTGTCAGCATCCAGTGTCTCCCACCCTTCAACCTTTCAACCCTTCAACCTTTCAACCCTTCAACCCTTCAACCCTTATTTCCTAGAACGTCGCGGTCAGCCCCGCAAGAATCCGCCGACCAATCACGGCACCGCCGTACAGCTGGAAGCGCTGCTGGTCGAAGATGTTGGTTCCGGCCGCGTAGGCGCGGAAGCGCGGATTGAACTGGTAACCCAGCGTCGCATTGAAGGTCTGGCCGTCTGGGACGCGCCCGACGAACACGCCGGCTGCCCAGTCATACGCGGCAACGAACCGTGACGTGAGGCTGGCATCGAAGCCGTTGGTAGCCCCCTCGTATGTGAGGCCGAGGGTGGCCTTCCGGTTCGGGGTGTTGGGGAGGAGCTGGTCGCCGGTGAGCTGTTCGTTCACGGTGAACGAGAAGAACGAGAAGGTACCGTCCGCGCGGAGCTCCGGGGTGAGCTGCACGCCGAGCCCGACGTCGAGGCCGGTCTGGTCGACGTCACCGGCATTGGTGTACGAAATCACGATGGCGGTATTGCCGTCTTCGGTGCGGGTGAGTCCGCGACCGGCGAGCGCCGTGGCCGGGTTGGCGAGCAGGGTCGCGCGGATCGCGCCCTCGAGCGGTGCGCGCGCAGCTTCCGGCACGGTGGATGGGGCGGTGAATGCCCCGAACGCCGGATTCACGCCCGGCAGGAGGTCGGTGACGAAATTCTTGATGTTGTTGCGGTAGATGTCCACGGTCATGTAGATCGACGACGTGAACGATGCCTTGTAGCCCACCTCATAACCGATGGTCTCCTCGACTTCGAGATTGGCATTGCCGCGGGCGAACACCGGCACGGTCGCTGAATTGGTGAACAGCGTCCCCTGAGGCGTTCCGGCGAGCGCCGGCCCGAGCTGTGGATTGGCCCGGAGTCCGTTCTCGAGTGCCAACAGGTTGACCGGTCCCGCTGCGTTGGCGCGCAGGAAGAACTCGGAATAGTTCGGTGTCTGGAATGCCTTGTTGACCGTGAAGCGGAAGACATGGTTCGGGTTCGGGCTGAACACGATCCCGCCCTTGGGCGAGAACTGTCCCTCGAAGAGGTCGCCCTCGTCGTAGCGCGCCGCGCCTACGAGCCGGAGCTTGTCGGAGAAGGAATATTCCGCCTGGGCGTAGCCGGAGTAGACCTTGTCTGACCGGTCGTCGTCCTCAGGCCGCATCAGCGTGCCGGAGGTGTTGACGTTGTACTGCCGGAACGATGCGCCACCCACGACACGCAACTTCTCGTCGAGGAAGCGGCGGTTGGCCTGGGCCTCGACGTGCATGATGTCGGATTTCTCAAGAAGTGGCGCGCCGGACGCGAGCGAATACTGCGGATCCTTCGATTCCCTGGTGTTCCAGTACCCGAAGACGTTCAGGTTCTCACTGTTGTACGCAGCGCGACCGAACATCCGCCGGCCTTTGTTGACCTGTACCCTGCCGATGCCGGTGACGAGCACCTCGTTCTCGGTCTGCGAGCCACCCACCTCGGCGGTCACCACGCTCCCGCTGTTGGTGAGGTAGCGGTCGAGGCGGAAGGCGCCGTAGGCAGCCGTGACCGGGTCCCGATCGCCGATGGCCATGCGCGGCGGGGCGCCGGTGAGTGGCCCGAGCTCCTGCCCTCGAAGCGGGATCGCCTCGGGGCCATTGAGCGGTGTGAGGTTGGAATCCTTCTCCGCCAGCGCGGGGCGGTATTCGCGGCGCAGGTCGAGCCGGTCGGCCGAGGTGCGCGAGCGGGTCCAGGTGTCGCTGCTGGAGTATCCACCGGTGACCCGGGCGCCCCAGCGCCCCTCTCCAAATACCATCGCGTAGCGGCCATCGGCCTTGTACGACTCGAGCTCGCCGCCCGAGACGGAAATCTTGCCGCCCTGTGCCTCGCGCGGCGACAGCGTGATCATGTTGATCACGCCCGCAAAGGCGTTGGCGCCGTAGAGCGCCGAGCCCGGGCCGCGAACCAGTTCCATGGAGCGGAGTTCATCGAGCGAGACCGGGAGGGTGTTCCATTCCTGCGATCCGAGGAAGGCGATCGCGAGGTCGCGGCCATCGAGCAGGGTGAGCACCCGGCGGTTGAGCGATGAGTTGAAACCGCGGGCATTGATGTTGAAGTCGTTGATGCCGCTCTGGACGATGTCGACACCGGGAGCCTGCGCGAGCGCCAGCGGCGCCTGGCCCGTGGGCGCGGTGTTTTGCAGGACCCTGGGGTCGACCAGCGTGACAGCGGCTGGCGCGTCGACGATGCGCTCGGGTTCACGTGATGCCGTGGTGACCGTGAGGTCGGCGAGGTTGATCGCCTTTGGCTCCAACGCAATGTCGAGCGTGGCATCGCCGCTCACCGAGATCTCGCGCTCCGTGGGGGCGTAACCCAGCCAGCGGAAAACCAGCGTCTGCGAGCCGGAGGGCACCCGCTGGATGATGTAGCGGCCGCTGACGTTGGTCACCGTCGCGAGGTTGGTACCCCGAACGGTCACGGCGACGCCGGCCACCGGTTCGCCATCGTTGGTGCGGGTGACGATTCCACGAATGGTGCTGGTGCCTTGCGCCGAAGCAGATCCGTATCCACCCGCAATGAGCGCGAGCAGGATAAGACCGCGGAGCCGAACGTTCCTCAGGAACATGCGACGACCTCTACGTTGTGGGAGTTGCCGGACCAATGAGGGGTGGCCGGCGGGAATCGACGGCTGACCCATAATCTCGCCCAAAGAACGCGCGGGCGAAAGACCAGCGACCGGGTCAGCTTTCCAGCGCGGCTCGGAAGGCCGCGACCACCGAGGCCACGGGCTCCACCCGGTCGACGCCCTCGACGCTCTGTCCGGCCTGCCAGTACTCCGTGCTGCCCGCCTCGTCGAGCGACGAGCGCTTGAGCTGCCACAGCGATCGGAGGGCGTAGAGCGTGCGCATCCAGTGCTTGCGCCGGCGCCCCCGGAGCATCCATCGGGCAAGGGCGCCTGCCCGGAGCCCCATCCGCTCCACGTACGGCGTCCGAATGATCGCGACCGGCACTCCCGTGATCCGCTCACTCAGGACGATGTCGGTTGCATCGGCCGCGACGATCGCTGCCTTGTAGGGCGCGCTGGCTCGGCACTCGGTGGTGGCAATGAACCGGGTGCCGCATTGTACCCCGGCGTAACCAAGGTCGAGCATTCGCCGAAACGCCGGCGGGTCACCCACCCCACCGGCACACACGATGGGCAAGCCGAACGGCTCCAGCTCATCGAGGAGCGCTGCGGCATCACGGCTGCCCGCATGCCCGCCGGCACGGCGATTCACCGCGATGAAGCCGTGAACCCCGCCGGCGTGCGCCTTGGCCGCCCACTTCGCCTCAGTGACGTCGTGATACACGACCCCCCCATGGGGCCGGACCGCATCGACCACCCATCGGGGGTTGCCGAGCGACGTGATGAAGAAGCGCACCCCCTCCTCGAGCGCGATGCGGATCCATTCCTCCATCCGCTTCGTGTAGGCGTTGGAGGACTGCTCGATCAGCGCGTTCATCCCGATCGGACGCGCCGTGAGCTGCCGGATCAGCCGGAGCCCCTCGCGGAACTCGTGTCCGTGCACGTAGGTGAGGGCGATCGGCTGCACCACGCCCAGGGCCCCCGCTTCCGAGGCGGCGGCAACCAGCTCAGGGTTGGAGCAGGGGTACATCGGTCCGCAGATGAGCGGGAGCTCGACTCCCGCGTGGGCGGTGAACGGTGTCGTTGTCATCGGGGCGACAGCAGCCAGGTCACGTATCCTGTCGCCACCAGTTCGCCGGCCCCGTCCCGCAGCTCGGCGCTGACTTCGGCCTCGGTCGGAGCCGTCACGGCCGGTGCGGAGACGGTGCTCTCGGCGACCACCTTCCCTCTCGCCTTGCGGTGGTACTCCATCCTGATCCCGGTCACGATGCCTCGGACGGTCGGACCCACCGCGGTGAGCATGGCCTGCCCACTGGTAAGCTCGGCGAGGTTGAGCAGCGCAATGGCATGAATCGAGTGGAGATGATTGCGGACCGCGCGGCGATCGCGCAACGATACCACCGCATGGCCAGCCTCAAGTTGCTCGACCACCGCCCCGATCGACCCGCTGTACGGCACCGCAAGGCCGAGGAGTCGGGAATAGAGCCACCGGCCGCCGGGCCACGGCGAGAGCCGTTGCCAGTACGACAGCAGGTGACCCGGATTCACTGCAGCAGGCCGATGATCGCACCGGTGACCGCGAGCGCAACCATCTGGTATCCCGCGTTGATCATCAGCAGCAACGGTCCACGCCGCTCGAAGGCATAGATCGTGGCCAAGGCGGTGGCGACCCACGCGAGCCCGATCACTCCACCCACAAATGCCCCATCGATCGGTGTGGCATCTGTTCCCAGCACGGCCGCGAGCATCCACGCCCCGATGAAGTTGGCAACAAACGCGGTGCCGTAGATCCGCGCCGCGCTGCCGCGCTTGATGTCTTCCATGGTGAGCCCGCTCGTGACCATCCACGACTTGCCGAAGAGTGGCCCGTACCAGATGCCGCCGACCGCAAAGCCGGAGAGTGCTGCCGCGAGCACCGCGAGCGGCTTCACGACCAGCGGGGTGAACATGATCTCGACGTGTTCCTGCATGCTGCCTCCGGTAGGTGGACATGTCCGATGGGCCTGACCAAACGTACCGTCACGTCGTGCACGTCGCATCCAGTGCCTGCCGTGCGTGCCGGGGTTAGAATCAGGCGATTCCGTCACCGCTCCCCAACCCGGTTGATCAATGCGATTCTCCTCGTCCGTCCTGGTCGCGGCCGTCGTTGCCGCCGCCTGTGCCCCAGCCCGCCCAGCATCGGCGCCGTCGCCGACCGCGACCCCAGCCGCGCCAGCCGCCGCCCGTGCCCCAGCCGGCCCGCAGCCCTATGACAAGGTTGTCACCGCCAGGGCGAAGTCCGATTCAGGACTCATCCTCGTGCACCGGGTCGACAACAAGGTGCTGTTCGAGTTGCCGGATTCCCTGATGGGGCGCGACATGCTGTGGCTGACCCGGCTCGCGGCGGCGCCACAGGATCTCTCGCCGTTCACGAACGCCGGCTCCAACCTCAACGAGCAACTGGTGCGGTGGGAGCATCAGGGTGACCGCGTCTTGCTGCGGAGCGTGTCTTCCCGCTACGTCGCCGACACCACGCTGCCGATCGCGCGGTCGGTGGCTGCCAACACCTTTTCGCCCATAATCCGGGCGTTTCCGGTGGCCGCCGAGCACGGAAGCTCCAATGCCGTCGTGATCGACGTGACGTCGATGTTCGAGGACGACGTTCCCTCGATCTCCGGCCTGTCGACGTCACAGCGAACGCAGTTCAAGGTGCGCAAACTCGATCCGCAGCGTTCGTACGTCGAAATCGTCAAGTCGTTCCCGATGAATGTCGAGGTGCGCCAGGTCCAGACGTTCGACGCCGCCGAGCCACCGTCGCTGGGCGCAACATCGACGTTGTCACTGCAGGTCGCGCAATCGATCGTGCTGCTGCCGCGCGAGCCGATGCGCCCGCGGATCGCCGACCCCCGGGTGGGGTGGTTCTCGATCAACCAGATCGATTTTTCGTCGCGTGCCCTCAAGGCCGACACGCGCACGTTGCTGCAGCGCTGGCGCCTCGAGCCGAAGGATCCCGCTGCGTATGCCCGCGGTGAACTGGTCGAGCCGATCAAGCCGATCGTGTTCTATCTCGATCCGGGGACCCCGATGGAATGGCGCCCGTTCATCCGCCAGGGGATCGAGGACTGGCAGAAGGCGTTTGAGGTGGCGGGCTTCCGCAACGCGATCATCGCCCGCGACCCGCCTTCTGCCGCTGAGGACCCCGAGTTTGATCCGGATGATGTGCGCTACTCCACAGTGCGATACGTCGCGAACCTGACCCGCAATGCGATGGGTCCCAGCGTCTCGGACCCGCGCACTGGCGAGATCATCGAGAGCGACATCATCTGGTACCACAACCACCTGCGTTCGTATCGCAACCGGTTGATGGTCGAGACTGGCGCGGCCAACCCCGACGCGCGCTCCCTGATGATCAAGGAGCCACTGATCGGTGAGACCGTGCGACAGGTCATCGCGCACGAGATTGGCCACGCGCTGGGGCTGCCGCACAACATGATCGGCTCGTCGTCATTTCCCGTCGATTCGCTGCGCAGTCCGTCCTTCACGTCGCGGTACGGCGTGAGTCCGTCGGTGATGGACTACGCCCGCCAGAACTACGTCGCGCAGCCGGGTGATGGCGTGATCCGGTTCGTCCGCATGATGGGGCCATACGACGACTACGCCATCAACTGGGGATACCGCGTGATTCCCAGCGCGGCGACGCCGGACGCGGAGCGTCGGACCCTGGATGCCTGGATTCGCGAGAAGGCGGACGATCCCCGCTACCGGTTTGCCGGCGGCGACGGTGTCGATCCGCGCGCGCAGACCGAGGACATCGGCGATGATCCGGTGCGTGCATCAGGGTACGGCATTGCCAATCTCCAACGCGTCCTTCCGATGCTGCCTGAATGGACGGCAACGCCGGGCGAGGATTGGTCGGACCTGTCAGAATTGTACGGCGAACTGGTGTCGAGTTACGCGCGCTATGTGGGGCACGTGGTCACGGTCGTGGGGGGCGTGTATCGCACCACCAAGGCAACCGATCAGGCAGGCCCCGTCTACGAGCCGGTGCCGCCAGCACGGCAGCGCGAAGCCGTACGATTCCTGGCCGCCGAGGTGTTCACCACGCCCACCTGGCTGGTCGACCCGGTGGTGCTGCGGCGGTTCGAGGCGACGGGGGCGCTCAACCGGGTTCGTGCCCAGCAGCAGTCGGTGGTCAATGCGCTGCTCGACGTGGGGCGGATGTCGCGCATGCAGGAGACCGCCCTGAATGGGGCGCGGGATGCCTATCCGCCGATCGAGATGCTGGCAGACGTCCGGCGCGGGATCTGGGGGGAGTTGTCCGGACGCGGGAGCATCGACGTCTGGCGACGCCAGTTGCAGCGGGCGCACGTCGAGCGGTTGCGGACCCTCGCCACTGCGGAAACGAGCACGGCGGCACTCGACACCCGCACCGCCGACGCCAGGCCACTCGCGCGCGGGGAACTGTTGGTGCTGCAGGGGGTGATTAGTTCGCGACTGGCGCGTTCAGGTGGTGACGACGTGACACGACGGCACCTGTCGGACATCGCGGCACGCATCCGGGACACACTCGAGCCGCGATGAGATGGTGTGGGGGAGCGGTGGGCCTCAGCTCCCCATGAGGTCGTCGCAGGTCACCTTCGCCGCATCGATGGCGGTGAAGGCGCGCGTGACGGTGTCGACCCGCCACGCGCGAAGGACGACGGGCTTCGCTGCCGACGTGGCGAGGCCCACGATCCATCGGTCGGCGCGACCGGCGACGGCACAGGTACCGAGTTCGACCGTGAGCGCGGAATCGGCGACCCGCAGCGGCTGGACGGCCGCGGTGCGCCACCGGGTTGCGCCCGACGTGCTGCGAGCGATCACCTCATCCAGGATCACGGCGCGAGACGGTTCCCTGGCCACTTTCACCTCGGCCACGACCCACCGCCCACGGGATGTCTCATCGAGCAGGTAACTCGCCACCTCGGTGATCCCGGCGGGACGCGGCGGATGCTCGGTGCCGACCAGCGCAGCGAACCGTTCCTGCGGCAGCGGGGCGGTGGTGGCCGTGCGAGATCCGCACGCAGCGGTGAACAGGACCATCAGGATCACGAATCGCGACATGCGTGCTCCAGCAAAGGGATATGTCGGAGACGATTCACTGGCAGTGGGACCGCACCAGTGCGTGGTCAGCGCCGTCGCCGCCGTCCCGCCCTGGGGTTGGCTCCCGCCCCGTCCGCAACCATGGTCCTTGTCGGTGCATCGTCGAGTGGACGGTATGCTGACAGGCGGGGAATGAGCAGCGGGACGTGCCGGACCCAGGATTCATATTCGCGTCCGAAACGGCGGGTAAGGTCGGCCGTTTCGCACGGTCTGGCGGCGATGGCCCACCACAGCGTCCCAAACGCGACGTAGGCGGCGATCAGCAAGCTTCCCGAATAGAGCGTCAGCCCGATGCCGTGCCCGATGGCCGCCAGCACCATCGGATTGCGGGTGTGCGCATACGGACCGACCACCACGAGCCGTCTCGGCGCCTGGAACCAGAGCGGTGTCCCGCGTCCGAACGCGGCCAGCGTCACCGCCGTGCCACCAAAACATCCGATCGCGACGGCCATCACCAGGAGGCCCACGGGGCGAAGCGGGGCGAAATACAGTTCAGCGATGCTGAGCCGCCAATGGAGGTGCATCACCAGCATCGGTAGCAGGCCGCCGAAGAGGGCAACGATGGCGGCGGTGACGAGAATCGCGCGTGCCACCGCAGATGCCATCGACGCCGGGGCAGCCGGTCGCGCGTCGATCACTCGGTGGAATCCCGCAACGAGGTGCGTGCCGCCTCCGCGAGACGTTGGTAGCGTCCCCGAATTTGACGGATCTCCGTTTCTTCCATTTCCTCCAGGTCCATCAGTGCCTCCTGCGCTCCATCCACGCACCGGATGAGTTCGTCGATCTTGATCTGTAGCGCCTCGGAATCGCGGTTCTGGGTGTTCTGGATCAGGAAGACCATCAGGAAGGTGATGATGGTCGTGCCGGTGTTGATCACCAGTTGCCACGTGTCACTGTATGCGAACAACGGGCCAGTAATCCCCCAGACCAGGATTGTGCCGGCCGCGAGGCCGAAGGCGAGCGGACGCCCGGTTGCCCGGGCGGTCGCCCGTGAGGCCCGACCGAACCAGGTCGAATTCTTCGAGATCATCGGGTGGCTCGTGGCTGAATGAGAGTGCCGAGGGGGATCACGAGTGGGAGCACGATCAGGACGACCGCTGCCGCGCACAGTGGAGCCACCCGATTGGTCATCGCGACCTGGAACTGCCACAGGACCGGCGGCACAAGAACGAGTGCCGGGACAGCCGCAATTGCGGCTGTGAGCGCAACACCACCGGGTGGGTCATTTCGTCGCGTCGCGAATGCGAGCGCAACCACCGCACTGGCGGCCGGCCACGTCGTGATCCACGACATCCCGGGAACGGTCGCCGCCGTGATCAGTGCGAGCAGGCTCCACGCGATTGTCGGGAACGTTGCCAGCTCAGCAGCACTCGCTACCCGGTGCCCGCGCGCAAGGACGCCGAGCGTGATCGCGGTGGCCAGGAGCACCGCCAGCAGGAGGATGGGGATCGAGATGGCGACCGGTGATTGCAGCGACGTCGGCCCCGGGGCGATTCGCATGGCGGCTTGCCAGACCGCCGAAGCGAGCATCGTACCGGCTGCGAGTGCCACCACGCTGACGACGATGCTCCAGCCGATGCCGCGAAGCCGAATCATGCCCCGCTGCATTGCACCGCGCATCACCACGGTGAGGCCGGCGAGCACCGTCACGGCGAGTGGCATCGCCCAGCCAACGGGGTAGTGCACCAGGCCCACCAGCGGTGCGGAGAAATAGACTGCATCGCCCTGCATGGTGTCGGGGAACTCGCGGGCGCCGAAGTGTCGCGTAAGTGAGAGCGCCCAACTTCCCTGGTGCTGCAGACTTGAGAGACTGAGGGCGTCGGGGGTGTCGCCGGCAGTGTGATACGCCCCGAATCCCCCGATGAACGCAAAGTTCAGCGCAGCCACACCCGGAAGCTCGGCGAGCACGACCGAGAGGTCGGTGTCATTGGGGAGGCGCCGATAGACCTCGCCAGTCAACGAATTGGCGCGGGGATATGGCGCCGCACGCGCGACCTCGCGGATCAGCGCCGCATTCCCCGGTGAGGTCTGGAAGAGGTACGACGGTCCGGCATTGCCGCGCGCCTCGAAGTTCATTGCCAGGCCAATCGTGCGTGCCAGCGGATGCGTCCGGATGAACAGTTCTGCGCCGAGCAGGCCCAATTCCTCACCATCGGTGAAAACCACGAGGAGCGGATGCCGCATTGGCACGGGACCGATCGCACGCAGCGTCTCAAGGATCGTCGCCACACCTGACGCATCATCCCCCGCTCCCGGCGACTCGTTGCGGGCATCGTAGTGGGCCATCAGCAGCAGTGCAGGAAGGGGCAGCGTGCCATCGCGGTGTGCGATGATGTTCTGGAGCACGATCGGCTGGCCGTTGACCGAACCCTGACCCTGCTGCAGCTCAACGGTGAGGTCGAGCAACCGGAGCTGTGCCACGAGGTAGTCGCGCACCACGTCGTGACCAGGCGATCCCACCGGATGGGCCGCGTTCGCGACCTGTCGCACGTGCCGCTGTGCGCGCTCCGCCGAAAACTCCTCGATCGGTTCGGCTGCGGTGCGGGGGGAGGGCGGCAGGGACGCGAGGATTCCCCCTGCGAGGGCAGCGATCAGGACCAGCGCCGGCGCCGAGCGCAGCAGCATGCTGCGCGGCGTGGCGGGGCGGTTCAGGGGACCGCGGGTGCGAGCTCGCGCACCCAGATGTTGCGGAATCGGACCTTGTGGCCGTGATCCTGGAGGGTGATCGGCAGTCGTGCGGCATGCACCACGTAGGGCGCGCGCCGCTGGTTTGACGTGGGGCCCTGAAGCACGACGTCCTCCTGCACCAGCAGCCCGTTGTGAAAGATGGTCATGCGCGCGGGGACCGTGAGTCGTTCGCCATCGAACTCGGGGTGGCGGAAGATGATGTCGAAGCTCTGCCAGCGCCCGGGCGGCCGCGACGCATTCACGAGTGGGGGCAATTGGCCGTAGACCGCGCCGGCCTGTCCGTCGGGATAGGTGGTGCTGTGCCACGAATCGAGAATCTGGACCTCGTACTGGCCCATCAGGAACACGCCGCTGTTGCCACGATCCTGGCCGGTACCGGACGCTGGCAGCGGTGACATCCATTCGATATGGAGCTGGACATCGCCAAAACTGCGCCTGGTGCGGATCGCCCCGGCTCCCGGCACCACTTCCATCGCGCCGCTGGAGATGCGCCAGCGGGCCGGACCCTCAGCGGAATCGGCGGCCTGCCAAGCGGCCAGGGACCGGCCGTCGAACAGCACCACCGCATCGGCCGGTGGCGGGACAGGCGGTTGCGTCGCGGCCGGCGCCACAACCGGGGGTTGGGGCCGGTCGAGGGCATGCTGCGGCCAAGTCGACTGCTGGGCACCGGCGCTGGCGCACGTCACAACGAGTACAGCCAGGCAAAGCGTACCACCACGATGGATGTTCATGCGAACCTCGATTCACGTGCGGCTGCGGGGGACGGCAGGCGCGGGCCAGCATAGCAAGGCGTCGACTCGAGTCGTACCTGCGTCCCATCGAGTAGTCCCGCGCCTGTTCAACGGCTCCGGCCGCGCCCTCCGCGCGGTCGTGGCGCCGGCGCTGCAGGGCTCGCACCCGCCGATGCCTTGCGGGCCGCCTTTGCCTTCTGTGCCTCCCGCTCCTTTGACTTCCGCTTCCTGATCTCCGCGATGCGCTCGGCGATCGGAATCTCCAGCTTTCCTTCGGGCCGCGCCGCGTAGTCGAAATCGGGCACGGTGACGCGCGGCAGACGCTTGCCGACCGCCCGCTCGATCGCGCGGAGATCGCCTTCTTCTTCCGGTGACACGAATGTGAATGCGTCGCCAATTGCCTCGGCGCGCGCGGTGCGACCGACGCGGTGGATGTAGTCCGCCGGAACCAGCGGCACATCGAAGTTGATCACGTGTCCGAGTTCCTCGATGTCGATGCCGCGGGCGACAATGTCCGTCGCGACGAGCACCCGATACTTCCCGCTCTTGAATCCCTTCAACGCCTCTGTGCGCTGCGGTTGTGACCGATTTCCGTGAATGCGCTCCGCGCTGATGCCGTTTTTGGCGAGGAAGGCCTGCAGGCGGTTGGCCCGGTGCTTGGTGCGCGTGAACACCAGCGCCTCCTCCATGTCCGCATCTCGCAGCAGATGCAGGAAGAGCGCCGACTTGAGCTCCTGCGCCACGGGGTAGATCGCCTGCGTGATGCCCACCGCAGGTTTCGACTGCCGCTCCAGGTTGATCGTCGCGGGATTGGTGAGCATCTCGCGCGTCAGGGTCACGATCTCCTTCGGCATCGTGGCCGAGAAGAAGAGTGTCTGGCGGCGCGGCGGGATGTGCTTCAGGACGCGGCGGATGTCCGGCAGGAAACCCATGTCGAGCATGCGGTCGGCCTCGTCGAGCACGAGGTACTCGATCCCCGGCAACTTCGCGTACGGCTGGCGGAAGTGATCGAGCAGGCGGCCGGGCGTGGCGATCAGGATGTCGACCCCACTGCGAAAGGCATGCTCCTGCGGCCCCATCCCCACACCGCCAAACACCGCGGCGGCCGTGATCGGCGTGTGCACGGCCATCGCGTTGCACTCCTCGAGGATCTGCGCGGCGAGTTCACGAGTGGGTGTGATCACGAGTGCGCGAGTGGTGCGCCGCGGCTTGTCGAGCAACTGGTGCAGGATGGGGAGCAGGAACGCCGCTGTCTTGCCCGACCCGGTCATCGCGCATGCGAGCACATCCTGCCCTTCGAGCGCCGGGGGGATCGCGTCGGCCTGGATGGGGGTGGGACGGGTGAACCCGAGTTCCTTGAGCCCGCGCAGGAGGGATGGATGAAGCTTCAGTGATGTAAACGGCAGGGTGGCATCCTCGGGCAACGGTGTCAGGGTCGGCGCTACGGGCCGCAAAGTGGGGCGTCGGCGGCCAGGAAGCGAGGGGAGGACGGGTCCGGTGTGCGGCATTCTGGTCCCGATCGTCTCTCTGGCTGTCCCCTCTCAGCCGAGTGCTGGCGGGAGGAGCGTTTGTCACCCAGTCAGGAGAAGCCAGATGTCATTCGCGCTCTATATCGTGGGTTTCCTCGTCTTCATCGGCGGCGTGGCGTGGGCGCTGACCATCGCAGGCGTGCCCCAACTCTACGTGATCATCGGCGTCGTGATCCTGGTCGGCATCGGGATCTTCACCGGGGTGGGCAAGACCCGGACGAAGGACGTTTCCGGGACTTGACGCCGACTGCGGCCCGGAATGGGTCGTGGGTGATGATCGCCACGCCGCGCCAGCGGTCGGGGCGATCAGCGCGTTCGGGAACCGGCGATTCGTGGTTTGCCACCAACTCGCCGATAATCCGGGGTGGCGCGATTCCCCCCAACGCGCCAAGCTTCGTTGTCCCGATACCGGCGCCGCGTGGTGCCGGTCGGCCTCGTTCGCCCGTTTCAACCCCTCAGCACTGGCAGCACGACCGCCTGACATCGCCCATCGAGAGGACCCTCATCATGTCGATATGGAAAGAGCAGCCCGCCCCCCCCAAGCCCCCCACGGCGCCTGAAGTCCCGGCCCGGAACGATGGCGCCCTCCGCATGGGGGTCAGTGACGACGCCCCACGTCGCGCTGGCACCGGTGGCAAGGAATCGTTGATCGCCTCCGACCTCACGATCGAGGGAAAGATCGAGGGCACGGGTCATGTGCGCATCGCCGGCCGCTTCAAGGGCGACGTGATCGTGCAGGGAGACGTGACGATTGAGACCGGCGCGAAGGTGACCGGAGGGGTGCGTGCCAACACGGTGGTGATCGGCGGCGAGCTCGACGGCAACATCGATGGTGCGACCCGCGTCGAGCTGTTGCAGGGCGGCATCATGAACGGCGACGTGAAGGCCGGGACGTTCATCGTCGCGGCCGGGTCGAAGATGCGCGGCCAGGTAGAGTTCGGCTGGGAAGGGAAGCCGGGCCAGAAGTCCGGCATCACGGTGGAGAGCGGCTCCGCAGCATGAGCACCGTGCGATCGGGGATACCCGGGGCAACCCGTACCTGTCCTCACTGCCGCACTGTCATCCTGGAAAGCGCGTCGGTGTGTCCGGGGTGCCGGCATCACGTGCGTTCCGGGGCCTCGGCGCAGAATGAGGTCGTCACCGTCCCGGCGCTCGCCGTGGAATGCGCCCTGCGCGGTCCGAGCGATGGCACCACGTGGGAGTACGCGATGGTGCTCTCGATCCGCGACCAGCGCGGTGAAGAGATCACCAGGCAGGTGGTGGGTGTCGGCGCGCTGCAGCCGTCCGACGAACGCACCTTCACACTCTCGGTCGAAGTGTTCAAGCCGGCAGAAGGTGTGGGACGGCTCGTGACCGGCTGATCGCGGTTGTGCGCCCGGGAGGGAGCGGCGGCGTCAATTCCGCATGACCCAATGCATACGCAATCCGATGGAC
Source organism: Gemmatimonadales bacterium (assembly GCA_046596135.1). Taxonomy (GTDB): domain Bacteria; phylum Gemmatimonadota; class Gemmatimonadetes; order Gemmatimonadales; family GWC2-71-9; genus Palsa-1233. The sequence continues at coordinate 22,282 of JBKJMX010000122.1, forward strand.
CACGCCGCGAGCGTGGTCCTGTTGTTTCTGGCCGCGTCTGCGTGCGGCGGGTCGGCACGGCTCCCGGTGTCCGACGGAACCGGCCCGCGACCCGTCCTGCCTGCGCCGCGCTCTTCGCTGATCCCCACCGTGAACGTTGCACGTGCCGTGGGATGGCCGAACGGCGCCACACCCATTGCGTCACCTGGCCTGCAGGTGCACGCACTTGCCGGCGGATTGTCGCATCCACGGTGGCTGCACGTACTCCCTAACGGTGACGTGCTGGTGGCGGAGACGAATGCACCGGTTCGCCCAGACGATGCACCCGGGATTCGCGGCTGGTTCATGCGGCGATTCATGAAGAAGGCCGGCGCAGCAGTGCCCAGCGCCGACCGGATCACGCTGCTGCGCGATACCGATGGTGACGGCGTGGCGGATCTCCGGACGGTCTTTGCCCAGGGCCTGCATTCACCGTTCGGCATGGCGCTGATCGATTCCACGTTGTACGTGGCGAACACCGATGCCGTCGTCCGGTTCCGATATCTCGACGGTATGACGCAACTCGACGGGACGGGCGAGACGCTCACCCGTCTCCCGGCGGGCCCAATCAATCACCACTGGACCAAGAGTCTGATCGCCAGCCCCGATGGCCAGCATCTCTACGTCGGGGTTGGATCGAACAGCAACGTTGCAGAGAACGGGATCGGCAACGAAGCGGGGCGTGCGGCAATCTGGGAGATTGATGCCCGCACCGGGATTCATCGCATCTTTGCAACGGGACTGCGCAATCCTGTCGGGCTCGCATGGGAGCCGGTGACCGGGGCGTTATGGGTGTCGGTGAATGAACGCGATGAGTTGGGCAGCGACCTCGTCCCCGACTACATGACATCGGTGCGCGATGGCGGCCACTATGGCTGGCCGTACAGTTACTTCGGATCCACCGTCGACACCCGCGTCACGCCGCAGCGCCCCGACCTGGTGAGCGCGGCGATCGTCCCCGATTACGCACTCGGCCCCCACACCGCCTCACTCGGCCTTGCCTCCGCACAGGGGAACCACCTCGGCGGAGCGTACCGCGAAGGGATGTTCGTGGGCCAACACGGCTCGTGGAACCGGAAGCCGCGCAGCGGATACCGGGTTGTCTTTGTCCCATTCACCCGCGGGAACCCGGCTGGCAACCCTGTGGAAGTACTGACCGGCTTTCTTGATCCCGCCGGCCACGCCCAAGGCCGCCCGGTAGGTGTGGCGATCGACCGCCGGGGCAGGCTGCTTGTGGCAGACGACGTGGGGAACGTGATCTGGTTGGTAACGGCCACAAATTGACGATGTTAGGTGAATACCCGGGTAGAATTGACTTTCTTTTTATATCCGGGTATTATTCGTGATGTCTATTCAACGTCCGGTTATTGCGTTTGACCGTGGGGTCACGGTTGCGAAGGGTCAACTCGTCGAGGTGGCTGGCACGGTGCGCCATCACCTGGACGTCACCGCCGAGGCATCGGTCCTGATCTTCGATGCGACCACCAGTGAGCCGGTCGAGATCGATTTTCGCGGCACCACCGATGAGGTCCGGGCCCGCCTCGTGGAGAGTCAGGGCGCGGTCCAGCCGCGTCCGCCTGGTCGACCCAGGCTCGGCGTGATCTCCCGAGAGGTGACTCTCCTTCCGGCGCATTGGGAATGGCTGTCACAGCAGCGCGGCGGCGCATCAGCCGCGCTTCGCCGTCTGGTCGACGCGGCCAGTCGTTCCGACAGCAAGGGCGGAGCGGTGCGTGCGGGTCGCGATGTTACCTATCGATTCATGTCGCACCTGGCCGGGGACTATCCCGGATTCGAGGCGGCGACTCGCGCACTGTACGCGGGGAACAATGAGTCGTTCCTCATCGCGACCGGCGAGTGGCCCCGTGACGTTCGGGAGCATCTGCTGCATCTTTCCGACGCGGCGTTCCATTGACTTGACGTACCGCGCTGATCGATCGATTGACGCCGGAAGGCGGGGGAAAGGTGAGAATCACCGTGTTGCTGCTCTGTGTGGGGTTCTGGGTCCCGCCCGTTGCCGCGCAGGACCATCCGTCTGTTGCGCTACCTCCCGCTCTTGAGCGAGTCCTCCGGGACTACGAGCGGGGCTGGCGGGCAGGCGCGTCGGACTCGCTGGCGGCGCTCTTCACGGTTGACGGCTTTGCCCTGCCGAATGGTCGCGCCGCGGCACGCGGGCGATCGGCGATTGCGGCGACGTACGCCGGCCCCGGCGGCGATCTGCGCCTCCGCGCATTGTCGTGGGGGACGTCGGATTCGGTGGGCTATATGGTGGGCGCATACCGCTACGGCGCGACCGATGCTGACATGGGAAAGTTCGTGCTGGCGTTGCGGAAGGATGCAAGTGGGCGTTGGCTGATCGCTGCCGACATCGACAACGCGAATGCACCATCCCGCGGCGCACCACCAGCCAGCTCCTCGGGGCCGTGACTGACGCGGAGGTCTCGGAGCTCGCGGCGCTGGTTCCCGATGGCATTCGCTTTGGCACCTCGACCTGGACCTATCCGGGGTGGAAGGGCAGCGTGTATTCCCGCGACTATCCGCGCACCGGCGCTTCGGCGGCGATGCTCGAGGAGTATGCGCGTTATCCGCTTTTTCGCACGGTCGGCATCGACTCGTTCTTCTACGCCCCGCCCACACAGCGGACGCTCGACCAATATGCCGCAGCGCTTCCTGACGGCTTCGAGTGTGTTACCAAGGTGTGGGATCGCATCACCATCGAGACCTTCGACAGCCCGAGGGACCGGGTCCTCCGGGGTCAGGCCAATCCTGACTTCCTCAACGCAGATCGATTCATCGCCGAAGTGTTGGCGCCGATGCGAGCGCACTTCGGCGGGCACATCGGACCGTTCATGTTCGAGTTCCAGAGAATGCGCGGGAAGTCGAAGTTCGACAGCTTCATCAGGAAACTTGACGACTTTCTGGCAGCGTTGCCCACTGATGCACCCTATGCCGTCGAGTTGCGCAACAGCGAATTTCTCCGGCCGGAATACTTTGCGGTCCTTCGCAATCACCGCGTGGCGCATGTATTCAATTCGTGGACCGCGATGCCCCGGTTGGGCGAGCAGCTCCTGATGCACGAATCGGTGACGGCGCCGTTCGTCGTGGCGAGGGCGCTGCTGCGACCGGGCCGGCGTTATGCCGAGGCGGTCGACATGTTCGCACCGTATGATCGGGTGCAGGAGCCGAACCCGGAGCTCAGGGCCGACCTTGCCGCCATCGCGAAAACCGCGCATGATCTCCGGATCCCCGCTTACCTCATCGTGAACAACCGCGCCGAGGGTTCTGCACCAGAAACGATCCGGGCGGTGGCGGGCTTGGTGGTCGAGTTGCTTGCGAGATCGCGCTGAAGGGGCGATATCGGGGCAGTCCACTTCGACGGGAGCATCCATGTTTGCAGGTCACGCCGGTCTCGCATTCGCGGCACGCGCACGTTATCGGGACGTACCGCTCGGCACATTGATGGCGGCGGCGTTCGCCCTCGACCTGATCTGGCCATTGCTGGTCCTGGCGGGAATCGAGCAGGTGACCGTCGACCCTGTCGCGACCGGGTTCACGCCGCTGGTCTTCACCTGGTATCCGTGGTCGCACTCGTTGTTGATGGTCGTCGGGTGGGCCATTGTCGCGGCGCTGCTGGTGCGCGCCCGCGGATACCGGCGCGAGGTGGGGCTACTGGTGGCGATGCTCGTGGTCAGCCACTGGGTACTCGACGTCGTGGTGCACCATCCCGACCTGCCGTTCTGGCCTGGCCAGGATTCCGCGCTGGCTGGCCTCGGACTCTGGAACTCCATTCCCGGCACGCTCGCCGTCGAGGGACTGCTTCTGGCGGCCGGTGTGGCGATGTACTGGCGGCGAACTGTCGCGCGGGACTGGCAAGGCGCGTCGGGGTTCTGGGCGCTCGTGATCGTGATCGGGATCGTCTGGGCGAGTGCACCGCTGTTGCCGCCGCCCGCGAATGGCCGGGCTGTGGCGCTGGGTGCGCTGGCAATCTGGTTGATTCCGCTCTGGGCCGCGTGGTGTGACAACCACCGCGACCGCGCGCCGGGGGCGCACCAGCCCGCCGAGTGACGGACGGGTCTGGCTAGTGCTGGTAGGCGGCGTCGCGTTCCTGGTGCCGCGGCCGGCCAACTCCCACGGGTCGAACAAAGTGCAGGTGTCCAGGGGCTGACGCCGGCGTCTCCCAGTACTCGACGCCATCGACGTTGACGTGGATCAAGGCGATATCATCGCCCCGACCCGGCACCCACAGGTCCAGGTCGGGGGTCCAGGAATCATGTGCCTGGTCGAGCCCGCGATGGAGGTGGGCACGACCCGTTACCACGACAAAACGGCTCGCGGGTTCGACGAAGTGCAGCGTGACGTCGGCGCACGCTCGGACCTGGGTGGCCACCGGGGAGTTGCTGGGCGCCGCAAACCAGAGGTCGGCATCACCGGGAATGGTGATCGCCGTCATCGGGCGACTTGATGGCCGGCCGTCGCGGTCGACCGTCACGAACATCGCGACGTCGATCCCGGCGATCAGGGCCCGGAGCTTCGCGACCGCGTCATCGGGACCGGTCGGCGTCCTGCTTTCGTGATGACCCGTGGTAGGCACGGGGGTCAGCTCATCCGGCCGGAGCCGGACCGCTTCCCGCCACCGTGGTCGTCATTGACAGTTGCCCACTTGTCGCCCTTCGGCATCGTCCACTCCGGTTGGGGGATGCGGAGAGGATGACGACGTTCCCAAGGGCGGATCACACATCCACCGTGGTCCCGTGGGCTGGCGGCACTTGCGGACCCCCGGAATGGGCCGTATATACCATGCACAACCGGCCACCAGCGATGTGTGGCCACCCTTGTCGCCCGGGTGTTTCTGACCCGACGAGACGAAGGCGTGATCGACCCTCCGAAAGGAGCTGGCGATCGCGCCTTTTTTGCGTCCTGATGCTGCTCATGGAGGGCTGATGCGATCACCGATCCGGATGGGAAGCGCCACTCTCGCATGGGCGCTTGCGTCCACCTGCATGGGGCAGCGAGTCGAGCTTCCGGTGGTGATCGAGCCAGCCGGGTCCGCTTGGATCGAGGAGGCCTCGGCGGCCGGGATGGCGCAGGTTCGGTTCGTCAACCGGATCGCCGACATGGGCAGCATGGAAGTGGTCACGGACGAACATCTGGCGTTCGGAGCGACGCCAGCTGGCGGTTGCACCGGCTACGCAGAAGTCGGGGTGCATTCCGCCCGCTTCCAGCTCAGGAGCGCTGATGGGCGAGTGATCGCCGAGCATATCGGCCCGCTGGACAACACCGTGATGTACACGCTGGTGGCGGAGCGCGGCGCGTCGGGCGAGCCGGTGCTCACCGTGATCCCCGATGGTTCAATCGCGATGGCGTCAGGCAACCAGCGGACTCGCCGTAGCTGATCGGCACACCGGTTTCAGGGGCAAGACGAAGGGGCATCGCATCGACGCGGTGCCCCTGTTGATGTCCACCCTGACCGGACGCGCGATCAGGCCCCCGTCGCAACCTGTCCGGGAGAAGCCAGGACCGCCGCCGCCGCGAAGCCGGTGACGTTGCAGGCCGTCTTGAACATGTCGAGCACGAGGTCGACGGCGATCAGCACCCCGAGCCCCTCGACGGGGAGGCCGAGTGCGACATAGAGCGGTGCTTGCACGAAGAATCCGCCACTCGGGATTCCCGGCGTGGTGAACGACAGCAGCACTGTGGCGAAACCGAGGATCACGAGTTGCTCGGCGCCGAGGTGCACGCCGTAGAGCTTGGCCACGAAGACGGCGCCGAATGCCCATGTCGCACCGGCGTTGATCTTGAACACCGCTGCGGCGAGCGGGAGCACGACTTCGATCGCCCGTGGCGGGAGGCGCAGGTGCTTCTTCATCCCTTCGATGAGTGCGGGCAGTGATGCCAGCGATGAGCGCGACGACAGGGCGATGAGTTGTGCCGGGGCGAGAGCGGCCACGAGTGGCCGAAGGGGCTGCCGCCCGATTGTGAGCATCAGCACATAGAGCAGGATCATCACCACAACAACGAGCGCCGAGGCAACGGCGAGGTACCAGACAACGGCGCCGGCAGCCGGCGCGCCCACTCTCGTGCCCAGCACGAAGGCGAGGGAGAAGACACCGGCTGGCGCGAGCAGCAGGACCCATTCGATGATCACGGTGAGCGTGTCGGCGACGCCGCGAAAAAAACCGAGCTGCAGGGCTCGATGTGCCTCGCCGACCCGGGTCAGTGCGAGCCCGTACAGCAACGCGAAGATCACCAGCGGCAGCAGCGCGCCGTCAGCGGCGGACTTCACCGGATTGACCGTGATCAGCCCCGTCGCCCAGTCGACGAGTGAGAGTGCCGGAGTGTCGGCGCCCGTACCCGCCACCGACTCGCGGAGTGCAGCAGTGCTCGCCGGGTCGAGGTGGATGCCCGCGAGGAGCATCGGGGCGAGCACGGTGGCGGCGGCGGTGACCACCGTCAGTAGCACCACGAATGTCAGGAAGGCGCGAGCGGTGAGGCGACCAGCGTCACGCGCGTTGCTCGACCCGCCGATACCGACGACGGTGAGGGCGAAGAGCAACGGAAGAATCGGCATCCGGATCGCATTGATCCACATGGTGCCGATCGGTTCAATCCACGATGCGAGCTGCTCGGTCCCCGCCAGCGTGCCACCGGCGAGACCGATGACGAACGCGGCAAGAACGCGGACAGCGGGCGAACTCACCGCGCGCTGTCGCCGATCTGCCTCACGAGCGCGCTCCCCGTTTCCGGTCCGCGTCGCACATCGAACGCCGCGATGCTGCCAATCGTCAACCACGACGCCGCCCCGCGGTTGACGAGTGCCCGGCGCGCTGGATGGAGAAAGAGTCCCGAAATATCGAGAGTGTCGATCGCCTGGACGGCCTGCAGGTCACCGACTTCGCGAATGCGCGCACCGGTGCGTGCCACCGGGTCGTCGAAGTTGATGGCGATGTCGGCCAGCATCGGCCCCCGGCCGGGGAGGACAATCTGGGCACCGACGACCAGGAGATCACTGGAGCCGCCGCTGTTGAATGGCAGCGATTCATACGGGATGGCGCCCGCCGCACCGAACCGGTCGGTTGCGATGGCATCGAGCGCGCCGAGGATCGCTGCGACATTGATGGCCCGAAGGCGCTGCTTCTGCGGATCATCCGGCAGTGCACCGCTCTCGATCAGCACGGTGCTCGTGCCCCAAGTCTGCATCAGGTCGCCGAAGGCGCGTGGATTGAAGGTGTCGTCGTAGCGCGCGACACGCCCGGGGATTTCGCTGGCGAGCAATTGCGCGATGGTCGCGGCGACAAGACGGGCGTCGCTGCGCACCGCGTTGTAACCCCGCGCCGCGTCGTACGCCGGGGCAAGGAGCGCGATGGCCGCCTGTTCGCCGTTGTCCCCGACCCGCGTACGGGCGCTCTGGTCGTGGAGGTTGAAGCCGAAGCGGGGCTGGAAGCGATCGTGCACCCGCTTGAGGGCACGGGCCTCCGGGGTCACGAGCCGACGGGCATCGCGGTTGATGTCGACGCCCAGCGCGTTCTCGCGCTGAAAGAGCTCGGCACCGTCAGGGTTGAGCAACGGCAGGAAGACGATGGTGAGTTGCTCACGGAGCCGCTCGCGAAGCGGATCGTCCGTCGCCTCGGCGAGGAAACGAAAGATGTCGGCGAGGGCCATCGTTGCCGTGGCTTCGTCACCGTGCATCTGCGACCAGAGCAGCACCCGAATCGGTCCGCTGCCGAACGTGACAGTCCGGAGTGGTCGATCCTGGATCGATCGACCCACTTCATCAACCCTGAACACACTGCTGGTAAGTGGCTGTTCGACGGCCCGCCAGAAATCGGCGTGGGTGAACCGTCGCTCGGTGATCGCGGCAGCACGGTACTGTGCGGCGATCTGCAGCCCGCGGCGCATCGTGGCGTCTGCGTCTGCACCGCGAGCCGTCGGCGCGCCGGGAGCGGGCGGGCCGGCACACGCGGCGGCCGCAATCGCGGCGAGCGCCAGCGCAGCGCGCATCACGCCGCGCTCAGGAGCAGCCCTCAACCCATTCAACTTCCGGGAGCTGCCCGCTGCGCAACTTGGTCACCACGCTTCCATCTGTCTCAAAGACCATCCGATGGGTCGCTGAATCGGGGCCAACGGGCGCCACGATCATGTAGCGTCCGTCGGTGTACTTGTGCGGGCGTTCCATGAGGTGACCGGCGTAGAGGGTGCGCAGTTCCGATTCGGTTGTGCCGATCCCGGCCCCCTCCGCCGTGCGGACGGTGGCCTCGTGGACATCAACCCGGGCGATTCGGCCATCACGGATCATGAAGGCGACGCCTGCCGGCGCGCCCGACGCACGGACGTAGCTGCATTCCCGCTCTGCAGGGTTGATGTCGGGCGAGGCCCCGATCGTCCCAGCGATCTCGGAGAGCGGTACGCCGATCATGACCGGACCAAGCCCGTGCGGGCTGAGTCGCCACTGGGCAGCGGGTTCAGCAGCGTCGGGAGGTGCCGGGGTCGTGGCGACGGGTGGTGTCGTGTCGGCGGGTGGGGCAGGACGTTCAGGGGCGCTGCACGCAGCCAGCGCGACAAGGAGGCCGCACGCGGCCGATCGAGCGGAACGTGACATCTTGGTTACCCTCTCAGAACTCGCGCTTCTTCATTTCCTTGAAGAGGAACGCGGCATCGTTGTCACCCTGCTCCTGAGGGCCCTTTGTGGCCTCGAGCGTCGGGTCGTACGTGGGACGCGGACCGGCCTTGCCCTTGTCGGCGGCCTTGCCTTGGGCCTGACGCATCAACTTCTCAAGTTGCTTGTCTTTCATGGTATCCATGCGCGCGAGAGAAATGTCGAATCACGGAGGAGCGGCAACCCCCAATATTACACTATTATCGGTCGCGGCACGCTTCCCATCACTCTGGATCGAACGTGGCGCCCGGGCTGTGCGTATAAGGGGGCGCGTGACCGATCCCGGTCCAGGAATCTCCAGGAGACAACGGATGGTACACTCCCTCCGCCCCATCGGGGCGGTAGCGCTCGGCGCCCTCGCCGCCGTTCCGCTCGCCGCGCAGCGCAATGCGCCCGCGACCTACGCCATCACCCATGCCCGGCTCGTGCCCGTCTCGGGGCCAGTCATCGAACGCGGCACGATCGTCGTTCGCAATGGCCTGATCGTCGCCCTCGGTGCCAATCAGGCCGTTCCGGCCGACGCCCGTGTCATCGACGGTACCGGTCTCTCGGTGTATCCGGGCTTCATCGATGCTCATGGCACGCTCGGGATTCCCACGCCTCCGGCTGGAGGCGGGGCAGCGGCGGCGGCTCGTCCATCGGCGCCCAACTCCGGCTACCCAGTAGGGCTGCAGCCCGAGATGCAGGTGCTGGATCAGCTGCGGGCCGACGAGTCGGGGTTCGCGTCCGCCCACGCCGCCGGTATCACGGCGGCGCTTACTGCGCAGGGGGCGGGCGTCTTCCGGGGTCAGTCGGCGGTGATTTCGCTCAGTGGCGAGGAGGTGTCCGCGATGGTGGTCAAGGCGCCGATCGCGCAACACGTCGGCTTCTCCATTGGCGGTGGCGGTGGGGGTGCGCGCGGTGGCTACCCCGGCTCGCTGATGGGTGTCTTCGCGGCGCTCCGCCAGGAGCTGCTCGATGCGCAATCGTACGGCGCCGAGCAGTCGGCATACACCAGCTCCAATGCGCGCGGGATTCGGCGGCCCGATCGGGATCCGTCTCTCGAGGCGCTACAGCCGGTGCTCTCCCGGCAGATGCCGGTCGTGTTCTTCGCGAACAGCCAGCGCGAGATCGAGCGAGCGCTCGACCTGGCGCAGGAGTTCAATCTGCGCGCGATGATCGCTGGTGGCAGCGAGGCGTGGCGGGTTGCGGACCGTCTCAAGCGTGAGAATGTGCCGGTGCTGCTCAGCGTGAACTTTCCCCGGCGCACCACCGCGCCAGCCGCAGAGGCGGACCCGGATCCGATTCGCGTCCTTCGTGAGCGCGTCGAGGCACCAAAGGGACCGGGGTTGCTGGCGCAGGCGGGAGTCCGATTCGCATTCCAGTCAGGTGCCACATCGGCGCTGGTCGAGTTCCTCCCCAATGTGCGCCGGGCAGTCGACAACGGACTTTCGCCCGACGTGGCCCTGCGTGCGCTCACCCTTGGGTCCGCGGAGATTCTGGGTGTGGCCGATCGACTCGGTTCGCTGGAGGCGGGGAAGATTGCAAACCTCACCATCACCCGGGGGGACGTCTTCAGTCGCGATGCTCGAGTGACGCAGGTCTTCGTCGACGGCCGGGCATTCACGATTCCCGACCCGCCAGCTCCTGCAGCAGCGGCTGGCGGCGCACGCGGCGGCGCGGCACCAGCTCAGTCGCCGCGCACCGCCACTGGCACATGGACGGTCAACGTCGAGATCGACGGGACTACGCATGCGGTCACCCTTGCGCTGCGTCAGGATGGCGACAAGCTCACCGGCACCATGCAGGGCGCGATGGGATCGGGCGAGATCCAGAACGGTTCGATCGGGACCGATGGGGAGTTCCGGTTTACCGCAACGATCACGATCCGTGACGGCACCGAGGAAGGAGTCTTTGTCGGACTGCTCGACGGCAACGCGCTCCGCGGTGGAGTGTCCGTCGTGGGGCATGCATTGGGTCGGTTCAGTGGCACGCGCCCGGATGCGAACGCGCCGACCGTGACTCCCCTCCGTCCCTCCACACGCTGAAGGAGTTGACCATGACGAAATCCGCACGGCTTCTCGCGGTGCTCGCGCTGGCAGCCTCCAGCGCCGCAGCACAGGGCACCCGCACCGCACCCATCCTGATCCGCAACGCGACGGTGCTCACCGTCACGCGCGGCACGCTTATCGGTACTGACCTGCTGTTGCAGAACGGTCGCATCGCCGCGATCGGCACCGGCCTCGCGGCGCCAAGCGGTGCCACGATCATCGATGGGACGGGTAAGTATGTGATGCCCGGCATTATCGACCCGCATTCTCACCTGATGGTTGACGCAATCAATGAGGGGTCGCTATCAGTCACGTCAATGGTGCGGATCACCGACGTACTGAATCCAACATCCGTCGGAATCCATCGGGCGCTGGCCGGCGGCGTGACCACCATCAACATCCTGCACGGATCGGCCAACACCATCGGCGGCCAGAACGCGACGGTGAAGCTCAAAGACGGTCGACCGGCGAGCGAGATGCTGTTTCCAGGCGCCATGCCCGGGATCAAGTTTGCGCTGGGCGAGAACGTGACGCGGAAGAGTGCCAATACCGTCATCGTGCAGGGCCAGCCGCAGGCCCCCCGGCGCTATCCGTTCACCCGCATGGGGCAGGCAGAGGTACTGCGCGACGCCTTCGTGCGGGCTCGCGACTATCGCGCTGATTGGGACGATTACCGCGCCCGCACCGCACGCGGACAGCGTGGATTGGTGGCGCCCCGCCGCGACCTCGAGCTGGAGCCGCTGGTCGAGGTGCTCGAGGGGAAGCGCCTGGTGCACGCGCACTCCTACCGGGCCGACGAGATGCTGATGTTGCTCGACCTCGCCGACGAGTTCGGATTCAAGATCAAGACGCTTCAACACGGCCTGGAGGGCTACAAGATTGCCGCCGAGATCGCCAAGCACGGAGCGGGGCTCTCGAGCTTCGCCGACAGTTGGTCATACAAGATCGAGGCGTATGATGCGATCCCGTATAACGTCGCCATCCTGATGCGTCACGGTGTCGTCGCGACCATCAATTCCGACTCCGATGAGCGGATCCGCCGGCTCAACATCGACGCGGCAAAGATGATGCGTTACGGTGGGCTCACGGAGGTAGAGGCGCTTCGCACCATCACCTACAACGGTGCCGTGCAGCTCGGCGTGCAGGATCGGGTCGGTTCGATCGAGGTGGGCAAGGATGCCGACCTCGCGATCTGGTCAGGGCACCCCTTCTCGGTCTACTCACGGGTCGACGCCACGCTGATCGACGGTGAAGTGTTCTTCGATCGAAGTCGGGAAGCAGCTCAACAGGTCGAGCTCGCCGAGGAACGCGCGATGCTGGAAAAGGCCGAGCCGAACATGGTTCCGGGCGGTGCGGGGCGCGCCGGTCGCGCCGCGCCAGCACCGACCGGGGAGGACCGCTGATGTCACGATTCATGACAGGACTCATGGCGGCAGCGGCGACGGCAACGACGTTGCCCGCCCCAGCGATGGGACAGCTTGGTTCCTACAATCCGCTGCCGGGGCCGCAGGCCACGGTCGTCATCCGCAATGCCCGGATCGTGTCGGTGACGGCGCCCGTGATCGAGAACGGATCGGTGGTGATCAGCGGCGGGAAGATTGTCGCGGTGGGCGCGTCAGTGAGCGTGCCCGCGGGCGCGCAGGTGATCGACGGAACCGGGCTGCACGTGTATCCGGGAATGATGGACGCCGGGACGTCGATGGGACTGTCCGAGATTCCTCAGGGTGCCGCGTCAACCGTCGACAACAGCGAGACCGGACGGTTCAACCCGAACGTGCAGGCGCTCAATGGCTTCAACCCGCACAGCGCGCACATCGGTGTCACCCGCGTGGTGGGTATCACCCAGGTCGTGTCGCGTCCGTCGGGTGGATTGGTCTCGGGCCAGGCGGGCGTGTTCCAACTCGCAGGTTCCACGGCGCCCGCTATGGCAATGGTGCCGCGGGCCGCGCTCGTAATCCAGTTGCCGTCGGCATCGTTTGGCGGCGGATTCGGTGGAGGCCGTGGCGGCGGCGGTGGGAACACTCAAGAGGTCAATCGCACTCGTGAGCAGCAGCTCGATTCCATCCGCACGCTCTTTGTCGATGCGATGGCTTACGGCAAGGCCCACGCCGCATGGGGCCGCGATCGGACGCTGCCTCGGCCATCACACGACGTGGTTCTGGAGTCGCTTCAGGCGGTGATCAGCGGCGAGATGCCGGTGATATTTCCGGCTGATCGTGCCGCTGATATCCGCGCCGCGATCACGTTCGCGGAAGAGCTCAAGGTTCGCCCGATCATCATGGGTGGACGCGAGGCGGTGGCAGTTGCCGCGGTGCTCAAGGAGAAGAACGTCCCGGTCGTGCTCACCGGTGTGATGGACCTGCCCTCGCGCGAGGATGATCCGTACGACATCAATTTCACGGCGCCTGCTCGGTTGGCGACCGCCGGAGTGAAGTTCGCGATCACGTCCGGTGACGCGGGCGCCGAGGTGCGCAACCTTCCGTATCATGCGGGGATGGCGGCAGCCTTCGGGTTGTCGAAAGAGGATGCGCTGCGTGCGGTCACGCTCTGGCCTGCCGAGATTTTCGGTATTGCCGACCGCGTGGGTTCAATCGACGTAGGAAAAATGGCCAACCTTGTGGTGACCACCGGTGACATGCTGGAGGCCACGACCGATACCCGCTACCTCTTCATCGACGGTCGGTCAGTGCCGCTCGACACCAAGCACACCCAGCTCTACGAGATGTTCAAGGACCGCCAGTAGGGCGTTTGCGTCGCCACGGGGGGATCAATCGGGTGTACGGATTGATCGCTCCGCTGTCGGTGTAGATGCCGTAGTGCAGATGCGGTCGAGTGGTGCGGGCGTTGCCGGTGTTCCCCACGAATCCAAGCGTGTCCCCGGGGAGCAGGTCCTGCCCCTCGACAATCGCTGCCACGCTGTCGAGATGCGCGTAGTAATGACGCTCGCCCCCCGGGCCGACCGCCCACACCACCGTGCCTCCCAGACCGTTCTCACCAATCATCGACACCAAGCCCGGCGCCGCCGAGACCACGGCGGTGCCGCGTGGCGCCATGATGTCGATGCCCTCGTGTCGACGGTTGCCGCTGCGAATTCCTCCCCAGGTATCGACCAGCTTTTGAACCCGGATGCCGGACACGGGCACGCGGAGCAGAGTAGGCGGCGGCTGGCGCCTGAGTGCGGCGAGCCGCATGGTCGGGGCGAGCACGGTCGTGGTGAGGTACCAGGCGCCGAGTGGCAATCCCGCGACAGTCAAGACGACCGACAGGATCCAACCCGGTCGGATCCAGGGCCGCGCGCGGGACCGTCTACGCGCCGGCGAAGTGCACCGTGAGGAGCATCTCCCCCGGCTCCGACGCACGAACGCTGTGTCGCACGCCGGGAGCGAGGGCGAGTACTTGACCTGACCCCACGTCATGCGTGGTGGTTCCCACTGTGACACTCAGTTCGCCACTCAGGACGTGAATGGTCACGACACCTTCGGTGTCGTGTGCGGGCATCTCTCCACCAGCTTCGAACGCGTAGAGCACGAGGGTCGCCTGTCCGTGCTTGTAGATGGCAATCTGCCGGTGGCCCGACACCGCGTCGTGCTGCTCAGCTCGCAACGTTTCCGCAATCGAGCCGAGGTCAAGCAGGTGAGCCGGGGCATCGAAGCGCTGCTGTGGGTGGGTTCTCAGACGGGCCGATTCGGGCATTCGAACTCCGGTGAATCAGTTGATGGCCAAGGCGACGATCGAGGCGCTGTGTCGGGGCACGCACCGAAGTGGATGCAATGCATTATATCGCGGGAGACGCCCCGCGCACCCCTTTCAGCCGCCGGCGAGGCGCGCCTTGTGGCCTCGGTCGATGAGTGCTGCAAGGACGGTGTCGCGGTGGTCGCCCTGGATTTCGATGGTGCCATCGCGCACCGTGCCACCAGAGCCGCAGCGCTTCTTGAGCGCGGTGGCGAGGTCCGCCAGGCCGTCCCTGCCGAGCGCGAGGCCGGTGATCAGCGTCACGCCCTTCCCGGCGCGTCCCTTGGTCTCGCGCCGCACTCGAACATTCCCGTCTCCTACCGGGGTGTCGGCATCCCTGCAGCGACATGCCGAGAGTGATTCTCGACACGACGGACAGGTGCGTCCCAGTTCGGTGGAAAACACCAGTCGGCTCGGTCCGGGGGGATTGCGTCTCGGCACTGCCTCTCCATGATGGTCCGTTTCAGGTTGGATTGCGTGGCGGAGGCGCTGGGATGTGTGCAGTGCTGCCCGGCAGGTCGTCCTTCCCGTCGACACCGGCATTATCGCCGCGGTCCACCGAAAGGAGAACCACATGCGATTCCCGTTCGCCGTAGCCATCCTGGCCGTTGTCGGCGCTGCTGGCATGACGGAGTCCGCCGCTGCCCAGACTTCCCAGGCACATCTCGGTCCCCGGATCAGCTACGACTTCGACTTCGAGGAGTTCGGCGTCGGCGCCCAGCTCGGCGTTCCGATTGCGCGTCATCTCGAGTTCTATCCGTCGTTCGACTACTTCTTCGTCGACCCCGGGTCGCTCACCCAGCTGAATGTCGATCTCAAGTACCGGATCGCCCCGCAGAGCTTGCGCTGGCTCTACGTGGGCACAGGGCTCAACGTGACGCGAAGCAGTTTTCGCGACCGCAACAACACCGACACCGGCCTCAACTTGTTCGGCGGATATGAATCGCTCAAGGGGAAGGTGCACCCCTTTGTCGAAGTCAGGATCATCGCCGGCAACGGTTCTCGCGCGCAGGTTGCGGGCGGCATCAACTTCACCCTCTGACGGACCGCCGCACGCCGCGACGCCATCCATGGGCTCGCGGCGTGTCGTGGACCACTGCTCAACCCCGCAGGTGTCGCAGGATGCTGGGATCACCGGTGACGGCGAGTTCGGCGAGCCCGCGACCGCAGATCGCCCCGATCACGTTGCCGGTACCGTTGTATCCTCCAGCCGCCCACACGCCGGGGCGGACCTCGCCCACATAGGGAAGCACCCCGCCGGTGAACCCAACCGATGCCGCCCATCGGTGTGTGATTGGTTCGGTCACACCGAGATGGTCGCGCACGAATGTGTCGAGACGTGACTGCACCGCATCGCCTGGCCCAGCGTGCTCCGTCCACTCAGACTCGCCGGCGCGGTCGCGAAATCCGCCGACAAGCACCGAGGTGTCCTCGAGCTGTTGCCAGTACTCGTAGCCATGACGGTAGTAGACAGGCCGGGGCCAGATGCGCCGTCCGATGGGTGCGGTCGCGACCATCTGCAGGCGCGCGGTCCGTACCACGCCGGAGAGTTCCGGGAGAATTGTTGCCAGGCCGCCATCGACGAGCACGAATACGTGCCGGCAATGGATCTGATGCCCGCCCGCGCGCACCAGGCCGGGATGGATGGCGTCGGCCTGCGCTGGCGCATGCAACAGCGCGCCGCGGGCGATCGCACGCGCGGCGAGGACGTCGCATCGCAACCCCGGGTTGAACACGCCATCGAACGGGAAGAGCAGCCCCTCCCCCTCCGGGCCCACGTAACGCTCCACCGGCAGGTCATCGCGGGACATCGCGTCGAACTGCCGGGTGCAGTCGGCGAGTTCCGCGTGGTCACTGGCGATGCGGAGCGATCCGCGGCGGATCACGACGTCGGGCGTGTCCGTCTCGAGGGCATCGAGCTCGCCAAGGGTCTGCCGATAGAGTGAAGCAGCACGGTCGCGGCCGAGTGCGGCGACCGCATCGTGATGGAAGGCGGCGGTACCGGCGAGGAGGAAACCGCCGTTCCGTCCGGCCGCACCCGGGGCGACCCCGATCGCGTCGATCGCTGCCACACGCTGGCCCATATCGAGGAGTGCGTGGACAGCGGCGAGCCCAGAGCCGCCCAGCCCGACCACGCAGCAGTCCACCTTGAGGTCGTGCACGAGCGGCCCCATCGGCGCGGCGTCGCCGCGAGCCCAAGCTGCCACGCCATGATGTTGCAGGATTGCCCCCTCTGGGTACGGCGCTACCGCGGGCGGAAAGTCAGCGACTCCGAGTTGAGGCAGTAGCGGAGTCCGCTGGGGGCAGGCCCGTCGGGAAAGACGTGGCCCAGGTGGGCGTCGCAGCGCGCGCAGACACTCTCGGTGCGCTGCATCCCCCACGACGTGTCCTCGTGCGCGATGACGTTCTCGCGGGCCACCGGCTCGAAGAACGACGGCCAGCCGGTGCCCGAGTCGAATTTTGCGTTCGACGTGAACAGTGGCAGGTCACAACAGACGCACATGTATGTGCCGGCCTTCTTGTTATCGAGGAGATTGCCGCAGAACGGCGCCTCGGTCCCCTTGCTGCGGGTGATGCGATACTGGTCCGGTGTGAGCTGCGCCTGCCATTCGGCGTCGGTCTTCACGACGCGATCCATCGTCACCGGTCCGGTGATCACGCCGGCTTCGTCGAGCTCGAAAACATTGACTTCCATCAGGACACCTCTGGGCTCAGGGGGTGGGTCACTGCCGGGCCAACCCGTGCTGGCGGAGCGCCCGCTGCTCATCCCCGGTGATGCGGCCGAAGATCTTCATCGGCCCGGTGATTCGCACGAAATACACTGTGTCGAAGGGAATCCGGACGTCGGTGCCGTCGGCGTCACGGTACTCGGCGAGCCAATGCACCCGGGCCATCACGTGATCCTGGTCGATCGGCGTCGAATCGATGCCCTCGAGCCGGAGTGCACGGATCCCGTTGCGGCGATAGGTCTCGCATGACGCGATGATCGCCTCGACGAAGCGGTCGTCGTTGCGCCGGCATTCGACGCCCGCCTCGTTTCCGTCGACGAACGTCTCATCGAACGCCGTCGCCGCATTGGTAGCCCCGGGCGCGTCGCAGAGGATCGCCGCATTGAGGCTCGCCTCGAAGTCCTCGAAGAATGTGATCAACTGCTGTCGCCTAGTCATGAATGCTCCCGTTCACACACGGGGGACGCTTCAACGACGGAGGCGGTGCACGACCTCCGGTCGGACCACGCGGTAGGCCGGCTGGTACGCGGCGCGATACTCCGGGGAATGACTCACCGCCGGATAACCCCGATTCCGCATCATGGCGCCGTGGCGCCGGAGCGACTCGGCATCGAAGGGGATGCGCTGTGTTCGCGCCAACTCGACAATGGCCGCCCAATAGCGATCGAACACCTCCGGCCGGCGCTCAAACGAGCGACCAGTCTCGAGGAACGCCGCGAGCACCACGTCAGGCGATCCGCCCTGATCACGCCAGGCCCGCAGGTTGAGGCGCACCAGCGTGCCTCCCGGGGCAATGGTGTCGAAGGTGGCCTCAGGTCGGTCGGGCAGCGCTTCCCACTCCCGCGCCAGCCACGCTGCTGCCATCGCTGAGTCGGGAATCGCGTGCTCGGCGCCGAAGGCCGCTTGATGGGCCAGCTTGTAGAGGTCAACGTGGGTGAGCAACGGATGGCGTTGCACCTGCTCCAGCACGATCGAGGCGAATCCGGTATCCGACGGCGTGACGACGCCGAGCGTGGCGAGAAGCAGCAGGATGATCATCACCGGAAGGTAGCCACCGGAGCCGCACCAGAGGTCGTCGATGCGCCGGGAGGCCGGGAATGCCGGCGCTAATGATATGGGTCTTGCGCGAACGCTGGCCTGTTCGTATATAGTTGGAAGTAGTCATTGGGCTGGCAGCCGGCCAGCCGCCTTGTCGCGAGAGTCAGGCTCTCCGAGACGAAGGCGCGATCAGCACCCGAAGGGGTGCCGACGCGCCTTTTTTGCGTTCCGCATATGGGAGGTCGCCATGGAAGGTCGAGCGCAGACGATGGGTGAGTTCATGCCGCTCTTTCGCGTGGTTCCGGACAGCGCGCCACGTCAGGCCGACTCGCGGTTCCCGGCTGCCGCGTCCGGTGGTGATCGGCGGCGCGAAGTCGTCACTGTCGGCAATCGGGATGGTGCCAAGTGAGCCGGTGGGTCCTGGGGTCAATGGCTGGCGCTCTCGCATCGGCCCCGCTCGCCTTTGGCGATTTGACGTCGTCGGCCATCGAGACTGCTGCGCGGTCGGTGTCGGTGGGGTTGTTCGTCGCGGCACTCGTCTTTCTCGCGCTGGGAGCTCGGTGGGGCAGGAGATGGGCGGTCTGACAGGATCGTGAAGGCAATCCGCACGCGGTGCGTGCGGTGATGTGATAGCAGGACAAGATCGACATGGACGCTCCCGGCGATTACCGTCTTGCATCTGGCGGAATTCCGGGGGCGTGCATGTTTCGGGGGGCCCCGGGCGCGCACGACCTTATGGTCCCTCGGTGCGTGCCAATTCGACCCGGCTGGCGCCGACCCCGAGCCGGATCCAGATTGCACGTCGGCTACTGGCGGCCACCTTTTTCCCGCGATCCAGGCTCACGTGTCCCCTGTCTCTGCCTCCCTATTCGCCCGATACGGCGCAGCGGTTGCCGGCGTCGCTGTCGCGGTTGCGTTGCGTCACTTCCTCGATCCGATTCTTGGGGTCGGGAACGTTGTCTTCATCACGGTCTATCCTGCGGTCGTGGCCGCGGCGTGGTTGGGAGGGCGCGGGCCGGGCCTTCTGGCGTCGTTCCTCTCCGTCTGGGGGGTGGCGATCTTCGTCGCCCCCCCCGCTGGTGCGATGCCCGTCGACCTCTCGTTCTGGGCCGGCGCGCTGGTGTTTGCGGCGATGGGCGTGGTCATCACCGCCCTCATCGAGAGCACCCGTGCAGCGCACCGGGAGGCGAACGCGAAGGCCCGGGCGCTCCAACTCCGCGAGGAGTGGTTACGGGTGACGCTGACATCGATTGGCGACGCCGTGATCGCCACCGATCTCGACGGGCGCGTCACGCTGATCAACACGGTGGCATGCGATCTCACCGGCTGGTCGAATGACGCGCTCGGCGAGCCGCTGGAATCGGTCTTCCGGATCATCAGCGAGCGAACTCGTGAGCCCACTCCCACGCCGGTAGCGCGTGTGCTCCGCGAAGGCGTCATCGTGGGCCTGGCCAACCACACGCTCCTGATCGCCCGTGACGGCATCGAGCGTCCAATCGAGGATAGCGCTGCGCCCATTCGCGACGAACGCGACCAGATCGTGGGCGTGGTGCTGGTATTCCGGGATGCCACGGCCCAACGCCGCGTAGAGGAGGGCGAGCGCCGCAGTCGGGAACGCCTGCAACTCGCGTTGGCCGGCGGCCAGCTGGGCGTGTGGGAATGGGACCTCACCACGAACGCGGTGTGGTGGTCCGACGAGGTGGCGCATCTGCACGGCATGGAACCCAGCGAGTTTGTCGGGACGCTTGAGGCATTCCAGGCGCTCGTGCACCCCGACGATCGGGAACGAGTGGGCCTGCTCGTGCAGCAGGCGGTCGACGCGCGCAGCGATTACGCGGTGCAGTTCCGGACCACCACACCCGCGGGCGAGATGCGCTGGATCGCGGGGAAGGCGACCGTCTTCTGCGATGAGGACGGAAAGCCGGTTCGCATGGTCGGGGTGAGCAGCGATATCACCGAACAGCGCGCCATCGAGGAGGCACTGCGGCTGGCCGACCAGCGCAAGGATGAGTTCCTCGCGACCCTCGCGCACGAACTCCGCAATCCGCTCGCACCGATCCGCAATGCCCTCGAGATCGTGCGCCTCATTGACACCGGTCCAGTGGAGCCGGTGCGACGTGCCCGCGACATGATGGAGCGGCAGGTCGGTCACATGACACGCCTGCTCGACGACCTCCTCGACGTGTCGCGCATCACGCGCAACCGGCTCGACCTGCGACGGGACATCGTGTCACTCGCCGACGTCCTGGAGGGTGCCGTCGAGGCGTGCGAGACGCTGCTCCGCGCCGAGGATAGGTTGTTCACACTCACCCTGCCTCCCGATCCGATCTGGCTCGATGCTGACGACACCAGGCTCACACAGGTGTTCACCAACTTGCTCAACAACGCGGCCAAGTTCACCCACCCCGGGGGCCGGATCGC
>JBKJMX010000119.1:0-6009 GCA_046596135.1 Gemmatimonadales bacterium
GTTGATCGTCCCCCGGGCAACTACCAGCGGAATGAACACCGTGTCCCGCACCGTGCAGCCAGCGCACTTCGGCACGACAGTGATCTGCTGTGCCAGCGCGGTGAAGCTGTTGGTGCCGGTCCAGCGGATGTCGGCGAGCCAGGTTGCGAAGTCGCCGGCGATCGCCACGGGAAGCGTGAGTAGCAGCTGTCCAGGTGCGTCCGGCGCGGGCGCGAAGTACAGGCCCGGGCCGGCCGGTACCTGAGTCGCGATCCGGGATGTGGAGCGGAGATAGAGCAGGCGTCCGTCGGCAGCGAGCGCCGCTGACGTGAAGGTGTCCGATGAGTCGGCGTACGCCGCGCGGGTCTCGCACCGCTCGAACAATCGGGTGCCTCCACCAGACGGCATGATGCCCAGACATCGGTCTCGGTCGCGGCGTCCGGCGACGCTGTAGGTGTACACGATGAACTTTCCATCGTCCGAAAAACTTCCTGCCGCGTCGGTCGACGGGTTGTAGGTGAGCCGGACCGGGGAGGTTGGATCGAATGTTCCTTCGGGAGGCGGAGCGACGAACGACGCCGGCTCGGAGTGGCTGCATCCCGCGTTCAATGCGGCACTCACCAGCACTGCTGCGATGGCCGCACGGCCACGGCTCACGAACATGCGCACGAAGTACCCCCTGAGACGCAGAACGAGTAGAGATCGATCGTGAAGCTGACGCGGGAGCGAGGCCAGCAGGAAAGAGCGGTGGCTCCGAGGTGTCGATGTCCTGCACGACGGCCACGACGCGCGAGCCCACCCGGGCCGGGCTGCGCAGTTCTAGGGGCCGATCCGGCGCTCGCGGGGCGGAGTATACGACCGATGCGACGGTCCCGTCAGTGGCGACCTCGTCAAGGCGGTGGTCGCGGTCGCGAGTGTAGAAAACGGTGTCGCGACCCGCGGAGAAATTGAGTCCGACTGGGGCAGTAGCGGGGAATGGCGTGGTGAAGGGGTCCTGCGGCCCATTGATGTCCTGCGGTCGAGGCGAGGAATGCAACGGTGTGTTTCCGAAGGTAGCCGTGCAGACTCTCGCCGTGCGCGGGCGGTCACATCGTGCGTGCGAGGCGCTCCGGGAACCGGGTCAAGTGGATGAATAGAGGCCGAGCGGCGCGCCCGCAATGAACCCCGGGAAGACGCCTTCGAGGTTGGCCGCTCCCAGGTGTCCCTGGAGCACCTCCGTGAAGAGGGTCCGGAAATCGGTGGTGACCGCGAGATCACGACCTTCGTGCAGCGCGTCCGCTGAGAGGCCCGGCCAGCCGCCGTGCACCATTCCTCCGCGCACATCGCCGCCGATGACGAACATCGCCGTGCCATGCCCATGGTCGGTCCCGCCGGTGCCGTTCTCCTTCACGGTTCGCCCGAACTCACTCATGGTCACGAGCGCCACGTCTGCCATCCGTTCGCCGAGGTCGGTCACGAACGCCCCGATCGCGGCCCCGAAGTCGTCCAGCCGCGTCGCGAGCTGGCCCTGCGCTGACCCCTGGTTCACATGCGTGTCCCAGCCCCCGACGTCGACAAAGGCAATCTCTACACCAAGGTCGGCACGAATGAGCTGCGCCACCTGACGCATCGACGTTCCGAGTTCACCTCGAGGATACTCGGCGCCGTTCGTGGCACCAACGTTCGCGGGGTTCGCGGCGCGCAGCATCCGAATCGCCTCGAACCCTTCGGCGGCCGACGATGCCACGAGTCCCGTGGCGTCGGCACCGTACAGTGACTCGAATGCGTTGGTGAGCGAACGGTCACCGTCCGCCCGCGCCTCACGCAGTCCGAAGGTGCGAAGGTCCTTGATGGCGAGGGCCGGCGCACTCCCCGCGAGGGTGCGCGGCAACTGTGCGCCGAACGCCACCGATCGGAACGGCGTGTCGGCATGCTGGGTCGGATTCTGGCAGTACCGGTTTGCCCATCCATCGGTGATCGAGCGTTTGTCGGGGGCACCGGTTTCCATGAAGTCCTGTGCGTCGAAATGCGATCGCGTCAAAGACGGTGACCCCACTGCGTGCACGATCGCAAGTTGCTGCCTGTCCCAGAGCTTGCGAAGTGGTGCGAGACGAGGATGCAGCGCGAACTGTCCGTCGAGCGGAAGGAGCTCGGGGCGGGGGATTGCGATTCGATTGCGGTTCGTCCAGTACGCCGGGTCCGAAACCGGAACAACCATCGAGAGACCATCGACCGCACCGCGCTGGAAGAGGCACACCAGGGTTCGTCCGGGTGCCCGGCCGCCCGAATGACGCAGCGCATAGGCGGCCCGGTCGACGAAGAGCGGGTCGGCACCCAGCGACACCAGGGCCAGTGAACCGGCTTTCATGAATGCACGGCGGGAGATCATCGTCAGCTCACTGTCGCTGGAATTCGGGTCCGCCGAGTGCGAGCCCGATTGCTTTCGCCCGCGCCGCACGGGGATCTGTCATTCCTTGGATCTCGCGCGCGATCGTCTCGCGGGTGCGCGTTCCGAGTGCGCCGCCGAGGAGATCCCGCTCAATCGCATTTATCAACGCGGCAAGATCCGGCGTCGCGGGGAGGACGCGGTCGAGGTCCATGCTGACGCCGGGAATGCGTCCCGCCGCCAGCGCAATCGCGAAGTTCATCCGGGCGAGAAGTGCACCACTGTTGGTCCACGCCTCCTGCGACTCCGGATAACCGGTGGGCACGCTCTGCTGGAACATCGGCTGGCCAAGGAGGGCAACTTGCTGCGCCAGTCGGGGCGTGCCATCGGGGTGTGCTCCGATCGCGCGCACCGCGCTCACCACGAACTCGAGCGGTGTCTTGAGCTTTTCACGATGGTTCGCAGGAGCCCAGAAGTCCGGATCGTGCGCGATGGCCCGTATCACGTCGGTGATCGAGCCGCGACTGGCCTCCCACGCTGCAACGGCTGCATCGATGCACCCAGCGGCGGGTTGATCGGACACCAGCCGAGCGCACAGCTTGCCCGATACATGACGCATCGTCGCAGGATGCATGGCGAGCATCGAGAGCAGGCGTGCGCCTTCCTCCTCGCCACCACCTGCCGGAAATGACATCCCGAGCACCCGCTTGGCGCCCCGGTCGTGCAGGCGTGCATTGAACACGAAGCCAGGTGCCTGATCCCCGCGTCCCACGCTCCAGCCAGTGAGGATCCGGGCGACATCGATGACGTCCTGTTGGGTGTACCCCCCGCCCACACCCACGGTGTGCAGTTCGAGGAGTTCCCGGGCGTAGTTCTCGTTGAGCCCGCTGGGTGCGCGCAAAGCTGCAGCAGCGGCACGCGCCGGGTCGACGTGGCGGCGCCGGGCAGCCATCTCGACGCGAGCGGTACGGTCGGTTGCGTCGCCCATTCGCGCCGCGACGCTCTGGACGTTGTCCAGGTAGAAGAGCATCGCGGGGCTGTGCGCCGTCGCGATCAGCAGCGCCGAGAATGTTCCCATCGAGTTTGGGCGGATGGTACGCTCGAGGTGATCGCGAAAGTATGCGCGGTCGAAGCCCTTGTTCACGAAGACATTGAAGTGGTTGAGCCAGAAATCGGCCAGGACTTCGTGCAACTGGTCCTCGGCCTCGACCGCTCGAACCAGCGTAAGGGCGGCCAACTCCGCGTTGAGGCTCCGGAGCGTCCGGCCATCCGGAGCGTCGGTCATGGTGCGCGCTGGGGTCCGGCGAGTCGAGCCGGTGTCGGTAACCACGCGCCGCACCTGATTGGCGTGCATGGCTACCATGTCGCGAGTCGAAACGCCGAGGACCTTGAACTTTCGCTCACGCTCTGTCAGCGCGCCGCCGGGCTGGTTCGTTGCCAGTTGCGACTCGACCCAGCGCATCACACCGGTCGTCGCCACGAGTTCAACGTTTCCCGGGGAGGGACCGTACCCAAGACGGTCGAGTACGTGCCGGGCGGAGTCGCGTGCCGACATCCCCTCTTGGGCCCGCGCCGGGACAACTACCGTGCATGACGCGATCAGGACAGTCATGAGCCATTTTTGCATGCGGGGTGGACGAACGATGTCGTTCGATGTTAAGGCTTCCATTTTCGACCCGATCCAAGGATTCTTGTGACCGCTGACGACCAAGCTGGGTTCTCTGGGGACCCCCCACTGGCGCACCGCCTCCAACTATCTGGGCTGATGACTCCATTCCGGCGTACGCTGGCGGGCCGTATCGTGCTCTGTTCCCTCGCTGTCATGCTCAGCGCATGCTCGGCTGTCGGGTTCGAGCTTCCCAACTACGGATTCTATGGTTTTGCGCCCCGCCCAGACGGCGCTATCCTGGCCCCGGCACTCTCCACCGAACGGATGATCCGGGCGGAGGGCGATACGGTAACGCTGGCGGAGGGGAGCGTCGAACTCGACACGGTAAGCTGGGGGCGGGATCAGGTGTGGTTGTTGACCCGCCGGATGCCGATCGCCGGCGGCACGACCATCGCGGACAGCGTGTGGTTCGATCGCTGGTCGCTGAAGACCCTCGCGACCTGGCGCCGTGACGCCACGGGAGACCTTCGCATGACCATCAACCGCCGCGCGGTCGAGATCGAGCGCCGTGGCTTAGACGGTCGGGTGGCGCGGCGTAAGGTGCTGCTGCCCGCCGAACCGTACGCGATGACCGGGATCGACCTGATCATCGCGACGCTGCCGCTGCAGGCCGGCTACAACGGCTCCCTCCCGATTGTTCTCGAGCACCGGCCCGATGAAATGCGCTGGATGAAGTTCGATGTGTCGCGAGGCGAGGCAATGGTGGCGGTGAACCGCGGCGTCGTGAAGTTCCGCCCGACGTGGCTGGTGACGACCGAACTCGACAATGTGAAACGGAAGTACTGGGTGGCTGGTGACGACCGCACGGTCATGCGGCGCGAGATTCCCGGACCGGACGGCATGCGCGTGCGCATGGAGCGTGGCGGCCGGATCCCGCGAGTCCAGCTCGCGCCGGTAGAGCCCCTTCCGCTACTCTGACCGCGACCCGTTCAGGGCACGTTCGCCAGGTTGTACATCGCGCGCCACGCCCGGAACACCTCGCGATAATCGGTGTGGCGAAAGGTCACCGTCCGGTCGCCTTGCCGGATCGACCCGGGCACCAGTTCCGCCATGTCCGCGTGGTGTGTGCGGACGAAGTCCACCTCGATCGTGCACGGTGAGCCGACTCGCCGGAGTGGTGTGTCGAGCGTAGCAGCCCGGGCCGCACCCTCGCGGATCCGAGCACACGCCACGTCAGGATGCACCGATCGCGCAGCCTGGCGGCCCAGGCTCTCCTTGACCACCACCGTGGCGATCCCTGGAAGCCGCTGTTCCGCCTCGCGGCAGACGGCGGCATCGCCCGTCACCAGCGTGGTGCGCACGCCGTGGTCCGCCGCGAACGCCGCATTGAGGCCGAGTTCGCCGACGCCCTCGTCATCGAGTCGGACATCGTGGATCACGTCGGTGTAGGTGTGGTCGATGCCGGCCTTTGCGGTACCTGCACGAGCGTGATACCCGACAAGGAAAAGCGCGTCGAAGCCCTCGTCGACCCCATGCACCATCGACCAGGGTTTGGGCGACCCGCTTGAGAGTTCTGCCGCGGGGTGCAGCGCCTCGGCGATGATGTTTCGCATGTGCCAATGGGAATCGTTCACCACGATTCGCGATGCCCCGGCGGCAAGTGCGCCCACGATCGCTGCGTTCGCTTCGTTGGTCATCAGGCGACAAGCCCGGGCGTACTCGGCGCTCCACCGCGCATCGAATGGATTCGTCTGGTCCTCATGGACAATCCCGGCCACACCTTCCATGTCGACGCTGATGTAAATCCGCGGTCCGCCGCTCATGCGAGCAGCGTCCCGGTGACGGTTGTCACCGCCCGACCTGCGAGATGTACGCGGTCGCCCACGACTTCGCACCGCACCACACCGCCACGACGTGAGGCCTGCGCTCCGGTCAGCGTCGTACGGCCGGTGACTCCATGCCAGTACGGCGCGAGCGCACAGTGCGCCGACCCTGTCACCGGATCTTCGGGCACGCCGAGCCGGGGGAAGAAGCATCGCGAGACGAAGTCGATGCC
>JBKJMX010000133.1:0-8082 GCA_046596135.1 Gemmatimonadales bacterium
GCGGAGGTTGATAGGTCATCCCCGGGATCACGATGATCGCCGTATCCATGTCGAGGTTGTGTCCGTAATCGTGCTCCCACCGCCAGAAATCCCAGAGGCCCACCGCGCCCAGCAGCGCGAAGGCGGCGAGCCAGACCCAGAGCCCGCGCCGCATGCCGCGAGCGGCGAGCAGCGCACCGCTCACGATCAACGCCCCGATCAGCCATGGCATGTAGCGCAATTCGGGGATTGCATCGGGCAGGATAGGCTTCATCCCGATGTAGTGGTTGAGCCCGTTGATGTTCTGGAGGTCGTTCGGCTTGATCCCGGTGACGGTGTGCGCGTGGATCTGCAGGCCGAGGCCCTCCGGGTACTGCGGAGCCCCGAGACGCACCTCCCAAAGAGGCAGGACCAGTGCTCCCAGCCCGACCAGCACTGCGAGTACCGTGAGGAGGCGCGCCCGGGGTGTCACAATTACTTCCCGCCCTTTGCGGCAGCCTGAGCCGCCGGGTGCGCGTGGGCCTCCGGCTTTGGCGCCGCGTACTTCCCGGCGCGCGCCTGCTGCGTCGCAGCCTTGGCGCTGACGCCGCTTGTCAGCTTGATGCCCGACCCGCTGGCACTCACCCGCACGTACCCCGACATCTCCTGGTGCAGCGCACTGCAGAAGTCGGTGCAGTAGAACGGATAGATGCCCGGCTTCTGCGGCACCCACTTGATGGTGCGGGTCTCACCCGGCTGCAGGATGATCTCGGCGGTATTCATGCCGAGCACCGCGAAGCCGTGGAGGATGTCCCAGTCCTGCTCGACGTTGGTCACGTGCCACGACACCGTGTCGCCGACCTCGATCCCCTCGATGACGTCGGGGGCGAAGTGCGACCGGATCGCGATCATCTTGACGTGCACGTTGCGGCCGTTACGGCTCACACCCGCCTCGGACTCTGCCCGGGTGACGAATGGGTGGGTGCTCTCGGCCAACGAGAAGAACTTGACTTGCTTGTCCCGGATCAGCGAAGCCGGCAGCGCCTGGGCGTAGTGCGGCTCGCCCTGCGTGGGGAAGTCGAGCAACATCTTCATCTTGTCGCCGCTGATATCGATCAGCTGCGCCGACTGGGTCAGTTCCGCGCCGGTCGGGAGGTAGCGATCCTTCGTGATCTTGTTCATCGCCACGACGTACTTGCCGTAGGGCTTCACGTTGTCGCCACCGGGCACCATAAGGTGGCCGATCGAGTAGTACACCGGCATCCGGTCAAGGACCTCCCACGTGCCCAGCTTCCACTTCACGATCTCCGACGAGATGAACATTGACGTATAGGCGTTGCCCTTGTCATCGAACTCGGTGTGCAGCGGGCCCAGGCCCGGCTTCTGCACCTCGCCCGCCATCACCGATTCATACTTCAGGATGGGGATCCCGTAGAGTTCGCCATCGAACGCCTTGGACTCGATGGCGGCGATCATCTTGGTGAACGAGTGCACCGGGATCACCGACGCCAGCTTGCCGCCGCCGACGATGTACTCGCCAGTCGGGTCAACGTTGACGCCGTGCGGTGATTTCGGCGTGGGAAGGAAGTACACCACTCCGGGGCAGTCGGTCGGCATCAGCATCCGGACCGAGGTGATCATTTCGCTCTTCGACTGACGCGAAGAATGATCGAAGGTGTTGTGGGCGTAGCGCGCCGGGGCCGTCTTCGCCTTCCCGTCGGCGACGCACTTTTCCGCCAGCTTCCAGTTCACCGCCGCGATAAAATCCTTGTCACTCTTCGAGGCGTTCAGCTCGAGATTGGTAAAGGCCTGCTCGGAGTTGTAGGTCGTGAAGAAAAACCAGCCATCGGACTTCCCCTTGCCCGCACGACCGAGGTCGTAGTTGTACCCGGGCATCATGATCTGGAACGCGATCTCCATCTTCCCCGGCTGGTCGGCCCGGACGAATGACAGCGAGCCCTTGAAGTTCTGCTTGTAGGTCTCGACCGGTACGTCGACGTTCGGCACCGGTACCGAGAATCGGATCGCCGACACGACGTATTCGGAGTTCGGCGTGATGAACGGTGACGCATGACCGCCGGCCGCGTGCGGGATTTCGAGAATCTCGACGGTCTCGAAGGTGGTCAGGTCGATCCGGGCGATCCGCGGGGTGTTGTTGCCGTTGATGAACAGCCATCGGCCGTCGGCCATCCCCTTGGTCTGCGAGAGCTGCGGATGGTGGGTGTCGTCCCAGGGCACGGCGCCGTAAGACGTCTCGAGCATCGGCTTGGTCTCTTCGGTGTAGCCGTAGCCGTTTTCGGGGAACTGCGAGAAGACCGGGATCGTCTTGAGCAGCCTGCCCGAGGGGAGGCCGTAGACGGTCACGTTGCCGCTGAATCCACCCGACATGAACGAGTAGAGCTCGTCGTACTCACCAGGGGCCACGTAGACCCGACTGGCGGCATCCCCGCTCACCAGCTGCTGTGGTGCCTTGGGAGTACACCCTGCAGCAGCCACGACGCCGACCATGATGGTGAGCCTGCCCAACGTCTGATTCCGCATGCCGTCCTCTGTGCTTGGGGCCCCGAGGGCCGTCCGGTGCGATACGCATCTGCGCGTCGCACAGGAGGACATTCGCGGATATCGAGGGCGCCCGCCGTGACGATTGTCACAGCTGCGGGGGCGACGATGGTGGCGCGGACCGAGGCGACACCGAGGCGCGCACCCGCGCGCGGAGTGCAAGCAGGCCGAACGCCAGACCCGTCAGTTGCAGTGTCCCGCCAATGACTGTGATCCATCGCCACAATTGTGCTTCGCTGGAGGCACGGGCTACCTCGCCCACGGTGCGAGCTACTGTGCCGACTGTGATGCACCAATACGCCGCCTCGCCGTGCCAGGCGCGGACACGGTGATCGGTGTTCACGGGACGCGGGAACAGCCATAACGCGGTCCCGAGAATTGTCGACAGAACGCTGCCGACCAGCAGGAGGTGGGCGTGCGCGCTCACCAAGTGCCGGGCCGGCCACACCCCGCGGAGTTCGCGACCGATCAGGAGCCAGAGTCCGAGGGCAATGCCGATGAGGAGGAAGCCTGCCGCTGTCCGGAGGAAGCGCAGCGTGAGCGGCGGCACGGGCTACTGTCCCGCCGCGCGCTCAACCCGCAGTATCGACCGCGTTGGGCTCAGCATGACGGGCCGAACTGCGGCATGATCGAGCGTCCGCCAGAGATTCCAGGCGAGCGCATACGCCCCCGCTGCGGAGAGCGTCCCCCCGGTCGCGAGCAACACTACACCCGGCGTGCGCTCGTGGATCCGCACCACAAAGCCGGCCACCAGCAGCGTCAGCCCCACGTTAGCGAGGAAAAAGTGGATCGGCGGGAGCTTCGGCGCGTGGAGCTGGGCCGCCGCGAATCGTGGGATGATGTGGTAGGCCACCCCCGCGATCATCATCGTCACGAAGCCGAGGAAGAGCATGTGGAAGTGCGCCGGCCGGTAGACCGCCATCGCCGGCTGAATAGCCATGGCAAGGCCCATTGTCACGCCGAGGGCAAGCCAGGCGAGCGACGCCTTGATGAACCAAATCACGTGAGGTGCCATCAACACATCCCGCAGCAGTTCTCGACCATCGTCACCAGCAGTTCGAGTCCGTCATCGCCGGCTGTGACGGCGTGCGGCTCATTCGGTTCGAGCTGCACGAAGCCGCCCTGCACCAGCTGGCGCTCGGCGTCGGCGGGGAGTGCGATGCTCCCTGATCCGCGGACCACGCTAATCACGATGCGCGACGGATTGGCGTGGGTCGGCAAGCGCTGGCCCGCGTCGAAGGTGATCCTGAACGCCTTGCCGAGCGGGGTGTCCTGCTTGTCGTATACGACAGGGCGAGACGGCGGTGTGGTGATACCAGACGACATGAACGGCTCCGGTGGAGGTAGGTCCGCAAAATCGTTCCCGGCATGGAGGCGTCGCCGTGACGCTTGTCACACTCGCCCTGGGGGCATTGATTGAGGCCATGTCGACCATCGTCCCAATCCTCGCAGCCCTCCCCTTCTTCGAAGGCGTCCGCGAGGCGACCCTGGAGCGGCTGGCCGCGCGCTGTGTCCCGCGCGAGGTTGGCAGCGGCTTCAGCCTCTTCCGCGCCGGCGATACCTGCGGTGGCCTCTACCTGGTGCTCAATGGCCGAGTGCGGATATACCGCACAGCGCTCGACGGCCGCGAACAGACCCTCGCCGTCGAGGGTCCAGGGCGGCCCGTGGCCGAGCTCCCGCTGTTCGATGGCGGACCGTATCCCGCGTCAGCGGCGACCGTCGTTCCGTCGCGGCTCGCATTCCTCCCGCGCGGCGAGTTCGAGCATGCATTCCGCACCGAGCCCGATGTCGCCTCGGCCGTCGTGCGCGCGCTGGGCTCACGCCTCCGGCATTTGGTTCAGCTCGTCGAGACCGTCGCATTCCGCGACGTCGCCGCCCGCCTCGCGATGCACCTCGCGGATTTCGCCGACCGCGCCGGAGACACCGACGGCAGCAGCGTCACGATCGACCTCGACCGCACCCAGGAACAACTCGCCACCGAAATCGGCACCGCCCGCGAGTCGGTCTCGCGAGCGTTCAAGCAGCTCCGAAAGGTCGGACTGGTCCGCGACCAGACTGGCACGCTGCTGCGGGTGGCACCGGCGGCACAGTTGCGGGCATGGGCACGAGGCGAGGCGTGACTTCCGTCACGGCGCGACGAGCGCGTCGGGGCGATCCTGGGATATGACTCTCCAACCTCGACGACCCGACTTCGACCCGGCCGCGATCGTCGATCTCGATGTGCGTGACGACCTGCTCGCTGGCCGTGAGCCCCTGCCGCGCATCAATGCGGCGGCCCGCGCTCTAGACGGGGTCGGCGTGCTGCATCTCCGCACCACATTCCGTCCGGTCCCGCTCTACGAATTCCTTGGTCGGCAAGGCTTCAGCCACCACAGCGAGGAGTACGACGTCGAGGACTGGTCAACGTGGTTCTGGCGCGGTACGCCCCGGCTGGCCGCGCCGGCGCCAGTAACCGCCACAATCGCCAGCACGGATGAGATCGTCGACCTCCGTCTCTTCCCGCCGCCGCAACCGCTCAACTGGATACTCGAGCGGATCGAGGTCGACGACCACGACTTTGAGGTGCTCCTTCCGTTCTTCCCCGATCCGCTGGTCCCGCTGCTCGCGGACGTCGGGCGCGAGGTGGTGCTGGTGGATGAGGCCGACGACGGCGTGCGGGTCCGGATCACTCGGCCCGCATAGCACCGCCCACCGACGCTACTTCACGATCAGCGCTGTCACCATTCCGAACATCCCGTGCTCGCTCTCGGCGTGCGGCAGGATGTGACAGTGGAATGCCCAGGTACCGGGGTTGGTGCATTTCACCAGTACGTCCCACCGCTCTCCGGGCGCAACATTGACCGTGTCGCAGCGATACGGTGCCGGCAGGTCCCAGCCGTCCCTGGCAATCACCGTCATGTGCATTCCGTGCAGGTGCATGGGATGAATCATCATGCCTTCGTTCATCAGGCGGACGCGCACGGTCTGGCCCAGTGCCGCGACGATCGGTTCTGTGGCGGGGAACCCCTTGCCGTTGAGGGTGTAACCGTGCGAGACATCGTTCAGGATCATGACGTAGTCCACATCCACCTTCGGTTCCCGGCTGCGATTCTTCGGTTCGACCACGAACGCGCCGAGCAGGCCCATCCCCACCTGCTTGGTGGAGTTGTGGTGCGAGTGGTACATGTGCGACCCGGAGTTCGGCACCGTGAACTCGTAGGTGTACGTCTCGCCCGGCTTCACCGGCGGCTGGGTGATGAACGGCACGCCATCCTGGTCGTTCGGCACCTCCAGTCCGTGGAAGTGAATCGAGGTGGACTGGGAGAGCTGGTTGGTGAGCACGATCCGCACCCGGTCACCCTCGCGGACGCGGATCTGCGGCCCGGGAATCTGTCCGTTGTAGCCCCAGGCCTTGTACATGCGCCCCGGCTCCGTCTCCCACTCGAACTCCGACGCGGTGAGTTCGTAGACCTTCACGGCGCCAACCATCTTCGGCGCCAAGAGCTGGTTGCCTTTTCCCGCCGTCTTCGCCGGAAACATCTTGATGCCCTTTTCGTGCATGGCATCGATCTCGGTCGCCTTCTCGGCGGGCGTCTGGGTCGCCGCAGGCGCGGCAGCGTTCGCGGGCATCGTCCCACCGGTGGTGTCGGGCGGTGTCCGTCCGGCCGGCTCCTGATCGGTGCACGCCGCGAGGGCTCCTGCGACAGCAGGCATCGCCACGGCGGCGACTGCGCTGCGTCGGATGAAGGAGCGGCGGGTGGTGGGGGTGGTAAGCGGCGTGTCGGACATGCGATCCTCGTGGTTGCGATCGTGGTACCGGCAGACGCCAGTCACTCCTCGATCGTGCCACAATGATCGCCAATGCTCCGTGAAGAAATCATGGAGCGAAGTGTGAAGATTTCTTCAGCCTTCCGGATTGCGAAGCACGAAGCCCACGCCGCGCACTGTATGCAGCAATTGACGGCCGGTGGCGCCCTCGAGCTTGCGCCGGAGGTTGCCGACATGCACGTCCACCACGTTGCTCTCGGGGTCGAAGTGCATGTCCCAGACCTTCTCCAGCAACGTCGTGCGACGAACGACCTCCTCGGGATGCATCAGGAAATGCTCGAGGAGCTGGAATTCCTTCTGGGTGAGGTCGATCGGGCGGGCGTCGATGGTCACGACATGCTTGAAGCGATCAAGAGCCACCGGACCGAACGCGAGCATGTCGATCCGTTCGGGGCCACCGCGCCGCACCAGCGCACGAATACGGGCCAGCAGTTCGTCGAAGCGGAAGGGCTTCGCGAGGTAATCGTCGGCGCCCGCATCGAGACCGCGTACCACATCCTCTACGGCATCGCGCGACGTCAGCATGAGAATCGGAGTGGTGCGCCCCTCGCGGCGAAGCTCAGTCGCCACCTGGAAGCCGTTCTTCTTCGGCAGGACGACGTCGAGCAGGATGATGTCATAGTCGTGGATATGCGCTGCGAGGGTCGCGGCCTCACCATCAACGGCCACGTCGACGGCGTAACCTTCCTCCCGCAACCCCTGCTCGATGAAACCCGCGACCTTCCGGTCGTCCTCCACCACGAGTATCCGCATCGCACCAACCTATCGGGTGTCCGTGAACCGCAGGGCAGGATTGGGTGAAGGGTTCTTCATGCAGCAGGAATTGCCGGGATCTCAAGGACGAACTGGGCGCCGCCACCAGTGCGGTTGCCGGCCCAGAGCGAACCGCGAAGCAGCTGGGCAAGGCGCCGCGACAGCGGAAGTCCTAGGCCGGCGCCGCGGCTTTCTTCATCGGCCTTGGTGAAATACACGTCGAAAATGCCCTCGAGATCCCCCTCGGGAATCCCGGGGCCTGAGTCGGACACGGTGAATGCCACGAACTCTCCGCGAGGAGCGACCTCCACGCCAATGCTGCCACCTGTCGGGGAGTGACGCACCGCATTGTTGAGCAGGTTGACCAAGATCTGCTCGACCCGGTGCTGATCGGTGCGGCATGATC
This sequence comes from Gemmatimonadales bacterium, assembly GCA_046596135.1. Classification (GTDB taxonomy): domain Bacteria; phylum Gemmatimonadota; class Gemmatimonadetes; order Gemmatimonadales; family GWC2-71-9; genus Palsa-1233. Next base: position 7,484 of record JBKJMX010000133.1, read on the forward strand.
GCACATCGGGGCGAACAACCAGGTCGAACTCGATGCGCTTGGCTCCGGCAGCAGGAGTCACCCGCCCCATGGCACGCTTCGCCGTTCCCACCGCATCAACCGGCTGGATGTTCGGCCGGAGTCGATCCTCGTCGAGGCGGCTCAGGTCGAGCAGGTCATTGATAAGCGCGACCGCCTGCTCGGCCGAATCCATCACCTCGAACGCCGCACGCGGCACGGTTGCCGGGTCCTTGCGGCGCACCAGCAGCTCGGCCCAACCGAAGGTCGCGGCAAGGGCGTTGCGGAGTTCGTGATTGACCATCGCGAAGAATCGTTCCCGCGACCGGTGCAACCGCTGCACCTCCTCCAATAGCCGCGCACTCTCGGCGTGCAACCGCGCGTTCTCCACTGCGGCAGCCGTCTGCGCCGCGAGTAGCAGGGCGATCCGCTCGTCTTCGTCGGTGAAGTGATCTGCGTCGAGCTTCTCGGTCAGGTAGAGATTGCCGAACACCCCGCGCCGACCGGCGATTGGTACACCGAGAAACGACCGCATCGGCGGGTGGTTGGGAGGGAAACCGAAGGAATCCGGATGCGCGCCGAGATCGGGCAGGCGCACCACT
>JBKJMX010000020.1:0-45831 GCA_046596135.1 Gemmatimonadales bacterium
GGTCGCTGCGCACCGGGACGGTGGCCGATGTGGTGGTGTTCGATCCGGACGCGGAATGGACCGTGGACCCGGCCCGGTTCCGTTCGAAGTCCCGCAACACCCCGTGGACGGGTGAGGTGCTCCCGGGTCGGGTGCTGTACACCCTCGTCGGCGGCCGGATCGTCTTCGAGGCCTGATCGCACGCTGCACTTCCGTTGGGGACCGCATCGCGTCATCCTTGGCATCCCCAGGACGTCTTTCATTGTTCACCGCGGGATCGCCCATGGACACGCCCCAGGATCTCACCGCCGTCGAATCTCTGCTCGCCGATCGCGAGGCAATGCGCGGCTGGATCGAGCGGCTCGACGACGCCGGCTCCACCATTCCGGCGACGGTACGCGCGCGGGTTCGCGCCGACTACACCAAACGACTGGACGGGGTGACCGACCGGTTGCGCGAGCACGCCGACACCATCGCCGCCAAGCTTGTCGACGACCGCGACGAACACGCGGAGTTACTGGCACAGGCCACCGCGGCGGGCGACGCGCTCGCCGAAGCCGAGCTGCGTTTTGCCGTGGGTGAATACGACCAGGAGCGCTACGACTCCGAGCGCACCAGTCACGCGAGCGACGTCGAGACCTACGACCTCTCACTCGGCGCGGTGGCCGAGCGCATCTCGCGGCTTGAGGATGTCCACCGGCTGGTCACCGGAGCGCCGGTGACGCCGGCACCTTCCGCAGCCGCGCCGGTCTTCCACGAACACCTGCATGAAAGCATTGGAGACGCGGACTCGTCCACGATTGCGTCCGGCGATACCGCCGATTATGAGCCGCCCGCAATCGGTATCGGAGAGCTGGCGCTGGACGACACGGAATCGCTGCTGGCGATTTTCGACGACGCTGATCGCGACTCTGGACGCGATGGCGATGACGATGACATGGTGCCGTCAAACCCTAGCGACGAGCCTGGCCCGCTCTCGTTCCGGCCGAGCGCGGCGCCGGTGCCCGATCACGACACGATGCGGGCCGCCAGCGCCCGCTCCCATGCAGCACCAGCCGACGCGCCGACCCCGACCGGCCGGAGTGTGGGTGTTGCCCCGAGGGAAGCCGAGATCGACAGGGCTCCGGACCGCGCCGCGGCCGTGAGCCGCACGACCCGGTGCGGCGAGTGTGGCGCGATGAACCTGCCGATGGAATGGTACTGCGAGAAGTGCGGGGCGGAGCTCACGACGATCTGACGGAATGCACGGGGCTGAACGCAGGACGGCCGGCTTCGTGCGGAAGCCGGCCGTTTTTACGAACCCGACGAACGGCGGATCAGGCCTTGGCGTTGCAGAGCTTCGCGAGGCGGCTCTTCGTCCGGGCAGCGGTGTTGCGGTGCACCAGGTTCTTCCGGCCGGCGCGGTCGATCGCGGAGGTCGCGTTGGCGAACGCCTCGGTGGCGGCGTCGGCGGTGGTCGCGGTGCGCACCTTCTTGATGGCAGTGCGCAGTTCGCTGCGCGCGGCCTTGTTGTGGGCCGTGCGAACCTTGGTCTGGCGCATGCGCTTCTTGGCGGACTTGATACGCGGCACGGTGCTCCCCTTCGAATCCTGGTGTGACGACCACCGGCCACCCGGTGATCCTTAGCCCTGAAAGATAGGGCATTCCGCCCATCTCCGGCAAGGGTGGGCACGGTGCAGCTTTGACCCAGCCGCGCCTGCCCAGCTACCTTACCGCCCTGTTTCGCCCTGTTCGCTCCTGAACACGCGAGGTTCGCTCCTGACCGGTGATGCTGGCGAGTTCCTGCTCGCCCTTCCGATGCTGCTCTTCGCCGTGGTGGCGCACGAGGTGGCCCACGGCTGGGCGGCGCTTCGGCAGGGCGACGACACCGCCTACAAGCTCGGGCGGTTGACCCTCAACCCGATCCCCCACATCGATCCGGTGATGACCATCCTGGTCCCGGCGATGCTGTGGTTCGCGACCAGCGGGGCGTTCACCTTTGGCGCCGCGCGCCCGGTGCCCATCACCCCCCGGAATTTCCGCCATTACCGCCGCGGCGACCTGATCGTGTCGAGTGCCGGGGTGGCAACGAATCTCGTCCTGGCCCTCCTCATCACGGCGCTCTTCATCGCCGTTGGGTTGCTGCACCAGGCCCTGGGTGGTCCTGCGACACCGACATTCGCGGTGGTGCAGCGGATGTTCGCGTACGGCATCTTCCTCAACCTGATCCTCGCGGTGTTCAACCTGATCCCCATCCCACCCCTCGATGGCTCACGGATCCTCTACCACTTCCTCCCACCTGCGCTGGGCGCACGATACCGTTCTCTCGACCGGTTCGGGATGGTGATCCTGATCGCCCTCCTCTGGTTCGGCCGAGGCCTCTTTGGGTGGCTCATGACGCCGGCATGGGTGGCGCTCAGCGCGCTGTTCGGCATGGCTGCACCCTACGCGGTTGGACCCGACGCGATGATCTTTCAGTGATGGAAACCCTACAGGCCGGCCCGGCCGTCGAATCCGGCGCGGAACGGGGGTTCGTCGTTGACCTCGACGGATTCACCGGCCCACTCGACCTCCTCCTTCACCTGGTGCGCGAGGAGGAGATCGACATCGCGCACATTCAGGTGTCGCGGGTCGCCGACCAGTTCCTGCGCGCCATTCACGCGCTCGGCCTCAACCAGGCAGCCGACTATCTCGAGATGGCCGGTCGGTTGATCCGCCTCAAGGCGCAGATGCTGCTGCCGCGCCGCTTCGATGACGACACCTGGGAGGATCCGCGCGGCGAGCTGGTGCGACGGCTCCTCGAGTATCAGCAAGTCAAGGAAATCGCGGTGCGACTCGGTCGCATGGCGGAGCGACGGGCACTGCAGTATGCGCGCGGATTCCTGCCTCCACCCGCGGCCGCGCCGCCGCCGCTGCCGATCGTGCTCGACCTGATCGAAATGCTGGTGGCGGTCGAACGCGTGATCTCCGGGATCCCCGATCCGGTGCTGCATAGTGTGGTTGCGCGCCCGCTCGACGTCGAATCAGCAACGGCGCGCCTCGAGCTGCTGCTGGCCGATCGCGACGAGTTCGACTGGCGCGAGGCGCTGGGAAACCATCCCACGCTGGTCGACGTCCTGTCCACCCTGCTCGCCATCCTGGAGCTCGCCAAGCGCGGCTCCATCCGGGTGCTGCAGGACATTCCCTTCGGAAACCTGGTGATTGCCCGTGAGCTCGCTGACCCCGCTGTCGCAACTGCTTGAGGCTGTTTTCTTCGCGGCGAGCCGTCCGCTCACCGTCGAGGAACTCGGTGCGCTCGAGCCCGATGCATCCCCGGCCGATGTGCGCACTGCCATCGACCAGCTTCGCGAGCACTATGACTTCGACGGCCACGCCGTCGAGGTCGTCGAGCTGGCGGGCGGTTGGCAGGTGCTGACCCGCGCAACGTTCGCCTCGGCGGTCGAGCGCTCGCAGGCGGCGCAGCGCCAGCCTCGGCTCTCGGCGGCCACGCTGGAGTCGCTCGCGACCATCGCCTACCGACAACCGGTCGGCCGCGCCGAAATCGAGGAGATCCGCGGCGTCAACTCCGGCGGCGTGTTGCGCACGCTGCAGGAGCGGGGCCTGATCGAAGTCGTGGGCCGGAGCGAGGGATTGGGGCGGCCGATGCTCTATGGCACCACGCCGCTCTTCCTCGAGCTGCTCGGACTCAACGACCTTGCCGACCTGCCCCGTGCCGAGGAGCTCACCATTGCGCTCCAGCCGCACCAGGTGGAGCCTGACGCGAGCGACGACGGCGCATTTGCGTCAGTGGAAGAGGGACGATGACCTCGATGCGATTGCAGCGCTTCCTCGCCCGGGCTGGCGTGGCATCACGGCGCCAGGCGGAAGAACTGATCAAGGCCGGCAAGGTCCGGGTCGACGGCAAGCCCGCCGAACTCGGCATGTCGGTCGAGCCCGGGCGCTCGCGGGTGACCATGGGTCGCAAGGTGGTGAATCTGGTGGCGCGGCGCTGGATCGTGATGCACAAGCCGATGGGCGTCGTCACCACCGCGAGTGACGAGGAGGGTCGGCGAACGGTGCTCGACCTGATCCCCAACCCAACCGGACTCACCTATGTCGGACGGCTCGACGTGGCTACCACCGGTCTCCTCTTGCTCACCACCGATGGCGAAGCCGTGCATCGTCTCACCCACCCGCGCTACCGCATCCCGCGCAGTTACATCGCGCTCGTGCATGGGGTCGACAGCGGCGCACTGGAGCAGCAGGCTCGCGGGCGCGTGATGGTGGACGACCGTCCGGTGCTGCCGTCGCGCGTGCGAGTCCGCCCCGGTCGCGATGGTCGCACGGTACTCGAGGTGACGCTCACCGAGGGGCGGAACAGGATCGTCCGTCGCTGGGTCGAGGCAATGGGCGGGAAGGTCGAGCGCCTGGCGCGCGTTTCCTACGGCCCGGTGCGTCTCGGCGACCTGCCGTCGGGTGGCTGGCGCGTGATCACCCCGCAGGAGGAGGCCCGCATCTACAAGGCCATCGGCATGCCCATGGAGGACGACGCATGAAGTTCCCGGTCAGTGAGGTGACCACCGAGGTGAGTCGCCGGATCGTGGGGCAGGACATCATGGTCGAGCGCCTGCTCATCGGCCTCCTCACCGGCGGACACGTCCTCCTCGAGGGCGTGCCCGGGCTCGCCAAGACGCTCACCGTTCGGACGCTCGCCGATGTGCTCGATGCATCGTTCTCCCGCATCCAGTTCACGCCTGACCTCCTTCCTGCCGACGTCGTCGGCACGATGATCTACGACGCCCAGCATTCGGCGTTCACGGTGCGTCGCGGGCCGATCTTCGCGCAGATTGTCCTCGCCGACGAGGTGAACCGCGCGCCGGCAAAGGTGCAATCGGCGCTGCTCGAGGCGATGCAGGAACGGCAGGTCACGATCGGTGGCACCACGCACCCGCTACCCGATCCGTTCCTGGTGCTCGCGACCCAGAACCCGATCGAGAGCGAGGGTACCTATCCGCTCCCCGAGGCGCAGCTCGACCGTTTCCTGCTCAAGGTCAAGGTCGGCTATCCCGAGCGGACCGAGGAGCGCGAGGTGCTGTTGCGGATGAGCGCGACCATGGATTCAATCCCGGTGGCCAAGGTCGTCAGTCCGGCACAGGTGCTCGCAGCACGATCGGAAATCGAGCACTTGCACCTCGACCCACGACTCGCCGACTACATCGTCGATCTCGTCCGCGCCACCCGCGACCCGGCTGCGGTGGGACTCGGTTCGCTGGCGCCGATGATCGCCTACGGCGCATCCCCGCGTGCGTCCATTGCGCTGGCGCAGACTGCACGCGCGCATGCCTTCCTGCGTGGCCGCGACTTCGTCTCGCCGGCTGACGTGCAGGCCCTCGCGCCTGACGTGCTGCGCCACCGGATCGTGCTGACCTTTGATGCGCAGGCAGAGGGCATCGACAGCGACGCCGTGATCCGCCAGGTACTCGGCGCGGTGGCGGTGCCGTGAAATGGCAGGATTCCTCCCGCCTTCGCTGCTGAAGCAGGTCCGCACACTCGCATTGCGCGGGCGCCGGGCCACCGACGCGCTGCTCGGCGGTGAGGTGCGGTCGGTGTTTCGCGGAACGGGAATGGAGTTCACTGATGTGCGCCCGTACGCCGAGGGCGACGACGTGCGGCATATCGATTGGAACCTCCTCGCCCGCACCGGACATCCCTACGTCAAGTTGTTCGCCGAGACGCGCGAACTCACGGTCCTGCTCGTGGTCGACCGGTCGCGCTCCACCGCGGTGGGCGATCCCGAGTCCAAGGCCACGCGTGCGGTGGAAGTGGGCGCACTGCTTGCTCTCGTTGCCGCGCAACAACAGGACCGCATCGGCCTGCTCGCCTTTGGTGCCGCCGTGGGTCCGGTGGTATCACCTGGGCGCGGACAGCGACACGCCTTTGCGGTGGTGCGTGCGCTGTTTGCCATGGAGCCCGACGGCGCCGCCACCGACCTGGCCGGCGCGCTGCGCGCAGCGGGTGCGCTGCTCAAGCGACGCTCACTGGTGCTGATCCTCTCCGATTTCCTTGCCGAGGGCTGGGAGGTCGGTTTTCGTGGCCTCGCGGCGCGACACGAGGTGACGGCGATCACGCTCGACGACAGTCGCGAGACCGCGGTGCCCGCTGGCGGATGGGTGACGTTGGCGAGCGCCGAGGGTGGTGCGAGCGTGCTCTTCGACAGCGGCGACCCGCGCGCACGGGAAAGTGCGGAGAAGGCGGTGCGTGACGCTCGGCAGGCGCGGAGCGCCGTGTTCGCGGCCGCGGGCGTGCAGGAAGTCAACATCACCACCGACGGCGAATACCTGGGCGCGCTGCGCACGGCGTTCGGTCGCGCGCCGGCACGGCGTTGACCGTGGCTGCGCAGCAGGGAACACAACCGGGCGCGCCGCACACCGTCGGCGACACGTTCACGATCGTGCAGCGCGTCGCCGTGCCGCCAGCGAGCGTGGTGCAACCGAGTACCGCACTCGACTCGATGCTGGTGACGCTTCTCGGTCCGCCTGACGTGCGCCGCGAAGGCGATAGTGTGCGTATCGCCTATTCGGTCGCCGTATGGGCACCGGGCCGGAACGAATTGGTGCTTCCTGGTGCGATTACGGTTCGGGCTGACGGGCGCATCGACACACTGCCCGATTCGCGCGTCATTCTCGATGTCGCATCCGTCCTGCCCCCCGGCCAAGCCGACAGCACCGTCGCACCGAAGGCGGCTCGTCCCTGGGTGGCGCGCGCCGAACAGAGTTGGCTGCCGTTTCTGCTGCTCCTGCCGCTCGCGGCGGGCATCACCCTCGCGGCGTGGTGGTGGCGCCGGCGGCGAGGCCCAGGGCCGGCTGCACCGGTCGCGGCGATGGCGCCAGTGGTTGACGTCGTGCGCCTGCGGCAGTGGCACGCCGCCGGTGAGGCGGATCTCGTGCTGGAACACCTGGTCGATGCACTGGCCGATGCGCCACGCGCTGCGGATTGGCACGCACGGCTCGACACGGTACGATTCGCTGCAACACATGGGCCTGAACGTGACACGCTGATCGCGGAGGGGTTGGCGCTCGTCGACCCGGTCGGGTCATGATCGCCGTCGTGCGTCCGGCGATACTTCTCCTCCTTCTCACCATACCGCTGTGGTGGTGGTGGCGGCGCCGGCGGATGACGCCCACGGTGATGACCGTGAGCGATGCGACGCCGTTCATGGCCGCGGCGCGCGGTCGCTGGCGCCTCATGGTGCCGCCGGCACTGCGCGGACTCGCCCTGGCCGCATTCATCATCGCCGCAGCAGGACCGTACCGCCCTGGCGAGCGGGCGAGCGTCCGGAGCGAGGGCATTGCGATCGTCATCGCGCTCGATGTCTCGAGTTCGATGCTCGCGGAGGACTTTGCACCGTCGAACCGGCTCGAGGTCGCCAAGCAACAGGCTACGGCATTCGTGAACGCGCGGCCGAACGACCGCATCGGACTCGTCGTATTCGCGGGGGAGGCGCTCACGCAGGTTCCCGTTACCCTCGACCATGCCGCACTCGACGCCGCCATTGCCGCGCTCGAGGTTGGGCAACTGGAGGATGGCACCGCAATTGGTTCGGGTCTCGCCACCTCGGTGGCACGACTCCGCAAGGTGCCAGGCAAGGAAAAGGTGATTCTCCTGCTCTCCGATGGCGAGAACAACCGCGGGATCATTGATCCGCGCACGGCTGGCCAGACCGCGGAGGCCTTCGGCATCAAGGTGTACTCGATCGGCGTGGGCACGGAGGGGGAGGCGCGCGTGCCGACCAGTTCCGGGCTCAACGGATTTCGCTACGAGGTGCTGCCGGTGCGCATCGACGAGGCGCTGCTCACCGAGATCGCCGAACGCACCGGCGGGAAGTATTTCCGGGCGCGGGACAGCGAGGCACTGGCGCGGATCTTTCAGCAGATCGACCAGCTTGAGCGCAGCACTGTGGAGGTTACGCGATACGCCCGCCGTGAGGAGCACACGGCGGCTCCGATCGCGCTTGGCCTCCTTCTCCTCGCGTCGGAACTCCTCATCGCGGGCACTCTTGTCGTGCGGGTGCCATGATGATCGCGAAGCCGCTCCTGCTCTATCTGGCGCCGCTGATCGTGCTGGCCATCGCAGCGCTGGCATGGCACGCGCGCCGCCGCCGCATCCGGGCCGCTGCCGCATGGTCGCCGGCGCTCGCCAGCGAGGCCGTCGCGATCGGCCGGCGGTCAGTCGTGGTGCTGGCGCTGGTGGCGCTCGCTGCGGCGGTCGGCCTCGCCGGCCCACGCTGGGGGATGGCCTCGCGGGCCACCGAGTCACGGGCGCTCAACGTCGTTCTTGTCATGGACGTGTCGAAGTCGATGCTTGCGGCAGATGTCGCGCCGAACCGTCTGGGGCGCGCAACCGGGATCGCGCGCCGGTTGGTGCAGGACCTTGCCGGCGATCGACTCGGGCTCGTGGCGTTCGCGGCGCGCGGATACCTGCTCGCACCGCTGACAATGGACCAGAGCGCACTGCTGCTCCAGCTCGATGCGCTCGATCCCGACATCGCGAGCGAAGGCGGGTCAAACCTTCCGCAGGCCCTCGACCAGGCTCGGGCAGTTTTGCAACGCGCCGCGGAGGGGGGTGACCGCGCGGTGATCGTGTTCTCTGATGGTGAATCGTTCGACGGCACGGCGCCGCTGGCGGCAGCGGGGAAGGCATTGCGCGACGCAGGCGTCACGCTCGTGGCGGTCGGTGTCGGCGAACCCGAGGGCAGCCAGATTCCCGACGGGAACGGTGGTTTCGTGACCGATGAACTCGGTGCGCCGGTGCTCACGGTCCGGCGCGATGATCTCCTGCACGCCGTGGTGGACGCGGCGGGGGGAGTGCTCGTGCCGGCCGACGCGGTCGATCCCTCCGGCGAGGTACGCCGAGTCCTCGGCCAGCTGCATCGCGCCAGCGCGCGCGACCGCATGGCGGCCGACTACGTACCGCGAGCCTGGCTCTTCGCGCTGCTCGCCGCGGCGCTCCTGCTGCTGCACTCCGTGACACGTCGCAGCGCCGCGTTGGCATCGATCGCGATGATGATCGCTGGTGCCAGCCCCCTCGCTGCGCAACGTCCCTCCGCGGGGTCGCAGTACCTGCAACGCGGCGACACCGTGCGGGCACTTGCGGCGTTCCTCGCCGATGCCAAGCGGACCGGGAGCGACACGGCGTGGTTCAACGCCGGCACCGCAGCGCTCGCGCGCGGTGACATCGCCGACGCGGTGGAGTCGCTGCAGCGCGCCACGACCTCGCTCGATCCCGATCTCCGCAAGCGGGCGCTCTACAATCTTGGCACGGCGCAGCTGGTCGGAGCGCGGCGCGATTCCACGCGCCGCGACTCGCTGCTTACTGCTGCGACAGCGTCGCTGCAGGCGGCGCTTCTCCTTGATCCATCGGACCAGAACGCCAAGTGGAACTACGAACTGGCGAGGCGGCAGCAGCGGCCGCCCCCTCCGAGCAGTGGCGGCGGAGGTGGCGGGGGGAAAGACGGCTCTCCCGAGGCACCGAAGTCGCCGCCGAAGAGCGGCATGAGCGAGGCGGAAGCCGAACAGGTGCTGAGTGCCATGGAACGCGCCGAGCGCGAAACCCGACAGTCGCAATGGCGACGACAGCGGCGCGGCGCGCCCCCTGCCGGTCCTGACTGGTGATCGTCCTCGCGTTGCTGGCCGCGCTGATGGCGCAGGATACCACCGCGCTCTCGCCCCGCGCCCGCGCGATGCTGCCGCAGTTCCCGCCGCCCCGCGGTGTCGATGTGTCCGTGGTGACCCGGTTCTCGACCGACACGGCATGGATCGGTGAACAGGTCGAGCTCGTCACGGCGACCTGGTTTCGCCGTGAGCTGCGCGACCGCCTTCGGCGTCTGCCATCGTTGCGTGCACCGTCGCTCAGCGGTCTATGGAGCGTCCAGTCACAGAGTATCCCGGTCGTCGTCGCTGCGCGAATTGTCGACGGGGCGATTTACGACCTGTTCATCTCGCACCAGACGCTGTTCCCGCTCGGTGCGGGGCGCATCGAGGCGCCCCCGGCAACGCTCAGCTTCTCCGTGCCGGCGTCGAGTTCGTACTTCGCCCCGGAGAACCGTCGTACGGTGATGTCCCGGCCGGTCAGCCTGGTGGTGCGGGGGATTCCCTCGTCGATGACCGGTGCGCTCAACGGCGGGCCCACCGCGCGCGGGCTACGGCTTACGTGGAGCACGCCCAGCGAGGGTTTGCGCGTAGGCATGCCGGCGCTGGTCGAGCTGATTCTGACGGGTGAGGGCAACATGACGCTCTGGCCGGCCCCCGACGTTGCGTGGCCACCAGGGATGCGCATCTACCCCGAGCGAACCGACGAACGCGGGAGCGCCGCCTCCGGGCGACTCGGCGGGGAGAAACGGTTCCGCTACACCTTGGTCGCCGATTCGGCGGGAGTCGTCACCCTGCCGCCAGTGCGTTACGCCTACTTCGACCCGTCAGCGGTGCAGGTGCATGTGATGACGGCGGGAGCGGTGGGGTTGCCGGTGCTGGCAGGTACGGCTGCACCTGGCCGTCGGGTGTTGCCCGTTGCGGGCAACGTCGCGGTACCCGTGGCGACGCGGGTCGTTGATAAGGCGTGGTGGTTGCTGGCGCTGGTCGCGCTGTTGCCGATGGTCCTGCTGATGTGGAGGCCGCGGCGTCCGCAGCCCGGTGTCGCTCACCATCCCGCCGATCCCGAGATCGAGTTGCGACGGCTCCTCGGAACGCCGGTCGAGGCGGGCCCCGAGCGAGTCGCTGGCGCGCTCCGGCGCCGCGGCGTGCCGCGCGACGACGCCGAAGCGGTCGGGGGTTGGCTTCGCGGGCTCATCCGGCGGCGGTATGGTCACCGGACCGCGGACGAGACCGTGCCGGTGCCCGGTGCATTGCCCGCGATCATCACGCTGCTCCGTCGCATGTTCATCGTCGGGCTCTTCCTGGTTCCATGGCGTGTCGATGCCCAGGACGCATCTGCCATCGCGCGCTACCGAGCGGGGGACTACGCGGGGGCGGCGCGAGAGTTTGAGGCGCTGGTGCAATCGGTTCCGCATAGCGGCACGGCATGGCGCAATGTCGGCGCGGCGAGAGCGATGAGCGGCGACGATGTGGGCGCTGCGGCAGCGTGGCTGCGCGCCTTTACCCTCGCGCCGCGCGACGCAATCCTGCGTGATGCCTGGCGTCAGGAAGCGCTGATTCCTGCCGACGTTCGGGCCCTCGCGCCGGTGGTGCCGGCGAGCCGCGACGAATTGTTGCTGCTGGCTCTCGCCGCGTGGATCGTTGCCGCATGGGCGATCCGATCACGACGTCGTGCGGCAGCGGTCGTTGCCGGTGCGGTGCTGGTCGGGAGTGTCGGCGTGGTGCTGTTGCGCACTGGCCAGGCAGCGCAGCCCCGCGCCCTCGTCCGGCCCGGCACCCAATTGCGCGTGTCGCCGCACCCGTCTGCGCCGATCCTGGGAGACGTCGCCGCGTGGTCGCAGGCAACGCTGCAGCGTCGCGACACGGGCTGGTGGCTGGTCGAGGCGCCGGATGGCCGCCGGGGATGGGTCGGCGACGCGCGCCTCGCCGCCATCGATCCCGTCGCCCGCTAGATTCCGGGAATGCCCGCTGGCACCCTTCGACGCATCGCCATCCTTCCTGACGCCGTCGCGAACCAGATCGCGGCGGGAGAGGTCGTCGAGCGCCCTGCGTCAGTGGTCAAGGAGTTGGTCGAGAATGCCCTCGATGCCGGCGCGCGGCACGTCCGGATTGCCGCCGAGAACGGCGGCAAGACGCTGATCGAGGTCGCCGACGACGGCGACGGCATGGCACGCGACGACGCAGTGCTCGCGCTCGATCGCCACGCGACGAGCAAGATTCGCGCGTCGGGCGACCTGATCGGTATTGCCACCTTCGGCTTTCGGGGTGAGGCGCTGCCGGCCATCGCGTCGGTGTCGCGCTTCACGCTGCTGACCGCGACCGACGATGGTGACGGGACCGAAGTGATCGTCAGCGGAGGGCGGATCGACGACGTTCGCGCGGCGAGTCGCCAGCGCGGGACCACCGTCACGGTGCGCGCCATCTTTTACAACACCCCTGCGAGGCGGAAGTTTCTGCGCTCGGCGTCCAGCGAAGCGCGTGCCGTCTGGGACACCGTCTCGACGCTGGCGCTGTCGCATCCGGAGGTTGGGTTCGATCTTTCGATCGATGGTCGGTCCCGGATTGCTGTTCCCGCCGACCAGGCGCGCCACGAGCGGCTCGCGGCGGTGTGGGGCAACGCGCTCGCCGCCACGCTCGTGCCGGTCGGCTACGCCATCGGTACGGTGCGCGTTGAGGGGTTTGCGCAGCGACCCGCCGACGCACGTCCCACGGGGCGCCGCGTGCAGCTGTTCGTCAACGGTCGACCGTTCCGCGATCACTTCCTCGCGCGGGCCGCCGAGTCGGGATATCGCTCTGCGATCCATCCCGGTGACCGTCCATCGCTCTACCTCGATGTCGGCATCGATCCCGGTGATGTGGATGTCAACGTGCATCCGGCCAAGCTTGAGGTACGGTTCCGCAATCGCTTCGACGTGGAACGCGCTGTCGAGGAAGCGTTGCGCGACGCGATGAGCCGCCTCGACGCCGCAGCGCACCTCGGGGATGCCCCACCGGCAGGCGTGCTCGCCGCCCCACTCCCGCTGCATCGGGACATGGCGACCTACATGCCGGCCGACCTCTTCGCTCCGCTCGGCACCGACGACGAACGCGTGGCAGATCTGCAGCCCGGCGCCCCGCCGACCCCCGCATGGCACGGACCGCTCCTCCAGCTGGCTGACACGTACATCTGCTATGAATCGCCTGACGGACTGGTGATCGTGGACCAGCATTCCGCCCACGAACGAGTGCTGTACGAAGAGGTGCTGGCACAGCTTGCGGCCAGTGGTGGAGATTCGCAGCGGCTCCTCCTCCCGGTGACACTGGAGCTCACCGACGAGGAACTTGATGTGATCGAGACGCATGCCGATGCACTGCGACGGGTCGGCTTCGAGGTCGAGCCGTTTGGCGGGCGGACGGTCGCCATTCATGGTGCGCCCAACCCTCACCCGCGTTTTGATGCGACCGCGTGCTTCCGGGAGATGGTCGCCGACCTGGCGCGCGGTCGGTTCGGTGGATGGGCCAACCGCCTGGAGCGGTTCGCTGCCACGTACGCATGTCGCGCCGCGGTCAAGGCCGGACACCGTCTTGACGACCGCGGCATGCGGGAGCTGCTCACGCGATTGTTCGCCTGTGAACTGCCGCCACACGACGTGCACGGCCGCGCAACCATCGTGCAGTTGCCGCGCGAGGAGCTGGAGCGACGATTTGGTCGCCGGTAGGACACTGGTCATCGTGGGGCCCACGGCAGTCGGGAAGACAGCGCTCGCTCTTGCGCTCGCCGAGCGGTGGTCGCTCGACGTCGTGTCCGCTGATTCGCGGCAGGTGTATGTCGGGCTCGACATTGCGACGGCGAAGCCATCGCCGCGAGAACGCCAGCGGGTGCCGCACCACATGCTCGACCTGGTGCCGCCCGGTGAACGCTACAGTGCCGGCCGATACGCGCTGGAGGCGGCGGCGGTGCTGGCATCGATCGCGGCTGCGGGACGGATGCCGGTGGTGGTGGGCGGCACGGGCCTCTATATCCGTGCGCTGACCGACGGGCTCTTCGTGGAACCGCCGATGGATGTGCCGACACGCGATGCACTGGCCGGCGTGACGGCGGCGATGGATCACGCCTCGCTGGTGCGCTGGGCCTCGCGCCTCGACCGGCGGTTCGGCGGCACCGGTGGACGGCACCGGGCACAGCGGGCGATCGAGATTGCGCTGCTCACCGGACAGCCGCTGTCGTGGTGGCAACGCACCGCGGCGTCGCACGGGGTGATCGAACCATGGGTGGTCCGGCTCACCGTCCCTCGGGCTGTCCTCCACCAGCGGATTCGCCAGCGTACTGAGGAGATGATCCGCCGCGGGCTCGTCGAGGAAGCGGCCGCCGCGATCGCGGACGGTGCTCCACTCACAGGGCCGGGGATGGACGGTATCGGGGTGCGGGAGGCCGTGCAGGTCCTTCAGGGCACGCTCGACCGGGAACACCTTGCGGAGGCGGTGCTGATCGCCACCCGGCAGTATGCCAAGCGCCAGGAAACGTGGTTCCGGCACCAGATCGATTCGGCGCTCACGCTCGACGCTACGCGTTCGCCGGCGCACCTTGCAGAAGCGGTCATCACCGCATGGGAGCAGTGCATCACATGAGAATCGGCATCACCTGTTACCCCACGTACGGCGGATCGGGCGCCGTCGCGACTGAACTGGGCCTCGAGCTCGCCCGGCGCGGCCACGAGGTGCACTTCATCACCTACAAGTCGCCGTTCCGGCTTCGTGGGTACGTCGAGCGCGCCTATTTCCACGAAGTCGAGACCTCGATGAGCCGCTATCCGCTCTTCGAGCACTATCCGTACACGCTCGCACTGGCGTCGCGACAGTACGAGGTCGCCCTCCAGGAGCGCCTCGATGTGCTGCACGTGCACTACGCAATTCCCCATGCCACGACGGCGTTCCTCGCGAGGGAGATGCTCACGGAGTGGCCGCTGAAGGTCGTGACCACACTGCACGGCACCGACATCACGCTGGTGGGGCAGGAGGCATCATTCTATGCGATCACCAAGTTCTCGATCGAACGCTCCGATGGCGTGACCGCGGTGTCGCAGTTCCTCCGCGAGGAGACCTACCGGGCCTTCGGCTGCGGCAAGTGCGAACTGGCCGTGATCCCGAACTTCGCCAATCTCGCCGAGTATCATCCGGATACGGCAACGCCGCGCCCGACGCTGGCGCCGGATGATCACAAGCTCCTGGTGCATGTCTCGAATTTTCGCGAGGTGAAGCGCGTGAAGGACGTGATCCGGATCTTCGCGCGGGTCCGCCGTGCGATGCCAGCGACGTTGATGATGGTGGGCGACGGTCCCGACCGGCAGGACGCAGAGAACGAGGCGAAGGAACTGGGTGTGGCGGCGGACGTGCGGTTTCTGGGTCGACTCGACACCGTGGCCCCGTTGCTCGCCGCCTCGGACCTCCTCCTGCTGCCTTCGCAAACAGAGTCGTTTGGCCTGGCGGCGCTCGAGGCGATGGCATGCGGTACGCCGGTGGTGGCGTCGCGAGTGGGCGGAATTCCCGAGGTCATCACTGATGGCGTCGATGGGATTCTCGAGCCCCCCGGGTCGGTCGAGGCGATGGCACGGCGCGCGATGGCGTTGCTCCGTGACCCGGCGGCGCATGCCGCGATGCGTGCCGCGGCCATCGCGCGCGCGGGCCGGTTCTCCGCCGATCAAATCGTGCCGCAATACGAGGCCTTCTATGAGCAGGTGTTGAGCGCACCGGGCAAGGCACGGTGATCCTCCACTCGCTGGTTATCGCGGTGATCCTCGGGCTGGTCGAGGGGATCACCGAGTTCCTGCCGGTCTCGTCAACGGGCCACCTGATCGTCGCCGGGGCACTGTTGCGCTTCACCGGGGAGCGCGCCGCCACCTTCGAGATCGTGATCCAGCTCGGCGCAATCTTCGCCGTGCTCTGGCACTACCGCGAGACCCTCATCGGGCTCATCCGGCACTTCCTGGCGCCCGGTCGCGAGCGCATGCTCGTCATCCGCCTGGTCGTGGCGTTCCTCCCGGCCGCCGTGATCGGCGTGCTGCTGCACAGCTGGATCAAGTCGGCGCTCTTCACGCCGGTTGTTGTCGCCACCGCGCTGATCGTCGGCGGAATCGTGATGCTCCTGCTGGAATGGCGTCGCCCGGTGATTACCGCCGTCACCGTCCACGATATCTCCACCCGACAGGCGTTTGCGGTCGGAGCGGCGCAAGTGCTCGCGATGATCCCCGGCACGTCGCGTGCGGCCGCCACGATCCTGGGCGGCTACGCATTCGGCCTCTCTCGCCCGGCCGCGACCGAGTTCTCGTTCCTGCTCGCGATCCCTACCATCGTTGGGGCGGCGACCCTCGACCTCGTCAAGAGCCGGCACCTGCTCACGATGGGCGATGCGCCGATGTACCTCATCGGCCTGACCGTCGCGTTCTGCTCTGCGCTGCTCGTGATCCGCGGTTTCCTGCGCTTCGTCGAACGTCATTCCTTCGTGGCGTTTGCGTGGTACCGGATCGTATTCGGCAGCGCGCTCTTCGTCCTCTTCGCGATGCGGATTCTCTGACATCATGCTCGTGGTGATCTCGCGGCACGCGGAACTTCCGAGCACAATGGACGCGGCCCACGACGCGGCGGCGGATGGTGCGCCCCACGGCACCACGATTCAGGCAGATCGTCAGGTTGCAGGGCGGGGAACCCGCGGGCGCGCGTGGGAGTCTGCGGAGGGAGGTCTCTGGCTCTCGGTGGTGGCACGGCCCGCACGCACCGATGCCCTGGAGGCACTCTCGATCCGAATCGGGCTCTCGCTTGCCCGGGTTCTGGAGTCGAGCTGTCCCGGCCTCCCGACGCTCGCGATGAAGTGGCCGAACGATCTCCTGCTGGAGGGAGGGAAGGTGGCTGGCATTCTCTGCGAGGCACGCTGGAATGGCGACGCATGTCAGTGGGTCGCGATCGGTGTCGGCGTGAACGTCTCCAACGCGCCGCCGTCTGCGCTGGGTGCGCGCACCATCGAGAGTGCCGTGCGCCCGGTGCAGGTCGCCGAACTCGCCGAACCGGTCGCCCTCGCCATTGCGATGGCGGCGAGCGATGCCGGACCGCTCACGCCGGCGGAACTCGCTGAATTCGATGTGCGCGACGCGCTCCGCGGCCAGCGCGCCACTGCGCCGGTCGAGGGTACCATTGACGGCATCACCCGGCGCGGTGCCCTCCGGGTGCGCGGGGGCGATGGACGAATCTCGACCGTGCTCGGCGGGCTCTTGGTGGCTCACTAGATGACTGGGGGATCGATGCTGCTCGCGCTCGACATCGGGAACACCGAGATCACCGTCGGCCTGATCCAGGGCGACGAGGTGCGAGGCCACTGGCGGCTCACCACCAACCCCGATCGCACGCCCGATGAATGGGGTGTGGCCATCGAGGCATTTCTCGCACGGGCCGGCCACTCACCGGCAGAGATCCGCGCGGCCTGCATCGCGTCGGTGGCACCGGGGGTGACCCAGTCGCTGGTGGCCGCGATCCGGAGTGCGATCACTCCGCGGGTCGGGATGGTGAGTGCGACGGCCGATCTCGGCGTGGTGCTGGATGTTGATGAACCACTCGCGGTGGGGCCGGACCGCATCGCGAATGTCATCGCCGCGCTCGAGCGGCACCCCGGCGGTTGCGTGGTCGTCGACTTCGGTACCGCCACGACGTTCGATTGCGTCACCGCCGACGGACGGTTCATCGGCGGCGCCATCATGCCCGGCCTCCGCACGTCGGCCGATCAGCTCGTGCGCCGGGCCGCGAAGCTTACCGCGACCGAACTCATTGCCCCGAAACGCGCCATAGGACGGCGAACCGATGAACACATCCGTTCGGGCGTGTTATTCGGGACCGCCGATGCCATCGACGGCATGGTTCGGCGGATCCGCGCGGAGTGGCCCGATAGCGGCACGCCCCGGGTGATCGCCACCGGCGGGCTGGCGTCGCTGATCGCGCCGCTCACGACGAGCATCGACGCGGTCGATGCCGACCTCACCCTGCACGGGCTCAGGATCGCGGCGGCGCGGCTGGATCTCTTCGCCTGACGCGTCGGCGCACCCTTGGCTCCACCCGCGCGGTGCGGCTACTTTCCGCCCGTCATTCGCGAACCTCACGGAGATCCGCCAGATGGCCACTGCGGTACGGTACGATACGCCAGAATCCTTCGATATTCCTCGCGTGGTGCGCAGCGCCGTGATGCTCGGCGTCGTGCAGGCGGTGTGCGTCGTCCTGGTGTCGATCATCAATCGCGCGCTAGAGGGCGTCGCCGACTCCGCGCTCACCGGCGTGGTTGTCGCCGTCGGCCTCGCCGCGACCATCTTCCTCCCGGCAATCTGGCTCCGGGTGCGGGGGATCGACGGCATCAGCGCTGCCGCGGGAATCGGCCTCGGTGCCGCACTGGTGTTCATGGTGATCGATCCGCTGCTCCTGCAGCCCCTCGGGATGTATACGAATCGCTGGCACGAGGTCGGTGGCGGCTCCAACTGGTGGTACCACCCGGTGTGGTGGATGCTCAGCGCGTTCCTCGCGTGGATGGGCGCCTGGACAGTTGCGAACAACGCGCGGCGCGATGCGTCGATCGCCGCGGCCGCGATCATGATCGTGGTGCTGACGGTGGTAGTCGGTGCGATTGCGGCGGTGGTGCACTTCCCGGGTGCGGGGTGGAATGTGCCGACGTTCGCGGTCGCGGTGTTGCCGGCGCTCGCCCTGTCCACCTTCATCAGCGATCGCACCGCGCGACGGGCGTGATCCCGTGGGCCTGCTGAAGCGCGCGGCCCGCCTCCTCGTCCGCATCGCCGGGTGGCTCGTGACCCCCATCGCCGCCACCCTCACCGCCGCCCTCGGGGCGACCCTCGCCACGATCCTGGCCCCAACCGTCTCGCCGATGACCGGCATTGGCATCGCCACTGCTGGCGGGCTTGCCGGCGCGGTGATCGGTCTGGCCCTCTGGATTCGGGTGGTCCGTGGCTCGCCGCAGCTGCAGGAGGCGCTGGCGATGACGCCTGACGGCGCACCCCGACCGGAGGCAATCGATGAACTCATCACCGGCGAGCCGAATCCGGCCCCGCCGCCACCATCGGACGCGCCATGATCCGCGGTGCGTGGGTACTCGCGCTGGCGACGTGGGCGGCGCCGCTCGCCGCCCAACAAGGCGTTTTCGTGACAGCCGGGCGCGTCCTCCCTGGCGAGAGTGAGGCGAGCTGGCGGGTCACCTTCCAGCGCGACATCGCGGGACCCCTTGGCGCCGACATCGCCTTCCAAGTTCTGCCCGGGAGCCGACCTGCCACCGGCGACCTCTACGGCGTCGGAGGCGATCTCACGCTCTTCGCGGATGCACGCCGTATTCCCACGGTCTTCGTCGGCGCCGCCGCAGGATTCGGGGTGCAGGAGCAGGATCGCATCTGGTACGCCGGGTCGGTCGGGCTGCGGATGCCGGTGGTGGTCGCCGGTCCGGTCCGGGTCATGGCCGAGGGGCGGTGGCGGCATCTCACCGTCGATGGGCGCGATGGGATCGAGGTCGGTGTTGCGGTCGGCTATCGGATGCCGACGCCGCGAGCGCCCGACGCGCGGCGCGAGAGCGCCGGGCTCTGGATCCCGGGCGCCACGACTGACCGCTTGCGCGCTGCCGGCATTCCCGAGGCCAAAGCGCGACTGCTCGGCAATGTGGTCGCCACGGCGCTGGAGGAGATGGGTCAGCCGTACGTCTGGGGCGGCACCGGTGACGGTAGCGGCGGGTTCGACTGCAGCGGTCTCATCCAGTACGCCTACAACCGCCATGGGGTGCGGCTGCCACGCACCTCCGCCGCGCAGGCGGTCGCGGGCGTGGCGATTCGCCGTGACCTCGATGGCTTGCTCCCGGGCGACATCCTGACGTTTGGTGACCCGGGCGGCAGCGTCACCCACGTTGGCCTGTACGTCGGCGAGGGCCGCTTCATCCACAGTGCCTCGAAGGGCGTACGGGTGAGCCGCCTCGCCGAGGATGACAATGACGGCCGCTGGTGGCTGCGGCGCTGGGTCGGGGTGCGTCGGGTGGTGGAATAACTCGGCCACGGCCTCAGTGGGCGCGGTATATTCTGTGGTGCCGATGCATCCCGGCGTGACCCGCCCCTTCCGCATCGCCTTCCTCGCTGCGGCGCTCCCCCTTGGCGCACCCGCGGGGGCTCAGCGGGTACTTCCTGCCGCAGTTGCCCCGTTCGAGTTGCCCGTCGCATCGCCGCGCGCCACCGGGTTTGCCGGCCGGATCATCGCTGTGGGCAAGGGCGATTCCCGTTTCGGTGCTGGCACCGAGGCCGACGTGACGCTCGGCGAAAACCTGCCCGTCTTGCTCCTGGGTTCGCGGAGGCATCCGTGGCTCATCGGCTTCAACGTTTCGACCCAGGCTCGATTCTCCCTGAGCGATCCCAAGAGCGCCCTCATCAGCAATGATTGGGTCGTGGGCTTCGACGTGAGTGGTCGGGTGCGCCGGTTCGATCTCGCCGTGCAGGTATACCACGAGTCGAGTCATCTCGGCGATGAATACGCCGAACGCTTTGCGGCGCGCCGACTCGACTGGACGCGCGAAGTGGTGATGGCGTGGGTGGGCATGCGGGTAGGTCAGGCCACGATCCGCGCCGCCGGCGGGAGCGCCGTGATCGACCACCTCGGACTCCCGCGCGGCCTCGCCGCCATCGCGATCGATTACCGGGGTCGCGATGGGTTTATCGGCCATGCCCCCGGCCGCCTGCTCGCCGGGGTCTACACCGAGGCCGCTGCGGCTACCGATTGGCGCGTCAGTACCACCGCCCGACTCGGCGTCGAGCTTGGCGCGCTCCACGGCAACCGGATCGCCGTGGGATTGGTGGTGCATGATGGCCTCTCCACCCAGCGGCAGTTCTACAGCGCCGAAAGCCGATACGCCGGTGTCGAGGTGCGGTTCGACCTCTGAGGCATCGGCTGCGGTCGCGCTGCGTTAATCCCACCCCCATCCGATCGATCCCGCGCTTGACAGCCACCGCACTGCGGCTAGCTTTCTCTTCGGTTGGCAGTCTCAGCGTCAGACTGCCAAGCCGTTGCGGCACAGCAACTTATCAATCACGTCGGACGGAGGTTGCAGGGAAATGGCGGACAAGTCTTTCAACATCACGCCGCTCGAGGATCGGGTCGTCATTGAACCGAGCGAGGATGGCGAGACGATGCGTGGGGGGTTGTACATCCCCGACACGGCCAAGGAAAAGCCGACCCAGGGGACCATCATCGCGGTCGGGCCGGGTCGATTCGAGAAGGGCGAGCGGGTGCCGATGGAGCTCAAGAAGGGCGACAAGGTGCTTTACGGGAAATACAGCGGGACGCCGTTCACGATCGAGGGGACCGAGGTCATGATCATCAAGGCCTCTGACGTTCTCGCCAAGCTCGGCTGACCGACACTCACTGACTGAACGGAGATAGAAGCAATGGCTGCGAAGGAACTGCTGTTTGACGTCGATGCGCGCGCCCGACTGAAGAGGGGTGTCGATGCACTCGCCGAGGCCGTCAAGGTGACGCTCGGTCCGAAGGGTCGGAACGTTGTGATCGACAAGAAGTTCGGGTCGCCGACGGTGACCAAGGACGGCGTGACGGTTGCGAAGGAAGTCGAGCTGTCCGATCCGGTCGAAAACATGGGTGCGCAGATGGTGAAGGAAGTCGCGACCAAGACAAGCGACCTCGCCGGCGACGGTACCACCACCGCGACCGTGCTGGCGCAGGCGATCTTCCGCGAGGGGCTGAAGAACGTCACCGCCGGCTCGAACCCGATGGAGCTGAAGCGCGGGATCGACAAGGCTGTCGAGGCGCTGGTCGCGGAACTCAAGGCGATCTCGGTGCCCACCAGCGGCAAGAAGGACATTGCGCAGGTCGGTACGATCTCGGCCAACAACGATCGCGAGATCGGTGAGCTGATCGCCGAGGCGATGGAGAAGGTCGGCAAGGAGGGCGTGATCACGGTCGAGGAGGCCAAGGGCCTTGAGACCACGCTGGAGACGGTCGACGGCATGCAGTTCGATCGCGGTTACCTCTCGCCGTACTTCGTCACCGATCCCGATGCAATGGAAGCGATGCTGGAGTCGCCGTACATCCTCATCCACGACAAGAAGATTTCGTCGATGAAGGAGCTGCTGCCGGTGCTCGAGAAGGTCGCGCAGAGCGGCAAGCCCCTGATGATCATCGCCGAGGATGTCGAGGGCGAGGCCCTCGCCACGCTCGTGGTGAACAAGCTTCGCGGCACCCTCAAGGTCGCCGCCGTCAAGGCGCCGGGCTTCGGTGATCGCCGCAAGGAGATGCTCCGCGACATCGCGGTGCTGACCGGTGGCCAGGTGATCTCCGAGGAGGTTGGCTTCAAGCTCGAGAACGCGACGCTCAACGAGCTCGGTCAGGCGAAGCGGATCGTGATCGACAAGGACAACACCACGATCGTCGACGGCAATGGTGAAGGCGACGCGATCAAGGGCCGCATCGGCGAGATCCGTTCGGCGATCGACAAGAGCACCTCGGATTACGACCGCGAGAAGCTGCAGGAGCGGCTGGCGAAGCTCGCCGGCGGCGTGGCCGTGATCAACGTCGGCGCTGCCACCGAGACCGAGATGAAGGAGAAGAAGGCTCGCGTCGAGGATGCGCTGCACGCCACGCGCGCCGCGGTCGAGGAAGGCATCGTGCCGGGCGGCGGTGTCGCCCTGCTGCGCAGTCAGAGCGCGCTCGACAAGGTGGACGTGTCCGGCGACGAAAAGATCGGCGTCAACATCATCCGCCGTGCGATCGAGGAGCCGATTCGCGCGATCGCCGCCAATGCCGGCGTCGAGGGTTCGATCGTAGTCGCCCGGGTCAAGGAATCGACCGAGAAGGCGTTCGGCTACAACGCCGCGACTGACGTGTACGAGGACATGATGGCTGCTGGTGTCATCGACCCGACCAAGGTCACCCGCACTGCGCTGCAGAACGCGGCGTCGATCGCGGGCCTGCTCCTGACCACGGAGTGCGTGGTGGTGGAGCGGAAGGATGACAAGGCCTCGGCGCCGATGGGTGGCGGCGGTGGCATGGGCGGGATGTACTGATAGGCCGCTGCCGATCAGTATCACAGCCGCGGGCGTCAGTCCGCGGTCGGAGTCGACAC
Organism: Gemmatimonadales bacterium; assembly: GCA_046596135.1. Lineage (GTDB taxonomy): Bacteria > Gemmatimonadota > Gemmatimonadetes > Gemmatimonadales > GWC2-71-9 > Palsa-1233. Next base: position 22,714 of record JBKJMX010000020.1, read on the forward strand.
CAACGGGCGCCCCTTCGGGGGCGCCCGTTCGGTGTTCCAGGTGGGCAGGCCGATTCGGCTTCTGTTCGTTGCACCGCTCCAACAACCCGCAACGGATTTGCCACACGATTCGGCGGCGGCGCCCCGAACGCTTTCCGATAACAAATGACACAACAATGACTTAGCGCTCACCGCAACCCCGGTGCGCTTTATGCGTTTGTGTCCACGTACCACGCCAACCCCCAAGCATGAATCTCACTCCCGAGGGGCACATGCATCAACGCTTTCTGATGTCATTCGCAGCGACGCTGGCGCTGAGCGTCGTCGTTGCAAGTTCGGGGTCCGCGCAAAACGTTTATTCGACCGGTACATTTGTTGCCGGAGTCGATCAAAACTGGACCGTCAGCACCGGTACCGGCGGCGTGTTCAGTAGTGTGTTCGGTCCCGCATTTGCCGCTCCCGCGGGGTATCCACAGCCCAACTTTATCACGAATGTGGTGGGCGGCTCGAATGGCTTTGCGCCGTGGTACACGTTTCGGCAGACTTTCAACCTGACCGGGTTTGATCCACTGACCGCATTCCTGTCCTTCCAGTGGGGCTGCGATGATGTGCCCGGCGCCGTCTCGTTCACGCCCGTGTTTTCGCTCAACGGTGGCGCGACTCAGGGGTCTGGTACCTGCGGCGGGTACAATATCGCTGCCGGTAGTGTCACCAACGTGACAAGCGGCTTCGGCGCCGGGGTCAACACGCTCGACTATTTCGTGGTCGGCAATGGCACCACCGATGCCTTCGGCCTCAATGTCCTGAGCTTCAGAGCGCAAGTGAGTGGCCCGCCGGGCGACGTGGTTCCCGAGCCTGCAACCATGGGATTGCTTGCGACCGGGTTGCTCTCGATTGCTGGCCTGCGGCGTCGCAAGAAAGTCTGAACGCGCTCATGACGCCGGAGATAACGGGCGCCCCCTCGGGGGCGCCCGTTATGTTTCCGGCACACCCGCATGTCCCGCCCGACCAAGCCCGGAGCCCCAATGCGATCCCTCTGCGTTCCTGCCGCTTCCCTTGTCATTGCGCTGGGTCTCGCGGCCTGCGCCGAACCCGGCCCCCCCCCCGAACCAGTGCCATCGATCAGCGCCGATTCGCTGTTGCACTCGGTGCGCATCCTCTCCGACGATTCCATGGGCGGGCGCGGCCCCGGCACGCCGTTCGAGGACAAGGTGGTGCGCTACCTCACCGGCGCCTTCGAGCGCCTCGGCCTTGAGCCGGGGAACCCCGACGGCACGTGGACGCAGTCGGTGGCGCTTGTGGGATTCACGCCTGACCCCACGGCCGAGTTCCAGGTTGGGCGGCGGCGCATTCCGCTGCGTTACCGGACCGATTACGTCGCTGGTACGCGTCGCGAGGCGCCGGTCGTCGAGTCGGTCAACTCCGAACTGGTATTCGTGGGGTACGGCGTCGAGGCGCCGGAGTACCACTGGGACGACTTCAAGGGTGCCGACCTGACCGGCAAGACCGTCGTGATTCTGGTGAACGACCCACCGGTGCGTGACGCGCGCGACTCCACGGTGCTCGACACCGCGATGTTCCGTGGCGATGCGATGACCTACTACGGACGCTGGACCTACAAGTACGAGGAGGCGTCCCGCCGCGGCGCTGCCGCCGCGATCATCGTGCACCAGACCGGGCCGGCCGGCTACCCGTGGGACGTGGTGTCGGGAAGCTGGGGCGCGGAGACCATGGACGTACGGCACCGCGACGGCAACGCCGGCCGCGTGGCCGTCGAGTCATGGATTACCGAGGCCAAGGCCCGTGAGCTCTTCAAGGCTGCGGGGCACGATTTCGACGCTCTCGCGGCGAGCGCGCGCCTCCCGGGCTTCGCGCCGGTGCCTCTCGGCGCTACCGCGACCTTCCGGATCAACACCGCGGTGCGGACCGTGGACACCCGCAATGTCATCGCGAAGTTGCCCGGTTCCGATCCGTCGCTCCGCAACGAATACGTGATCTTCACGGCGCACTGGGACCACCTCGGCATTGGCGCGCCTGTCGACGGAGATTCGATCTACAACGGTGCCCGTGATAATGCCAGCGGCGTTGCTGCGCTGCTCGAGCTGGCGCGGGCATACCAAGGTCTCACGGAGAAACCCAAGCGCACGTTGATCTTCATGGCGGTCACCGCCGAGGAGAAGGGCCTGCTCGGAGCGCGCTACTATGTCGGCAACCCGGTCTACCCGCTCACGAAGACGGTCGCGAACTTCAACATTGACGAACTCAACCAGTGGGGCCCGACGAGCGACATCACCGTGATCGGCCTCGGCAACAGCACCCTGGACGACATTCTGGGCGTCGTGGCCGGCGGCAGGCAGCGCACCCTCTCGCCGGACGCCGAGCCGGAGAAGGGGTTCTATTTCCGGTCTGACCACTTCGAGTTCGCCAAGCAGGGTGTGCCCGCGATGTACCTGACGGCGGGGACGAAATACATCGGCAAGCCGGAGGGGTTCGGCATCCAGAAGCGGGACGAGTGGACGGACCACGATTACCACCAGCCGTCCGATGCAGTGACGGCCAACTGGGATCTTCGCGGCGCGGTCGCCGATATCGGTCTCCTCTTCGAGGTCGGTCGGCGGGTGGCGAACGATTCGATCTGGCCGACGTGGAAAGCCGGCACGGAGTTCAAGTCGATCCGTGATTCGTCGCTGGCGAAGCAGCAGTGATCGCCGGAACCTCGCGTCCTCACCACACGTTCGTTGCTCGTCCTGAGTCGGAGATGATGTCGTGACCATTCGCCTGCTGCTGGCCATCACCTTTGCCGCCCCGATCGGCTTGATAGGGCAGTCGAAGGGGCCAGACATCACCGGAACATGGCGAGTCGCGGGCGGTACCGACGTGGGCAACGGACCTCGCGAAGTGGTGATCCGCGCCGACTCGAGTGCGAGCTGGGGAAAGGAGATGGTGCGCTGGCGGGTTGCCGGTGACCGCATCGCGATCGCCATCGGCGGCGAGTGGGAGCGCTACGGGCTCTCGGTAAAGGGCAACGCGCTCACGCTGTCGGGCGGTGACCTTCGCAAGCCGGTGACCCTGCGCCGCACCGGCCCGCCGACGCCGCGTCCGGCCGGGGTGCGTATCCCCGACGATCCGGACGCGCGGCGCTGAACGCCGAGTGCGGCTAGCGGAAGAGTGAGCGCTGCAGCGGCCCGCGCACCGCGATCGGTGACATCGGACCCTCCTGCAGCGCGATCACCAGTTCACCCCCAAATCCAAGGGCCTCGAGACAGCGGGCGATGTCGCGCCGGGCTGTGTCGGGATGGTTGCAGCGCTGACTGAGGTGCGCCAGCACCACGGTGTTCAGCGCAGCATGGTGCACCTCGTCGAGCAGCCGGACCGCATCGTGGTTGGAGAGATGGCCGGCCGGACCCGCAATGCGCTGCTGCACCACCACCGGGTAGCCGCTGGTCCGCAGCAGTGTGTCGTCGTGATTGGCCTCGATCACGAGACAGTGCATCTCCCGGAGGAACCACCGCACCGCCTGGGTCGGCCGTCCGAGGTCATACGCGATCCCGATCGCGGTCCCATCGGGGAGCGTGACCCCGAGCGCCACGGGCTCGGCGGCATCGTGGGACGTGGGGCAGGCACTGATCAGGAACGGCCCGACTTCCACCGGCCCACGGGTTCCCACGGCCAGGAAGTCACACGGATCCCCGCCGCGCGCCAACGCGCGAAAGGTCCCGAGCGAGGTGACGACGGGAACACCGCACTTCCTCGCGAGACGCGTGGCGCCACTCGCGTGGTCGCCATGCTCGTGAGTAAGGGCGATCGCGACCAGACCCGAAAGCGACAATCCCGCCAACTCCAGGCGTCGCTCGATTTCTCGACATGAAAAACCGGCGTCGACCAGCAGGAGCGCGTCGCCGCACGTGAGCGCGAAGGCGTTCCCCTTCGATCCCGATCCCAGCACCACCAGCGTTGCCAGTGGGCCGGCGGAGCGGAGCGGGAGACGGGCCGCAGCTGTCACGGTTCCGTCAGCCGCCGGTGCATCGCGAGCAGTGATGCCTCGATCGCCGTGGACACCTCGACACCGCGGCGCGGCATCACCCGCTTCGCCACGTCGACGAATGCGTCGGCGCGCAGCCGGGTGTCGTCGTCGCCCCCCCACGCGAACGGCGGCACGTTGCGGGGAGCCCGCGGCGCGCCGAAGAGGTTTGCTCCCGCACCGATGATGCTGCCAGTGGAAAGCAGCGTGCCGATTGCGGTCTTGGCGTGATCGCCGATCAGCGCACCCAGGTTGGTGCGCTTGGTGTCGATCCGTTCGGTGCCGGCATCGAGACGGATCGGGCCATAGGTGTTCTTCAGGTTCGACGTGATCGTGCCGGCACCGAGGTTCACCCACGAGCCGATCACTGAGTGGCCGACAAACCCGTCGTGACTCTTGTTGGCATGCCCGGAAAAGACGCTCGTGCTGATCTCGCCGTGAAGTCGGCAATGGGGACCGGCGCTGAGGTGGCGCATGGCACCACCGAGCAGCCACGTGTGGGGATGGGCCCAGAGGGGACCCTCGAGGCGGGTGCCGCTGCGCACCGTCACCCCCTCGTCGAGGATCACGGCACCCTTGCGGACGTCGATCACCACGCCGGGCTCGAGTTCCGCCCCGCGCAGGGCGATGGCACCTGGATTTCCCAGTACGATGGTGTGTGCCGGGACCGCGTCGCTGCCGCCCTCGAGACCCGCCAGCGTGTCGGTGAAGAGGAACTCCTCCAGTGCCGTGACCAGGTCCGCCGCCCCCGTGAGGGGGATGCCATCGATCACCCTGCCGTTGCCGCTGTCGAACCGTCCCTGCCACCGCTCGCCGGCGTCGAGCCGCCACGCGACCGCGCGGCCTTCATGCAGCAAACGATGCGCCTCGCCGATGGCGCGCATCGGGAGGCGCGGTGCGTACGTCACGTCGACGACCCATGCGGGGCCGGTGATGGCGCTGCCATCGATGTGCGGCGGCGAACCCGGCTGCGCCACGCCGGCGTGCGGCGCGATGATCCCCTTGGTGCGGGCGCCGAGCGCACGTTCCCAGCGCTCACGCAGCCGCCAGGCACCCGCGCGGAGTTCTGACAGCGGCGCAGCGCCTGCGAAGGGAGCCCACGCCGCGCCGGGATGTTCCGGTTCGAGCAGGTACAGCGTCTTCATGTTACTCCAGTTCACGCACTCCCGCGGGGAGTGCATCGAGTGTCTGCTTCAGGTTGGCAGCGGTGCTTCGCTCGAGCACCAGGGTGCGACCGTTGGCGTGCACCACCACGAGGTCGCGCACGCCGCTCAGCACGACCGGCGGTCCTTCGTTCCAGACAATGCAGTCGCTGCAATCGACCAGCGTCACGGCGCCCTGCACCACGTTCCCACGGCGATCCCTCGGCCTGACCCGCGCCAGCGCCTCCCACGTGCCGATGTCATCCCAGGCGAAATCACCCGGCACGACCGCGACCGCGCTGCTCCGCTCGAAGAGTCCGACATCGATCGAGACCTCGCGCACCCCGGCGAAGAAGCCGGCGACGTCGCCGGCGTCGATGCGATCGAGGTACGGTGCGATCTCGTCGGTGTGCGCCAGCACCTCGCGGCGCAGGTCGTGCGCCCGCCATGCGAACAGGCCGCTGTTCCACAGCGCGCCGTTCGCCATCAAGTCGAGGGCGCGGGATGCATCCGGCTTCTCGACGAATCGTTCGACGGAGCGCGCCGCCGCGTCGAGTCGCGTGCCCGGCACGATATAGCCGAACCCGGTGTCCGGCCGGGAGGGAACGATCCCGACCGTGACCAGCCGCTCGTGCCGGCGAGCCGTGTCGAGCGCGGTCGCCGCGCACGCCACGAACGCGGCGGTGTCGCGCACGGTCCAGTCTGCGTGCATCGATAGCACCGCGGCGTCGGGATCGCGGCGGGCAGCCTCGATGGTCGCCCACACCAGCGCCGGGCCGGTCGATGCTGCGCGGGGCTCGATGAGGTAGTTCTCCGCCGGAACAGGAAGGCGTTCCTGCATGCGCGCGGCAAGTGCGGCGCCGGTCACGACCAGGATCCGTTCCACCGGGATGAACCCCGCGAGGCGGTCGACTGCTTCCTCCGCGCTCGAACGCGGCCCCGCGAGCGGGAGCAGTTGTTTCGGATGGCTCGGCGAGGAGAGCGGCCAGAACCGCGTTCCCGATCCGCCGGCGAGCAGGATGGCCCACTGCATCAGCAGGTCACTGTCATGTCAGGGCCGCCAGAGTGGGTCCGTGCCGCCGCACCTCATGCAGAAGGGCTCCCAGGTCGCCATCCGGAGTGGCCAGCAGGAGAAGGGTCGCCCCGGCCCCCAGACGCACCAGCACCATCGCACCGCCAGCCGACGCGATGACCGCCTCGTCCACGGCGCCATGCTTCACCGTCGCCGCGAGCGACTCGAGGGCGCGGTGGGCGCTCACCGTAAAGGCCGCCACTGCGTCGGCGTCGAGGGTGTCGGGAAGGCTGGACGCGATCACCAGGCCCTCGTCGCTCATCACCGCGGCACCCGCGACGTCCGGCCGTTCGGCAAGGGCGGCGAGGACTGAGCGAAGGGGGGTCATCCGTGGCAACTCCGGGCGGGTTCGGGGAGCGCCAACGTAGGCGCACGGCGACGTCGAAGTCAAGCAAACAACGTGGGTTGCCGCTCCTCTCCCGGTGGCCTAACCTTCTCGCATGAAGCCCATCGCATCGTGGTTCGTTCCGCTCCTCGCACTCGCTGCCTGCAACGGCAACCAGCTTCCGCTGGCGTCCATCGACAACGTGGTCGACACCGTGACGCTTGGTGCACTTGTCGGTGCCGAGATCACCATTCCCTCGGCCTACTCGATCCCCGAGGCCCGAACGATCCGCACCGACCAGAGCGCCGGCTTCGACTTCGCCTACCTGGTGATCGGTGCGCGGTCGGTGCTGGTCCCGCTCGCCGGCCTGGGGCTCAATGGCGGGTCGACACCGCCGGGGCTCCAGCGACGGACCGAGACGTTCGCCAACCTGAAATCAGCGCCTCAAAATGGGTATCTGATCACGGACTCGCTCGACATCGCCGCGGGCGACGTGATCGCTGCCCGATCGCGCATCACCTGCTTCCTCGGTGTGCCGCAGTACGCGAAGCTGCGGGTGATCGACTTCGACGCCGCGCGACGGACCGTGCGCCTCGAGGTGCTCGCGAACACGAACTGCGGCTATCGCAGTCTTGAAGTCGGTATCCCGACGTCGTGATCGATGATTGATGTCCGTGTGATCCGCCGCGATCCTGCCGGCGCGCGGACAGCGCTCGCGCGCCGTCTCGACGACGACGCCCTCGCGCAACTCGACCGCGTGGTCGAACTCGACAGCCGGCGTCGCGCGCTCGTTACCCGGGTCGAGGCATTGCAGGCCGAGCGCAATGCGCAGAGTGCGGAGGTGGCGCAACACAAGCGTGCCGGTACCTCGGCCGACGCACTGCTTGAGAGACTCAAGGCCTCGTCAGAATCGGTGCGCACGCTCGAGACCGACCTGCGCGACATCGACGTGCTGCTCGAGGGACACCTGCTGGTGCTGCCGAATTTCGTTCTAGACAGCGTTCCCGATGGTACGGTGGCGGACAACCGGGTGCTGCGGAGCTGGGGTGAGCCGCCGACGTTCGACTTCACCCCACGGCCGCATTGGGAGATAGGCGCCGAACTCGGCCTCTTCGACCTTGCGCGCGGCGCCAAGATCACCGGCTCCGGCTTCCCGCTCTTCACCGGGATGGGCGCGCGACTCGTACGCGGGCTCGCCAACTTCATGCTCGACCTGCACACCGGCGAGCACGGCTATGTCGAGGTGCAGCCGCCCTACCTGGTCAACCGCGCATCGCTGATCGGCACCGGCCAGCTTCCGAAGTTCGAGGATGACCTCTACCGAACCGGGGGGGAGGAGTTTTTCCTGATTCCCACCGCCGAGGTGCCGATCACCAATATCCACCGCGACGAGATCCTCGACGCGGACCTGTTGCCGATCGCGATGGTCGCGTACACGCCCTGCTTCCGGCGCGAGGCGGGCGCACACGGTCGTGACACCCGTGGGCTGGTGCGGGTGCATCAGTTCGACAAGGTGGAGCTGGTGCGGCTTGTCCGACCCGAGGACAGCGCCCGGGAGCACGAGCTCCTCACCGGGCACGCCGAGACGGTGTTGCAGCGTCTCGGGATCCCGTACCGGACGGTGAGTCTCGCGGCCGGTGATGTCGGCTTTGCGAGTGCCGCGACGATCGATCTCGAGGTCTGGGCGGGCGGGGTCGGCTCGTGGCTCGAGGCGTCGAGTGCATCAACGTTCACCGATTTCCAGGCGCGCCGAGCGTCGATCCGCTACCGACCCGAACCCGGGGCGAAGCCCGAGTTCGTGCACACCCTCAATGCGTCGGGCGTCGCCTTTCCCCGCACGATCGTCGCGCTGCTCGAGAACGGGCAGCAGCGCGATGGCTCCGTCGTCCTCCCCGCCGCACTGGTCCCCTATGTCGGGACCGATCGCCTCGCCCCGCGCGCGTAGCGAGCGGATACGCCGCTTCGCACCAGGCGCCGCGGTGCTGCTCGTCGCGCTGCTCGCTGGGCTGAGCGCCGGTGCGAGCCTGATCGTGATGCGACACTTCACGACCGAAGCCGTGACGATGTCCCGCCTCTACGCCGAGGTGTACGAAGGGCTGACTGACGAGGAACCGACCGCGGCCACAACCTCGCTGCTCGCGCTGGGCGTCCGGGTGCGGAAACTCGGGATTCCGCTGGTGCTCACCGATCCCACGGGACGAGTGATCGAGGCGGCGAACCTCCCGTTCATCGCCGAGCTCACCGACCCACGGGTGCGCGCGTACGCCGACGAACTCGACCGGATCAACACGCCGATCGCGATGAAGACGGTCGGCAACGTCCTGCACTACGGGGCGACGCCGAACGCGCGATTGCTGCTCTCGCTCGGTGCCCTGCAGGCACTCACCATCCTGGTGATGGTCAGCGTGGGTGTGGTGGCATACCGCAACGCGACGGCCGCGCAGCGCGACCGACTCTGGGTGGCAATGGCGCGCGAGGCGGCGCACCAGATGGGCACCCCGCTCACGTCGCTGCAGGGCTGGATCGAGCAGGTGCGCAGCGCCGGCGTGCCGCCCGAACGACTGGCCGACCTGCTTGACGCCGACGCCGAGCGGCTGCACCGCGTCGCGCAGCGCTTCGAACGCATCGGCAACCCCGCGCGTCGCGAGCCCGTCGGACTCGGTGCGCTCGCCGAGCGGGTGGCCGGTTATTTTCGCAGCCGGCTGCCGACGCGCGCCAACCCGATCACGCTGTCGGTGCGAGCGCCGAGTTCCGGCCCCGTCGTGCTGGGCGACTCGGTGCTGCTGGAATGGGCGCTCGAGGCGATGGTGAAGAACGCGATCGATGCGCTGCAGGGACGCGGCGGCACCATCGTGCTGCAGGCGCTGATCGTCGGCAACGACGCGTTGCTACGCGTCAGCGACGATGGACCCGGCGTGGCGCGCGAACTCCGCCGCACGCTCTTCGAGCCCGGCATCACCACCAAGCGGGGCGGGTGGGGCATCGGCCTCGCCCTCGCCCGGCGCGTCGTCGAGGATGGCCACGACGGCGCACTGACCCTTGAACCGACCGAGACGGGGACGGCATTCCTGATGCGTTTTCCACTGGCCGCACCCTCAGCGTGAACACGCGTCGCGACCTCCTGCGTGGCCTCAACGCGGCGCAACGACTCGCTGCCGAGCACCGCGATGGCCCCATCCTCGTCCTTGCGGGTGCGGGGTCGGGCAAGACGCGTGTGCTCACCTCCCGGATCGCGCACCTGATCGACGCCCACGGCGTCCCCGCGGAACGCATCCTCGCGGTGACGTTCACCAACAAGGCTGCCGGCGAGATGAAGGCGCGCATCGGCGGCCTGCTCGAGCGGGATCCGGCCGGGCTCTGGATCGGGACCTTTCACTCGATTTCCGCCCGACTGCTGCGGCGCGAGGCCGAGCGCCTCGGCTTCTCCCGACAGTTTACGATCTACGACCAGGACGACCAGCTCGCCGTGATCCGCCGCGTGATGGATGAGCGCAATCACCCCGTGAAGTTGTTCCCGCCCAAACTGGTGCAGAACCTGATCTCGGGCGCGAAGAACCGGATGCAGACGGCCCAGGACCTTGAACGCAGCGCGCCGCACGATCCCGCGATCCGCGTTGCCGCTGACGTCTATGTCGGCCTCCAGCGCGCCTTGCATGTCGCCAATGCGATGGACTTCGACGACCTGATGCTGCACCCTCTCGCGCTCTTTCATGGTCATCCCGATGCGCTCGCGCGCTGGCAGCGGCGCTTCGACTACATCCTGGTCGACGAGTTCCAGGATACCAACAAGGCGCAGTACGAGCTGATCCGGATGCTGGGTGCGGGCCATCGCAACGTTTTCGCCGTGGGTGATGATGACCAGAGCGTGTACGGCTGGCGCGGTGCCGATGTTGGCAACATGAAGGCACTCCAGATCGACTTCGGCGATTCGCGCCTCGTCAAGCTGGAGGAGAACTACCGCTCGACTCGCCCGATCCTCGACGCGGCCAATGCCGTGATCGCCCGCAATCTGGGTCGTCTCGGCAAGACGCTCCACACCCGCCGCCCCGGCGGCGACTCGATCATCGTGCTGGCGGCCGCCGATGAGCGTGACGAGGCGGAATGGGTCGCCCGTGAGCTGCAGCGCCGTTCCGGCGAGGGCACAGCCTACACCGAGTGTGCCGTGCTCTACCGCACCAACGCGCAGTCGCGCGCGCTCGAGGAGGCATTCCGTCGTGCGGGGGTGCCCTACCGCATTGTGGGTGCGATCTCGTTCTATGATCGTCGCGAGGTCAAGGACCTCCTCGCCTACCTTCGGCTCGTTGCCAACCCCGCCGACGATCAGGCATTCCTTCGTGCGATCGCGGTACCTCGTCGCGGTGTCGGCGATGCCTCACTCGCGATCCTCGGCGAGCAGGCGCGGCAGTGGAACGTGCCGCTGCTCGAGGCGGCGTCACGCGCCGCCGCGATCACGGGATTGCGTCCCAATCTCCGCACCGTTTTCGCGACCTTCAATGATCTCATCGCCACGGTGGTGCATCGCACCGGCGAGGCGATGCCGGTGGTGGTGATGGAGGAGCTGGTGCGCGCCCTCGACTACGAAAACGTCCTGTTCGCCGAGGGTCCCGAGGGCGCCGACCGATGGGAGAACGTGCGCGAGCTGATCGCCGGCGCGGCGGAATGGTCCGAGGTCGTCAGCGAGGAGCCTGAGCCCGGTACGCCGCTGCAGCGGTTCCTTGCCGAGGCCACGTTGCTCTCCGCGGTCGACACCAGCAACGGGCAGGAAGACGGTGTCACGTTGATGACGATGCACACCGCGAAGGGCCTCGAGTGGCCGGTCGTGGTGATGACCGGTGTCGAGGACGGTCTCTTTCCGATGGCCCGCGCGATGGAAAACGTCGAGGGACTCGAGGAAGAGCGACGTTTGTGCTACGTCGGGATCACGCGTGCCCGCGACACGCTGATGGTGACCTGGGCGCGTGCGCGACGTCGCGGCGGCGAATTGCGACCGGGGATGCCTTCGCGATTCCTGCGGGAACTTCCGCCGGAGCTCGTTGACGAGCGCCGCACCTCGTTCGGCGTCACCGGAATGGGCGGTGGATGGGGCAGTGGCTGGCAACAGCGGGGGCAGTCGGGCGCGAATCGCGGCCGGCCTCGGCCCGGCGCCAGCGGCGCGCCAGGATGGCGCACCCCGATTGCACCTGCACAGGTGCCAGCCACGATGGTCGAGAACCAGGACCTACCACGTTACGTCAAGGGCGAACGGGTGCGGCACCGCCGTTTCGGATCGGGCGCGATCATGGGCCTCCTCGGGGCGGGGAAGGACCTGAAGGTGTCGGTGTCATTCGACGACCCGGAGATCGGCACCCGGCAGTTGCTGGTTGCGGTTGCCGGCCTCGAACGTGATTGGGAGAGCGCATGAAGATCGGACCGGACACCGTGCGACACGTCGCGCGACTCGCGGAACTCGCTGTTGCCGATGGCGATGTCGACCTGCTCGCCACACAACTGGAATCGATCGTCGACTTCGTCGAGCAACTCGCGGCGGTTGACGCGCTCCCGGGCACGGCATTGGTGACCGTCGGGCCGCCAACGCTCACGCTTCGTGAGGACGTTGTGGCGCCGATCCCCATGACTCGCTCGGCCGCGGATCTCGCGCCGGAATTCGCCCAGGGTTTCTTCGTCGTTCCGCGCCTCGGCGGGATGGTGGACGAATGAGCGTCGCTGCGCTCGCTCGTGAGACGGGTCGCCGCCTTCAGGAGGCTGAACGGCTCAACGCCACGCTGCACTGGTCGCAGGCGCTGCTCGATGCCGAAGCGGCACGGCTCGATGGACTCCCCGATGGACCGCTCAGCGGGATGAGCGTTGCGCTCAAGGACAACATCGTGACCACCAACCAGCCGACGACGTGCGCGTCGCGGCTGCTGGACGGCTATGTGTCGCCGTTCGAAGCCACCGCCGTGACGCGGCTGCGTGCGGCCGGAGCGCTCGTCGCCGCAAAGACGAACCTCGATGAATTCGCGATGGGATCGTCGACCGAGCATTCCGCATTCGGTCGCGTCCTTCACCCGCTCGATCCCGATCTCGTCCCCGGTGGGTCAAGCGGCGGATCTGCCGCCCTCGTTGCCGCGGGCGTGACGGCGGCAGCACTCGGTTCGGAAACTGGCGGATCGGTTCGCCAGCCGGCGGCTTTCTGCGGCATCGTCGGCGTGAAGCCGGGCTACGGTCGGGTGAGCCGGTTCGGCCTCGTTGCGTTCGGCTCGTCGCTCGATTGCATCTCCGTCTTCGGCGCCACGGTGCGCGACGCCCGCCGGGTGCTTGAGACGATTTCCGGACATGATCCCCTCGATGCGACCACACACGCCGGTGGCTCGCTGGTCGCGGCCCCGGCGCGCCGCGACCTCCGCGGGATCGTCATCGGCCTCCCCCGCGAGTACTTCCCGGCCGACCTGCATCCCGGTGTGCGCGCCGCGTGCGATCGCACCATCGCAATCCTGCGCGATCTGGGCGCCGAAGTGCGCGACGTCTCGCTTCCCTCGACGTCGCACGCGGTGCCGGCGTACTACATCGTGAATCCCGCGGAGGCCGCGGCCAATCTCGCGCGCTATGACGGGGTGCGCTTCGGCAACCGGCGCGTCGGCCCCGAAGGCGACCTGCGGGCGTTGTACCGATCCACCCGGGGTGAGGGATTCGGCGCCGAAGTGAAACGTCGCATCCTCGTCGGCACCTTTGTGCTCAGCGCCGGGTACGCGGAGCGCTACTACGCGCGTGCCCAGGCCGCGCGCCGGCTCATTGTCGACGACTTCACGCGGGTGTTCGACGCGGGCGTCGACTTCCTCTTCACGCCGACCACGCCGACACCGGCGTTTCGTGCCGGCGAGAAGATGACCGACCCGGTGGCGATGTATCTCGCCGATGTCTTCGTCTGTCCGGCGTCGCTCGCTGGTCTTCCTGCGCTTTCGCTTCCCATTGGCCGCGACGGCGGGCTGCCGCTGGGTGGGCAACTGATGGCGCCTGATGGTGGTGACGCTGACATGCTCGCGGTCGCGGTGGTTATCGAGGGTGCCGTCGACGCCACCGGGGAGGTCCGCTGATGGAATGGGAAACCGTGATCGGCCTCGAGATGCACGTGCAACTCGCGACCCGCAGCAAGATGTTCTGCGCCTGCGCCACCACCTACGGCGAGACGCCCAACACCAACGTCTGTCCGGTCTGCCTCGGCTTGCCCGGTGCACTGCCCGTGGCCAACGCCGAGGCGATCCGTCTCGGGACGCTCGGTGCCATTGCACTCGGCTGCACAATCCACCCGGTGAGCATCTTCGCACGCAAGAATTACTTCTACCCCGACCTGCCGAAGGGTTACCAGATCTCGCAGTTCGACAAGCCGCTCGCCACAGCCGGTGACCTCGCGTTCGAGTCGCCGGACCGTGGTCCCACGAGCGTGAGCATCACCCGGCTGCATCTCGAAGAGGACGCCGGCAAGTCATTGCACGATCGCATTCCCGGCGTGACGGCGATCGACCTCAACCGCGCCGGTACCCCGCTCGCCGAAATCGTGAGCGGCCCCGACATGCGCTCGCCCGCCGAGGCGCGGGCGTATCTCGTCGCGCTCCGCCAGCTGCTCCTCTACGCCGGCGTGTCGGAATGCTCGATGGAGAAGGGGTCACTGCGCGTCGATGCCAATCTTTCGATTCGCCGGCCGGGTGATCCACTGGGCACCAAGACCGAGGTGAAGAACATGAACTCGTTCGCCAACGTCGAGCGCGCGCTCGAGTCCGAACGTGCGCGGCAAATGGCGCTGATCGAGGGTGGCGGCCGCGTGACGCAGGTCACGCTCACGTTCAACGCAGCCACTGGCGACGTGCGACCGCTCCGGACCAAGGAGGATGCGCACGACTACCGATACTTCCCCGATCCCGACTTGCCGCCTCTGGTGCTCGATCCTGCCTGGATCACGGCGCAAGCTGACGCGCTGCCCGAACTGCCGCGAGCTCGTCGAGCGCGCTATGAATCCGCACTCGGCCTCGGTGCCTACGACGCCTCAGTACTGATTCAGGAGCCGGATGTGGCACAGTATTTCGAGGCCGTGGTCGCGGCTGGCGCCGACCCCAAGGTGGCGGCCAACTGGGTCATGGGCGAAGTGCTCGCCGCGTGGAACAGCAGCGCGACATTCGCGGTGGCGCCCGAACGGCTCGCTGACCTCATCGCGCTCGTGGCTGCTGGAACGGTGTCGCTCCAGGCGGCGCGCCGCATCTACGGTGAGTTGTGCACGTCCGTCGATGCCCCGCGTGCCGTCGCCGACCGACTCGGCCTGGTGCAGGTGCGCGATGAGTCGGCGCTGGCAACGTGGGTTGATGAGGCGCTCGCGGCGCATCCCGACGAGGCGGCACGGTGGCGGGGCGGGGAGGCGAAGCTGGTGGGGTTCTTCGTCGGCCAGGTGATGAAACGCAGCGGTGGCAAGGCCGATCCGAAGGGCATCCAGCCGCTCCTGATGCAGCGACTCGGATCATGAGCGCGATGAACCCGGTCGAGGAGATCCGCTTCGCGTTCCCCGCGCTGCGACGCACCCACAACGGCGAAGCCGTGGCGTACCTCGATGGACCTGGAGGAACGCAGGTCCCGAGCGCGGTGGTGGAGGTGATGACCGACTACCTCCTGCACCATAATGCCAATACGCACTGGGTGTATCCCACCAGCGAGGAGACCGACGCACTCCTCCTCGATGCCCGTCGTGTGTTTGCAGCATTCGTCGGTGGCGCGCCCGAGGAGATCGTCTTCGGTGCCAACATGACGACGCTCACCTTCCATGCGGCTCGGGCGCTGGCGAGGTCATGGCAGCCCGGCGATGAGGTGATCGTCACCGCCCTCGACCACCACGCCAACGTCGCCCCATGGCAGGCCGTGGCGCGGGACTTCGGCATCGTGCTCCGGTGGTTGGAGGTCGATGCCGATGCGGGCACCCTCCGCCTCGATGACCTGCCGCAGTTGTTCACGCCGCGCACCAGGATGCTGGCGATCGGTGCTGCATCGAATGCGCTCGGTACGGTGTCCGACATCGCCGCTGCGACCCGGATGGCTCGCGAGGCCGGAGCACTGAGCTATGTGGATGGCGTGCACTACGCCCCGCACTATCTCCCTGACGTCACCGCGATGGGCGCCGATTTCTTTGCGTGCAGTGCGTACAAGTTCTACGGCCCGCATGTCGGCGTGCTGTGGGGTCGCCGCGACCTGCTGGACGAGCTCGATGTCCCCAAGCTCGAACCGGCGCCCAATGCCGCGCCCGATCGGTGGGAAACCGGCACGCAGAACCATGAGGGGATCGTGGGAGCGGCTGCCGCCGTGCGGTGGCTCGCGTCGCTCACCCCTACCGCCACCGACTCAGGGCTCCGGGATGCGCTGGTCGCGAGCTACGCCGCGATGCACGAGCGTGAGGCGCGACTGTTCGCGCGTCTCTGGGGCGGCCTGCGCGACATCCCGGGCGTGCGTTGTTTCGGCCCGCCACCCGAAGCGCCCCGCACGGCGACGCTGGCGTTCACCGTCGACGGGTTCTCGTCGGCGATGGTTGCACGGAAATTGTCCGCGCGCGCGTGCTTCGTCTCCAACGGCGATTTCTACGCGTCGACGATCGCCGAGCGACTTGGTGTGGCGGAATCGGGGATGGTGCGAGTCGGGGCGGCGGTCTACACCACCCCCGCCGAAATCGATCGGGTGATCGAGGGCGTGGCAGCGCTGATCGCCGAGGTCTAGCTGGTCGCGCTGCCGTCGGTGGCAGGGTCGATCCCGAACTCCGCGTCGGCGACCTGCGCCAGCTCGTCGGGGTCGCGCCGCCCGATCCGCCGCACGGCGTCGCGACGGACCGACTTGCTGCGCAGGATCGCGGCCTCTCCATTCGGGTCCTGCTGGTAGATGTCGGCATCAGCGTCCGACAGCGCGACCCGGATCGCGCGCGTGGCATTCGCGAGGTAACCCTCGACTGACTCGTCGGTGATGTCCCACCGGCTCTGCTCGGTCGCGACCTGCATCCCGATTTGCCACGGGCGTGAATCAGCGACGCGCACCATTCCCCGGAATAGCCGGCGGTTGGTGCGCACCGAGAAGATTGTCGGCGACAGGATCCGCTCGAGATGGGCATCGGCCGCGCGGTGGTCGAGCCGGATCAGCTCGCGCGCGGCGCGCGGCACCAACCCACCGAGCGCGTTCTCGACCCGGCTCTCCCAATAGGTGTGGCCCATCGTGGTTGTGCTGCTGGTCACCACGAGTTGTCGCGGCACGAAGTGGTTGTGGGCGACGACGTCGGCCGCGAGGTGGGCGAGGTACCCCAGCCCGAATGCCTGCATCGCATCACTCTCGGCCATGGCGTGCACCTCGCGACCGACGTGCCACGCATGACAGTGCCGGTCGGCGGGGGCGTACTTCTTGGCCATCGTGGTGTCGGCGGCGATGCTGCCGTAAAGGAAGTCATACGGAAAGGCGCGCAACAGGTCGGCGACCGCGGCGGGGAGAAGGTGGAGCGAGCCGAGTATTCGCTCGCCCAGAACCACGTGCGTGCCCGGCGTCCACGCGTGAAGCGTATCGGGAAGGACAAGTGCGACGAAGGCGACGAGGACCGCCGCCGCCAGCTTCGTCACGCGCTGCCGTGCCGTCGCGGGCGCACCAGACGACTGAGCTGCCCGATCATGCTCGACCCCTCGCGCGCGGTACGCATCGTGGCACCGAACTCGATCACGGTTTCCTCGACTTCCTCTTGCACCACCTCCAGCACCGCATCGAAGTCGGCGAGACGGCGCTTCGCGAGGCGCGTCCCCTGTTCGACGTCCTCCCGCAGTCCCGACGTGAGCCGCACGATCTCCCCGATCTCGCCCTTTGCGAGGTCGAGCACGTCCTGTCCCTGTTGACCCAGGCGCTTGACCACGCCCAGCGACTCGGCGAGCTCGCGCCGCAGGCCCTCGAGCTCCAGAGTGAGTGACTCGCTGATCTGGCGAATTTCCCGCAGGGAGAACAGTGCCGTCACGGCCACGCCCAGAGCGCAGAAGGCGATCACCAGCAGCGAGAAAGCGACCATGATCCCGACCCACGATGCGGCCATGCGCACTGCTCCGGTTGGTGTTGGACTGCAATTTAAGACGTTCGTCGCGCTTGCGGGGCCACGTCGCTGCGGCGAGGTTTGGCAGATGCCTCCCCGCTTCATCATCACCGGCGGTCGCCCGCTCTCCGGTACGGTCCGCCCGGCCGGCAACAAGAACGCCGCCCTGCCGGTCATCGCCGCGACGCTGCTGGCCGATGGTCCGGTCGACCTGGGCAATATCCCCCGCATCCGCGATGTCGAGACCTTGCTGGAGCTGCTGGTCGATCTCGGGGCCACGGTCGAGTGGACCGGGACGAACCAACTTCGGATCGACTGTCGCGGCGCCCGGCCGAAGGCGCTCGACCCTGTGCTGTGCACCCGGATCCGCGCCTCGATCCTCCTCGCAGGGCCGCTGCTCGCCCGATTCGGGAAGGTGACCCTCCCTCCACCGGGCGGAGACGTCATCGGGCGCCGTCGCGTGGACACCCACTTCCTCGCGCTCGAGCGTCTCGGCGCCCGCGTCACCGTGGGCGAGCGCTACGAGATCGAGGGAACGCTCACCGGCGCCGACATCTTCCTCGATGAGCCCAGCGTCACGGGTACCGAGAACGCGCTCATGGCCGCCGTGGCGGCCACCGGCCGCACCGTACTGCGCAACGCCGCCTCCGAGCCGCACGTGCAGGACACCGCGCGGGTGCTGGTTGCCATGGGCGCGCAGATCGACGGGATCGGCAGCAACACCTACACCATCGAGGGAGGCCACCCACTCGGTGGAGCGTCCTACACCATCGGCCCCGACCACATCGAGATCGGCTCCTTCATCGGCCTCGCCGCCGCCACCAACTCAGCGCTCACGATCGACGGCGTGCGCGGCGACGACCTGTACAGCACCCTGATGGGGTTCGAGCGCCTCGGCATCTCCACCCGTCTCGACGGCGACCAACTCACGATTCCTGCAGGCCAGGAACGGCGGATCCGTCCCGACCTCGGTGGACACGTCCCGAAGCTGGAGGACGGCCCCTGGCCGGCGTTCCCGGCCGACGTCATGTCGATCGCGCTGGTGACGGCCACGCAATGCGAGGGGATCGTCCTGATGCACGAGAAGATGTTCGAGTCCCGGCTGTTCTTCGTCGACAAGCTGATCGGAATGGGCGCGCGCATCGTGCTCTGTGACCCGCACCGCGCGGTGATCTCGGGCCCCTCGCGCTTGCGGGGTGGTCGAGTGGAATCGCCCGATATCCGCGCCGGCATGGCGATGGTGATCGCGGCACTCGCCGCCGAGGGTGAGAGCGTGATCCACAACATCGCGCAGGTCGAGCGCGGCTACGAGCACATCCACGAGCGCCTCCTGGCACTTGGCGCCGGTGTCGAGCGCGCTGACGACTGAAGTCCGCGTTCCCGGTCCGGTCCCGCGGTGGGACATCCCGGGATGGACCGAGCGGTACGGCGTGGTCGCGGGGATCACTGGCTGCGGCGATGCGGCCGTGCCGTTCGACCTCGGCCTGTGGGGCCGCGGCGCCGTCGGCGACACGATGACGCGGTGGCGTGAGTTCCAGCGGGACATCGCCGGTTTTCCCGCCCAGGTGCTGGCCCATCAGGTCCATGGCAACCGCGTCCTCTGGCACGACCATGCTGGGGAAGGGTGGACGCTGCGTGAAGGCGCCGATGGCCACGCCACCAATGCGCTCGGGCTCCTCCTCCTCGTCACCGTGGCCGATTGCATCCCGGTGTTCCTGGTGGCACCCCGGCAGCGTGCCGTCGCCCTCCTCCACGCGGGGTGGCGCGGGACCGCCAGGGGAATCCTCGCCAGAGGCGTCGGCATGCTGGTCGACCGGGTCGGCGCCCGCCCGGAGGATCTGGTCTGCCACCTCGGGGTGGGGATATCGGGCCCCGCATACGAGGTTGGCGCCGAGGTGATGGACGGGGTCGGCCTCATCCACGAAGGCGCGGGACCTTGGCATGTCGACCTCCGTGAAGTGCTCAACGACCAGGCCGCTGATCTCGGGATCGGGACGGTGAGCCGGAGCGGGCACTGCAGCGCCACCGACTCCTCATCGTTCTTTTCCCACCGCCGCTCGGGTGGTGCTGATGGCCGAATGGTGGCCTACCTCGGGATACCGGGGGCGAATTCGGGATGAGTGCGAGTACCGAAGTGATTGACTCCCTTCGCCGGCACCCGTATTCTTAGGTGCTGGGGCAACTTGCGTGTAGTTGGCGAGGTGTCGGGTTTCCCCCGACTTTTTTGTTTTCCCCCACCTGGCCGGATCGTGACCGCGGACATGTTGACTGTCGAGGCGCTGCAGGCCGCCGTAAGTGCACTGGGATTCGAGCTCGTCGATTGCGAGTTCACGGGTCCCGCGTTGCGCCGGCAGGTGAAGTTGCGCATCGACCGAATCGGCGGCAGCGAGCCGGGGCACGGTGTCACGTCGGACGACTGCCGGCTCGTCTCGCGCGCGGTTGAGACGATGGTGACCGACGGAACTGGTCTTGCGCTTGCCGGACTCGAGGTGTCGTCGCCGGGCGTTGAACGACCGGTGCGCTTCATTGAGCACTGGCGCCGGTTCATCGGCCGCGATGTGCGCATTCGCGCTCGCGGGGTGCCGGGATCGGCCGTGGCGCAGATCATCGACGTGCCAGACGACACGCACGTCGAATTGCAAACGGGCGACACACGGAAGGTGTGGTCGCTGGACGCGATCAGGGCCGCCACGCTGGTGGTCGACTGGTCAACGCTGGGAATCACCGGGTAGCGGGAGAATCATTGATGGCGACGTCCCCCGACATGATCGCGGCATTCCGCGAACTGTCCAACTCCAAGCAGCTCGACCGCTCGGAGCTGATCGATCTGCTGCGCGACGGCATTCACGCGGCCCTCATGAAGAAGTACGGCCCCAACGTTCGGTTCGAGCTCACTGTCGACGAACTGCAGGGTTCGCTGTCGGTGATCCGACTGCGGCAGGTGGTGGAGGCCGTCGAGGATGAGAGCGCCGAGATTGCCGTTGAGGAGGCACGCTACGAGGACCCCGACTTCCAGCCGGGCGACGTGCTCGAAGAAGAGGTGCCGTTCGAGGCCTTCGGCCGACTCGCGGTGCAGGCCGCGAAGCAGCGCATCATCCAGCGGGTCCGCGAAGGTGAGCGCAACCGGATTCGCGACGAGTTCACCGACAAGGTGGGCGAGTTGCTGTCGGGCGAGATCCAGCAGGTGGAGCGCGGCAAGTTCGTGATCATGCTGAATCGCTTTCGCGAGGCCGAGGCGATCGTCCCGTACCGCGAGCAGAATCACCGCGAACATTTTCATCAGGGCGACCAGATCCGCGCCGTGTTGAAGCGGATCGAGGAGACGCCCAAGGGACCACGCCTCATCCTGTCGCGTGGTGATCCGCTCTTCGTCGTGGCGCTGTTCAAGCTGGAGGTACCGGAAATCCAGCAGCAGATCGTCGAGATTCGCGGCATCGCCCGCGAAGTCGGCAGCCGGACCAAGGTTGCGGTGATATCGCGTGACGATGCGATTGATCCGGTCGGTGCGTGTGTCGGCCTCAAGGGCTCCCGCGTACAGGCTGTGGTCAATGAGCTGGGCGGCGAGCGAATCGACATCGTGCCATGGTCACCCGATCCCGAGCGTTTTGCGCGCCTCGCGTTGGCCCCCGCGCGCGTTGCCAAGGTCTTCTCCGATCCCGCCACGCGCACCATCCAGGCAGTGGTCGATGAGGACCAGCTTTCGCTCGCGATCGGTCGGAACGGACAGAACGTGCGGCTCGCCAGCGAACTGACGGGCTGGAAAATCGATCTCTACTCCAGCCGTGAATGGATGGAGCGCGGCGCCGACGGACCGCTCTTCGCACCGGTCGCCGGGGACGACGACGCCGAGGCTCGCGTACCGCTGGCGCAGCTCGAGGGTCTTTCCGTGGAACTCGTCGCGATCCTCGATCAGGCCGGGTTCACGACGCTGAACGATGTGCTCGATTTCGACGGCGAGGAGATCGCGGGGATTCCCGGGATGACGCAGGGAACGGCAGAGGAGATGCTGCGCTTCCTGGCTGACCTTACCGAGGACGAGCCGGAGCCAGATGAGCCTGAGGCCGCACCGGATGCGGATGCGAGTGGCGCAGCAGTGACGAGTCCGGTGGCCGACTCCACCGCGGCGAGCGAGCCGGTCGAGACGCCGCCCGCCGCGTGAACCACGACCCGCTGCTCGGCCTGTTGGGTCTGGGCGCGCGGGCGGGACGCGTGACGATGGGCGTTGACGGGACGCGTGCAGCGCTGCAGCGCGACGAATGCCGGCTGGTGGTGCTGGCGTCCGATGCATCGCCCCGAGCGATCGAGAAGGTGGTGCGCCTGGCGCGCGCCAAGGGTGCCACGCTCCTCACGGGGCCGGTGGCGGAACTGCTGGGAAGTCGGATGGGCCGGCCGCCGATGATGGTGGCAGGCGTGAAAGATCGGGCGCTCGCGCGTGGCATTCTCGCCGCCGTGCGCGCCGTGACGGGACCTGACGGAGGCTAGTGAGTGGTTAAGAGTCGAGTGCACGACCTCGCCGCGGAATTCGGCGTTCCCGTGGAGCAATTGATGGGAACGCTCCGCGAGATGAACATCTTCGTGCGCAGTCATATGTCAGCGCTTGAGCCCGACCAGGTTTCCGCGGTCCGGGTTCGTTGGGAGCGCGAGAAGCGCAAGGCAGCCGAGCCGGCCACGGCCCGCAAGGGTCGTCGCAAGGCTGCGGCGCCTGCCACGCCTGCTGCCGCGCCCGCCGAGGCAAAGCCCGCCCGTCGTCGCCGCACGGCCGCCGAAGTCGCCGACCAAGAAGCGAAGGCTGCGGAAGAGGCCGAGCACGAGGCCGCTAATCCGTCGTTCGATCCCGAGAAGCCGGTCACCTTCGAGGAGCAGCCCACCGAGGTGAAGCAGACGCTCTCACTCGAGCAGCGGGCGAAGATGCTCTTCAAGGACCTCCCTGCGATGGCGTCCGACGAGCCGGCAGAGGAAGTCACCGCCGAATCAGCCGTTGCCGCGCCGGCATCGGACGCAAGTGCGGACGCCGACGCTGCACCCGCGCTGACGCCGGCACCCAAGCTGCCGCCGATACCTCCGAGGCCGCCCCGTCCCACGCTGACGCCACGACCCGCTGCGCCGACACCTGCCGCGACGAGCGGCACGCCCGCCAAGAAGCCGTTCATCCCGCCGCGCGTGCAGCGCCCTGCGCCCGCTGCCTCCGCCGGCAGCCGCGGTGCGTCGCCGCGGGGTGGCCCTGGCGGCGGTCCGCGCCCGGTCTTCTCGTCGAGCAGTCCACAGCAGGCGCGCCCTGCGTCGAGCGGCACCGGTGGCCCGCCGCGTCCGGCCTTCGGACCTGACGCGCAGCCCGGTGGTGGTCGCAAGAAGGGCAAGAAGGGAAAGAAGAGCTTTGTCGATCAGGATCAGGTGCAAGCCAACATCCTGAAGACGCTGCACGGCATGAACAAGGGAGCGCCGACGCGCAAGAAGTCCCGCGGCGACGAACCCTCGTATCGCGATATCATCGCGACCCGCACGGCCGAGGAGAAGGCA
>JBKJMX010000106.1:0-7267 GCA_046596135.1 Gemmatimonadales bacterium
CCCCTCCCGCAACCCCAAGTCGAGTCCCCACGAGGTCAACAGGAACCGGGCGACGTTGTGGGCCACGAGCAGGACGCCGACCACCCAGGCACCTGCCCACGGCGAGGCGGCGAGCGCGAGCCCCATCAGCGCCGGCACCTGCCCCGCCCAGATGAGCTGGTCACCGATCGCGCTCGCCGCCTCGCCGTGGGCCGGCGCCTGGGTGGTCGGCGTGCTCCTCGTGGCGCACAACGTCGCCCGGTTCCTGTTGACGTCGTGGGGGCTCGATCTGGGCCTGCGCGAGGGTCTTGCCGTCGGGCGCGCGCTCAGTCGAACCTGGATCGCCCGACGTGCCTCGGACGCCCAGCGGGTGGCCGCATTCGCCGTGGGTCTGGCCACACCCATCGCTGCATGGCAGCTCCTCGGTGACGCGCGCCCGGCGGCGTGGGCGATCGTGGGCGCGATCACCGTTGTCGGTTCGGTGCTGGCGCTCGCACCCTCCACGCGCTCTCATGTGTCGGGGCTGCGAGTCGGGTTGGCGTTGATCGCCGTCGCCGGCGTGGTGATCGGGGGTCTGCCATGATCGAGCAGCACGCCGAGATCGTCAATGGCCTGGGTCTGCATGCCCGCCCCGCGGCGCAGTTCGTGAAACTGGCGGCAACATTCGCGTCGAGCATCGAGATCGAGTGTGATGGAGAGCGAGCCAATGGCAAGAGCATCATGGGCGTGATGATGCTTGCAGCAGAGTGTGGGGCGAGCGTGCACCTCTACATCGATGGTCCCGATGAGGAGGCCGCGGCTGCGGCGCTCATGGGGCTCATCGCGCGCGGGTTCGGCGAAAAGTGACCGGTCACATCCTCCACGGTGTGGGCGTGTCGCCCGGTGTCGCCTTCGCGCCGGCGCTCAGCCTCCGGTGGGCGCTGCCCGATGTGCCGGATCGCACCGTCGAGGACGGCGAGGTCGACGGAGAGATCACCCGGCTGTACGCTGCCGCCGACGCGGTCAGCGCCGAGCTTGCCACGCTGCGCGAGCGGACGCGCGATCGCGCCGGCCCGGAGGAAGCTGGCATCTTCGACGCCCAGATCATGATGACCAACGACGTCGCATTCCTCGGCTCGGTGGAGGGGCTGATCCGGGAGAGCAATCTCTCCGCCGAGACGGCGTACGGGTTCAAGGCCCTGGATCTGCGCGAGGCGTGGGAGACTGGCAAGAACGCCATGCTGCGCGAGCGGGTCGCCGACCTCACTGCCATCCAGTTGCGGATGCTGCGGCGCCTGATGCATCTGCCCGACGACGAAGCCTGGGTGACCAACCTCGACGAGCAGGTGGTGATCATCGCCCGGGAACTGTCGCCGGGGCTCACCGTGCAGTTCGATCGCGATCATGTGGTGGGTTTCGTCTGCGAGGAGGGGACCCGCACGTCACACGCGGCAATCCTGGCGCACTCCCTCGGCATTCCAGCGGTGATGGGCGTGCGCGGCGCGCGCGATGCCGTGACCGACGGCACGATGGTACTGCTCGATGGCACCACCGGAACGGTGATCCTCGATCCCACACCGGACGAACTGGAAGTGGCGCGGATCCAGGCGTCACGCCGGCACAAACTCGACATGCAGCTCGAGGCCATTGCCGACCAGCCCGCGGTCACTCCCGATGGTCATGCCGTCGGGCTGCTCGGCAACATCGACCTTCCCGAGGAGATCGAGCCGGCGCTGCACTATGGGGCCGAGGGCGTGGGCCTGCTGCGCACCGAGTTCCTCGTTACGGGCCGCACCACCATGCCGTCGGAGAACGAGCAGACCGAGTACTTCCGCCGCGTGGGCGCAGCGTTCGCCGGCAAGCCCGTGGTGATCCGGACATACGACCTCGGTGGCGACAAGTTCCCCAGCGCCTTTGATGCCCCCCACGAGGCAAACCCGTTTCTCGGCTGGCGTTCGATCCGCGTCTGCCTCGACCAACCCGATCTCTTCCGACCGCAGTTGCGGGCATTGCTGCGTGCCGCGTACGACCGCGACCTGCAACTGATGCTGCCGATGATCGTGTCGATGGACGAACTGGCCAGCGCCAAGGAGATGCTCGCGGAGGAATCCGACGCCCTCCAGCGCGACGGTGTGCGCGCAGCGATCACGCTTCCGGTCGGCGTGATGATCGAGACGCCGGCCGCGGTGATCCTCGCCCCGGAACTGGTGCAGGCGTCGGCGTTCGTGAGCATCGGGAGTAACGACCTCACCCAATACACGCTGGCCGTCGATCGCGGCAACGCGCGGTTGGCTGATCGTTTCTCGTCGCTCCACCCCGCCGTGGTCCGCCAGCTCGCGCAGGTGCAGCGTGCCGCGGCGGCTGGGGGCATCTTGTCGAGCGTGTGTGGCGAAATGGCCTCCAACCCCCTTGCAGCGGTGCTGCTCGTGGGCCTCGGCTACGATCGACTCAGCATCGCCCCGCCGTCGATTCCGCTGGTCAAGTTCGTGGTGCGGCACGTGCCCATGGCGGCGGCGCGGCAAGCAGCCGCCGACTGCCTCGACGCGACCACCACGACGGCGGTCGAAGCGGTGCTCCGGGAGACCCTCGGACGTGTCGTGGACATGCGGCTAGTCGACCCGATGGGCGCGTTGCCACGCCCAACGGTGGGGGCTAGCTTGCGGGGCTGATCCGCAATGTTCCCCAAACGCTCGAGTCGCGATGCCGCCGGCAGCCAAGCACGTCTTCACCTCGGAATCCGTCACCGAAGGCCATCCCGACAAGGTCGCCGACCAGATCTCGGACGCCGTGCTCGATGCGATTCTGGCCCGTGATCCCGCCGCCCGCGTGGCGTGCGAGACCTTGGTGACCACCGGGATGGCCGTGGTGGCCGGCGAGATCACCACCAGCGCCTACGTACACATTCCCGACATCGTGCGCGACACCGTGGAGCGGATCGGGTATACCGACGCGCGCTTCGGCTTTGACTACCGAACCTGCGCTGTACTCTCCTCGATCGACCGCCAGTCTGAGGACATCGCACGCGGCGTCGACGGCGACTCCGACGACGACCGCGGGGCCGGCGACCAGGGGATGATGTTCGGCTACGCGTGCGACGAGACCGACGAGCTCATGCCGCTGCCGATCATGCTCTCGCACCGCCTCGCTCGGCGGCTTGCCGATGTGCGGCGCGGAATCAACGGCGCACCGCACCTGCCGTGGGTGCGCCCGGACGGCAAGACCCAGGTGTCGGTCGAGTATCAGGATGACCGGCCGGTGGCGGTGCGCACGGTGGTGGTGTCCACCCAGCATGATGACCGCGTGGGTGGACGCACGCTTTCGCAGCGCACCATCGAAGGGGAGATCCTGGAGGCCGTGGTGCGGCCGGTGCTGGCTGAGGCTGGATTCGGTGACGGCAAGCTGCGGGTTCACGTGAACCCGACCGGGCGGTTCGTGGTCGGTGGTCCGCAGGGCGACGCCGGGCTCACCGGACGGAAGATCATCGTCGACACCTACGGCGGCATGGCACGGCACGGCGGTGGGGCGTTCAGCGGCAAGGACGCCACCAAGGTCGACCGGTCCGCGGCCTACGCGGTGCGATGGGTGGCGAAGAACATCGTCGCGGCTGGCCTCGCCCGCCGCTGCGAGGTGCAGGTTGCATACGCGATCGGTGTTGCTCGCCCGGTCTCCATCTACGTGAACAGCTTCGGCTCGGGACGTGTGCCGGACAGTGCGCTCGAGCGGGCGGTGGCCGACGTGTTCGACCTTCGACCGGCCCGGCTCATCGCCGACCTCGACCTGTGCCAGCCGATCTATTCTGAGTCAGCGGCCTACGGGCACTTCGGCCGCACGCCGGCCAAGGGCAAGTATGCCGACGGCGATCTCCGCCCGCGGGCGGTGAACCGATTCACGTGGGAGCGGACTGACCGCACCCGCGAGCTCAAGTCCGCCGTGAAGGCGTGAGGAATTCATGACTGCAATTTCGATTGACGCCCCGCACGACATTCGCGACCTGGCGCTGGCCGACGAGGGTCGCCGGCGCACCGAATGGTCGGAACGGTCGATGCCCGTCCTCCGCCAGATCCGCGCCCGGTTCGCCGAGGAACAACCGCTCGCGGGCCGCCGGATCGCGTGCTGCCTGCACGTGACCACCGAGACGGCCAACCTGATGATCACGCTGCGCGCCGCGGGTGCGGAAGTGGCGCTCTGCGCGTCGAATCCGCTCTCGACCCAGGATGATGTCGCCGCCCACCTCGTTCGCGATTACGGCGTGCATGTCTACGCGATCAAGGGCGAGGATAACGAGACGTATTACACCCACATCGCGCAGGCGCTCGCATTCGGCCCCGACCTCACCCAGGACGATGGCGCGGATCTCGTCAGTTCGTTGCACATGATCTCGCTCGGCCGTCTCGGCGATCTCTCCGGTCCGGTGCGCCGCATGGCGGAGTCGCTGACCGCCGAGGAGCGCACCGCGCTTGTGGCGCGCGTGCGGGGTTCCACCGAAGAGACCACCACTGGTGTCATCCGCCTCAAGGCGATGGCGGTCGAGGGGATCCTGCAGTTCCCGATCGTGGCGGTGAACGATTCGCGCACCAAGCACATGTTCGACAACCGCTACGGGACGGGGCAGTCGACGCTTGACGGCATCGTGCGCGCCACCAACATCCTGCTGGCCGGGAGCGTGACGGTGGTTGCCGGCTACGGCTGGTGCGGACGCGGGCTGGCGATGCGCGCGCGCGGCGCCGGTGCCCACGTCATCGTGACCGAGGTCGATCC
The DNA here is from genome assembly GCA_046596135.1 of Gemmatimonadales bacterium. GTDB lineage: Bacteria > Gemmatimonadota > Gemmatimonadetes > Gemmatimonadales > GWC2-71-9 > Palsa-1233. Next base: position 4,717 of record JBKJMX010000106.1, read on the forward strand.
CGTGGCGGCGCTCGAGGCCAAGATGGACGGCTTCGAGGTGATGCCCATGGAGGAAGCCGCGTCGCGCGGCGACCTCTTCTGCACCGTGACCGGCAACATCCACGTGATTCGTCCCGAACACTTCCGACGCATGAAGGACGGCGCGATCGTCGCCAATTCGGGACACTTCAACGTCGAACTCGACCTCGATGGGCTCGCGAAGATGAGCACCGCCCGCCGCCAGGTGCGTGAGTTCGTCGAGGAGTTCGTGTACGACGGCCGTCGCATCATGGTGCTCGGCGAGGGACGGCTGATCAACCTGGCCGCCGCCGAGGGCCATCCCGCGTCGGTGATGGACATGTCGTTCGCGAACCAGGCGCTCGCCGCGGAGTTCCTGGTCGAGCATGAGGCGACCCTCGAGCGAAAGGTGCACCGCCTGTCCCCGGAGGTCGACGCACAGATTGCGTCGCTCAAGCTGGCCGCGATGGGCGCGGGAATCGACACGCTCACCGATGAACAGGTCACGTACCTCGCGAGTTGGGACGCTGGAACCTGATCCCTTTGTGCTGGTCACCGTGGCGCGCCTCGGTGTCGACCGGACTACCAACAGTCCGGTGATCGTGCTGCGGGAGGCCGTCGGGGAGCGCGTGTTGCCGGTCTGGATCGGTGCCCCCGAGGCCAACGCGATCGCGATGGCGATGCAGGGGGTCCAGCCAGTCCGGCCGATCACGCACGACCTCTTGCGGCACGTCCTGGAGGGACTCGGCGGCGAGTTGTTGCGGGTCGCGATCACCGATGTGCGCAACTCGACCTACCACGCCGAATTGCTGGTGCGTCACGGCGACCGGGAGTTGACCGCCATCGATGCCCGGCCGTCGGATGCCATCGCGGTTGCGCTCCGCACCGCATCCCCCATTCTCGTTGCCACCTCCCTGCTGCGCTCGGCTGATACCGATGAACCAGAGGCGGGCGACACGCTCGACTCAAATGCTCTCCGCGCTCACCTCGAACAGCTCGATCCACAGGACTTCGGACGCTTCCGACCCTGATGCTGGCGATGCTCCTGGCACTCCTCCTGTCGCAGCCGGGTCACGACGCGGCGGGTCGCGTCGTGCGGCGCGCGGGCACTGACACGCTTCCCGCTGCTGGTGCGATGGTGTTGCTGCACCGGGTCGGTCCCGTGGAGCAGGGGGCGATCGACTCCGTGACGGCGGATGCGGCGGGGCGCTTTGCGTTCCGCTTTGTCGCGGATACCGGTTCGGCTTACCTGGTAAGTGCCCGCTGGGCCGGGATCGAGTACTTCGCGCCACCACTCGGCATGGGCAACGACACCGCCGTGATGGTCGTGGTCGCCGACACGTCGGCGGCGGCGCCGGTGACCATTGCGGCGCGTCACGTTGTCGTGAGCGGTCCAGCAACCGACGGCGCACGTACGGTCGTCGACCTCGTGATCGTTGCGAATGCGGGAACGTTGGCGCGCGTTCGCGCGGGCGACGAGCTGCCAACATGGTCGATGCTCCTCCCGCCGCACGCCGTCAACGTGCGCGTGGCGGAAAGTGATTTCTCGCCCACCGCATTCGATCAGCACGGCGACACGCTGCTGCTGTTCGCGCCCATCCCACCGGGAGAGCGAGAAATATTTCTCGATTACCAGCTCGCTCCCGGTTCGCGGTCAATGTCGATCCCGATTGATCCGGCGGTCGAGGCGTTCACGCTGATGAGTGAGGAGGCGCTGAGCGTGGGCGCGCTCGATCGCCGCGCTGACACGACCGTGAATGAGAGGAGCTTTCACCGGTGGACCGCGCGGGGTGATCCCGTGGGTGACCTGGTCATCCGTTTTCCCGCTGTGTGGGCGCCCGGATGGCTCGCCGGCGCCCTGGCCGCCACGCTCGCCTCGACCCTGCTGCTTGTCACCTGGCTTGCGACGCGCCGCCAGGCCGCGCCGCCCCGACGTGGTTATCGCGTCAATGCGCTGCTCGACCAGCTCGCGCAACTCGACGCATCGCACGCCGGCGGACCGGGCCAGACGGCTGACCCGGGGTGGGAAGATTACCTGCGCGAACGATCGCGGCTCAAGGACGCACTCAAGGCGTTGTTGCCGCACTGACCGGCGCGGCCTAGCTTGGCCGGCACACCCATGCGACCTGCCCTCTCAGCTCCCGCACCCACCGCTGTTGTCGTGGTGGTCACGCTCGCCGTCGTGGCGTGTGTCGCCGGTCTCATGATCGGCAACGTTTCGATCGCCCCGGCCGACACGTTGCTTGCGCTCATCGACCCCGACGCCCACGACGCCGCGATCGTTCGGATGCTCCGGGCACCGCGAGTGTTGCTCGCCTTTGGTGTCGGAGGCGCGCTCGCGGTCGCCGGTGCATCGCTGCAGGCACTGGTGCGCAATCCACTTGCGGAACCGTGGATCCTCGGCCTGAGCGGTGGTGCGTCCCTCGGTGCCGTGCTGGCAACCGTCATCGGCCTCCCCGCGGGCTGGGGGATTACCGCCTGCGCCACGGCCGGCGCGCTTGGCGCTGTCGTGCTGGTCTACCGGATCAGCCGAATCGCTGATCAGCACCTCGAC
>JBKJMX010000003.1:0-3140 GCA_046596135.1 Gemmatimonadales bacterium
CTCATGTACTGCGGCGTGCCGAGCGAGAGACCGGTCTGTGTCATGCGCGCGCCACCGGCAGTCTGCACAGCGAGTGCGATCCCGAAGTCAGCCACCAGTGCGTGCCCACCCTGCAGCAGGATGTTCTCGGGCTTGATGTCGCGGTGAATGATGCCGAGCGCGTGGGCGCTGCCCAGCGCGTCGGCTACTTCGCGCGCAATGCGCACCGCGTCGTCGATCGGCAGCTGGCGTTCGCGCTCGAGGCGGGACCGCAGCGTCTCGCCGGTGACGAGCGGCATCACGTAATACAGCAACCCATCCGCTTCCCCGCTATCGAGCAATGGCAGAATGTGCGGATGCTGCAGCTTGGCTGTGGTGCGGATTTCGGACAGGAAGCGTTCGCTGCCCAGCGCAGCACCAAGATCCGGATGCAGCACCTTGATTGCGACGTCACGCTCGTGGCGGATGTCATGAGCGAGGTAGACCGTGGCCATGCCGCCCTGCCCCAGTTCGCGCTCGACACGGTAGCGGTCGGCGAGAGCGGCGGTGAGGCGGGCGATGCTGGTCATCGAACCCTCGTCGCGGAGCTCGTCGCTAAAGCGACGGCTCGGCTGATGTCACTGAAGTGACGTCCTCTCCGAGCCGCAACGGGAATCCCATTTGAGATGCGGCACTCGCTGAGATCGAAGGTCGCTTTAGCGACATCAGCCGAGCCGCGGCTTTCAGCCGCGAGCGCTCTCGTCATGCCGCCCGCGCCGAGCCCGCGCTCGACCGTGTAGCGGTCAGCCAAGTCGGCGGTCAGGCGTGCTGGTGCGCTCACTCGCCTCACTCGGGGATCGGGGAAAACGGTGGTATGCGGGTATCGGGGAAATCTACCTCGACGGTGGGGATCACGGAGCGGCCGTGCCTGCGGTCCGCGCGGCTGGATTCACCGCTTCAGCCGCGTCTGCAGATCCGCGAACCAGTGCTGAACCATGACTACGGATGGCAGGGTTCCCGTCGCGGCGCTCGACCGCTGGCGCAAAAAGATGAAGCTCCCTCCATCGGGCGTGACGGCGAAGGATTGGTGAAAGACGTCGAGGTTGTAGCCGCGGACGTCGAAGAGCGGGCGCAACTCGACCACCTCGAATCCTGCCGTGGTGCGCAGGTCGGCCGCCACCAATCGACCCGCGATGTCGATGAAGAAGAGTTCGCGACCATCCGGCGACCACACTGGCGACATGCCCCCACCGTTCGACACCTGCCATTTCCCGCCCTTGGTTCCTGGAAACGGGCGCACATAGACTTCGTTGGCGCCGCTTTCGTCGGAGATGTAGGCTAACCATTGCCCATCGGACGAGAGGGCGGGATGCATCTCCGTAAACTTGGAATCCACCAGCAAGACTTCCGTCGTGTCGCCGTTGGTGCGGGTCCCGACCAGATCCCCGGCACCCGCCGTGCCGTTGTCGGTACGGAGGACCAGCCACTCCCCGTCAGCCGACCAAGCAATTTCCTGAATGGGCCGACTGGTCCGAGCCAGGAGACGTTCCCCGCCGCTCCCGTCGGCGGCGATGCCGTACACCCCGCCACCATTCAAGGAGTCCCGAATGAACGCGACCTGACGTCCGTCAGGTGACCATGTCGGCCGCCTATCCTGCCCTCCGAACGAGAGACGCGTGAAAGCACCGCGATCCATCTGTTTGAGATAGATCGAAAGGCCGCCTCCGATGGTACCGGTCCCAACCGCCATCCGTTTGCCGTCGTTCGTCAACGCAAAAGAATTGAAAGGGCCCGACCAATTGGTATCGATGGGTGTCGCCACCCCTTGCCGATTCACTCGGACCAACTCCGCAGCACCGCCCCCCCTGCTGCGCGCATAGAGCAGGGCCCCCGTACGAGAGACGCTGAGAAACGGCAGGGTCCGGAAGGCGGCGTGGATCGCGGTCCCCTCGAGCACGGCCGTGGCAGGCCCCGTGATGCTGAGGGTCTTCAGGTCGAACGGCGCCACCATGGCGGACAAATCCGTTTTGACATACAACAGGTAGCCGGTCGGGAGGTACCATCCCTTGAGGACATCGGGGAGGAGTCGCGTCAGTTTTCCGGAGCGGAGATCGACCACGCTCAACGCGCTCGTTGCGCAGTTTGAGGTGCACACGGTGGTCAGCACGCCGCGGGCATCTGGCAGCGCGGTGGTATTGACCAATCCGTAACCGAGCATGGTGGTATCGCGGAACGCCACGGTGTAGCCGCCCCCGGACGCGCTCACGCGCCGGAGCGAGGCGCCGTCGGGAGCCGGGTAGACGATGGTGTTGTCGTCCAGCCACGCAACGAGGTACTCCTGAGATGCCGCGGAGTCGGCGAGCAGCATCGATGCGCCACCGTCGAGTCGCACCTTCTTGAGCTGCCGATCGGCGGTGAACGCGACCCATTCGCCGTCCGGCGAAAAAACAGCGGCCGCGCCGCGCACAGTGCCCGGGATCGGAATAGCGTCGAGGCGATCCGCGCGCTTGAGCCAGAGCGGGGAGTTCTGAATCGCCTTCCGAAAGAGCATGTGCTGTCCGTCTGGCGACAACGAGAGAAACGACCCCGGGAAGTCCACCTCGAGGGTATCGCTCACCACAATTGTTTGCCAGTTGGGTGTCGGCTCCGCTGTTGGGCGCAGCCAGGCGTACGCGGCCGCAGCAAGTGCCAGCGCGGCCACTCCACCAAGTGCGATACTGGTTCGATTGCTGCGTTGCGCCGCTGCGACTCCGCGGGTACGCGAGGTCGCAAGGGTCGCGCCGGTCGGATTGCCGAGTGCCCTCGCAAACTCCGTCGCACTCGCAAAGCGATCCGCCGGCAGCTTCTCGAGCGCCGTCATGACCGCAGTGTCGACATAGTCCGGAATGCTTCGCCGCTGCCCCGCCAGGGTGCGCGGCTGCTCCGTCATGATCCGCGCCACGATTGCCTGCACGCTCGGACCCGTGAACGGCGCCTCGCCCACCAGCATCTCGTAGGTCACTGCACCGAGCGCGTAGATGTCGCTGCGCGCGTCGATCTGCTTCTCGCCCATTGCCTGTTCAGGGCTCATGTACTGCGGCGTGCCGAGCGAGAGACCGGTCTGTGTCATGCGCGCGCCACCGGCAGTCTGCACAGCGAGTGCGATCCCGAAGTCAGCCACCAGTGCGTGCCCACCCTGCAGC
>JBKJMX010000004.1:0-7922 GCA_046596135.1 Gemmatimonadales bacterium
GATCGAACTCCGGGTTGCACCAGCGGGTCTTGTTGCTCGACCTCGCCTCGCGGGCCGATGCGCACGACCAGCTCTGCGTCAGCGACATCGGTGATGCGTCCTGGTTCACGCTCCCCAGCTCCACGTCGAAGCGACCGGCGTTGAGCCGTTCACTGAACACCGATGGCGGGAGTCGCTCGAGATGCGCGTCGATCCCCACCGCCCGCCACATCGCCTGCATCTGCAACGCGAAGTCATGTCGCACCGCGCTGGTCTCGGGGTAGAGGAGCCCGATGCGCAGTGGCATCCCGTTGCGGTCGAGGATGCCATCTCCGTCACTGTCGCGCCAACCGGCATTCGCCAGCGCCGTGCGCACGGTGGACCGCGAGGCGGCACCGGAGGTCCCGCGCACCGGGCGGATCCAGCTCCACGACACCGACTGCACCGCACCGGGCACCGACGCATTGCGGCCGTAGATCCGTTCAGCCATCACGCCGCGATCGAGGGCGCTGACCAGCGCTGCGCGCACGGCCCGATCGCCCAGCACCGGGTGGGGGCGGGCGGTGTCATCGGGGGCCCGCGTGTTGAAGCGACCGTATAGCACCAGGTTGGACATGAATGTCACCACCCGCAGATCTCGCTTGGCGCGTACCTGTGCCAACGCACTCGGCGGCACAAACTCCAGAACATCGAGTTCGCCGCTCAGGAGCAGGTTGAGGCGTGTTGCCGGGTTCGGGATGACGCGGAACACCACGCGTCCGATCGTGGGCGTGCCGAGGAAGAACGCGGCATTCGCACGCAGCTCGACAAACTCGCCGGGGACGCGACGCTCGAATCGAAACGGTCCGTTGCCGACTGGCCGGGACGCATAACCCGATGTGGTGATCGAATCGACCTCGATCCGTTCGAGGAGGTGCGCCGGAAGCGGCTGCAGGTTGAAGCCGATGAGGTAGAGCTGCTCGGCGAAGGCGCGACGGAACCGCACCCGAAAGGTGCGCACACCGGTGGAATCGATCCCGGCAATCGGCTCGATCACCGCGTGATCGGCGCCGATCGCAGGGTTCACCATCAGCCGCCAGGTGAACATCACATCATGCGTCGTCACCGGGGCGCCGTCATGCCACATGGCGCGCGGGTCAAGCTCGAAGGCGAGCGTGAGTGAGTCGACGCGCCGCCAGGTGCGAGCCAGCATCGGGGAGAGTGCCTGGTCACCGACGGTTCGAAACGATGACTTCAGGAAACCCAGACGAAGGAAGAGCTGGTCGGTGACGTCGGCCACATGGGTGTACGGCAGGCCGACCACGGGGACGGGGACGCTCACGTCGCCCGGGATCGCGAGGACCACGGTTCCGCGAATGGCGGCGCTGGCCGGGGCAACTGCCGTTTCCGGCGCTGGCGCTCCGCTGATGCCGAGCAGACAAGCAAGGACGATGCGCTGAATCACGCGCCTCCTGGATGAATCGTTTGCAGGGTGACCCGCTTCAACGGCGCCACGTCCACGCGGCGTCCTGATACCGGCTTCCGTACTGGACGCTCGCGGCAACGACGCGTTGCGTCAACTGCGCCGGGGCCGTCTGGGCACCTCGCGCCCGCCATCGGATCTCGATGGCAGTTGCCATCGTCAAGGCCTCGGGCAGCACGTCCCGTGCCCCGGCACTCGGCCGCTCAGGCGCATCCAAGAGAAACGCGTCAAGCGGGATCAGGGGATCCCGACGGGCAATGGCACCATGCTGCAGCAGGACCCCGCTCCGAACCAGTTGGGCGCTCCCGATCGCCTTGGTGCCGGCGACGAGCACTTCCCCGCCTAGGGCGGCATCGAAGCACGCCCCGGCCGAGAGACTGGGGGTGCGGCGCAGGCTCGGGGCCATGTCGGTCGGCAGGCCCAGCGAGTCGAGTGCCGAAGCCAGTTCCTCGTGGGTCGTGCGATAGAAATCGCGAAGCGCCGTGCCGGGAGGCAATCGCGCGGCCGAGGAGTACGTGAGGTCGTCGGAGTCGTGCCAGACCGCCCTGCCGCCGGTGGGACGCCGGACGACCGGTATGCCAGCCGCCTTCAGGGCGTGTCGATTCCAGGTTCGGGTGGCCATCTCGTGGGCGCCGAAGGAGACGGTGTTGGTATCCCACCGGTAGAGCCGAAGCAGCGCCACGTCCTCATCGCGCGCGATGTCGATCGCGGCCTCGTCGAGCGCCATCTGCTGCCAGCCAGGGCGCGGCGCGAGATCGGTCCACACCAGCACCGCGGTCATGCGTTCATCGCATCCCACACGCAGCGCGCACGATGATGCAACGCGACGCGCGACTGCTCGTTCTCGATGATCCAGGTGGCGTGCGCGCGCTTGCGGGACGGTGCCCACTGGGCCGCCATCAATCCGTCGGCTTCGGATCGCGACAGCCCGCGTTCGGTGACGAGGCGTTCCCTTCGCACATCGACCGGTGCGTCGACAACGATCACGCCATCGAAACCTGAGGGGTCACCGGCCTCGAACAGCAATGGAATCTCCGATACCACGACAGCGTCGCCCCGCGCCAGCGCGGCGTCGAGCAGCGCCTGGCGGCGCACCTCGACCGCGGGATGGATGATCGTCTCGAGCGCGCGACGCGCATCGGCGTCGGCAAGCATGATGCGGCGGAGCGTGTTGCGATCGAGCGCGCCGTCGCCGGCCACGACGTCCGGCCCGAATCGCGCAACGATCTGGTCGTGCACCGATTCACCCGGTTGCTGGAGCGTTCGCACGATCGCGTCTGCGTCGATGAGCGTTGCACCCCACCGCTCGAAAAGCTTCGCCACGGTGGACTTTCCGGCTGCCACCGTCCCGGTGAGTGCGTAGTGACGCATCAGAGGAGCGGTACCTGATCTTCATTGAGCCGAGGCATCTGGAAGCAGCGTCGACACCGCGCTTCGTACGTTTCGCTGCCGCCGACCATCACGACGGGCATGTCCCATTGCGCGGGTCGCCCCGCCATGAGGCGCTGGTTGCGGCACGCGAGGTCGCCGCACACCACGCAGATCGCCTGGAGCTTGGTGACGTCCTCGGCGATCGCCATCAGGTGTCCCATCATCCCGAATGGTTCGCCGCGGAAATCTGTGTCGGTTCCTGCGAGGATCACACGGGTTCCGTGCTCGGCGAGGTGCGTTGCCACTTCGACGATACCTGCATCGAGGAACTGCGTCTCGTCAACCGCGACCACGCCGACGTCGGGTGTAGTCGCGAGGTGGCGCAGGATCTCCTCGCTGCGATCGATCGGCTGTGCGGAAAAGCTCAATCCGGTGTGACTGGAGACGTGTTCCAATCCCTCGTATCTGGCGTCGAGGTGGCTCTTGAACACCTGCACCGGAGTGCGCGCGATGATGGCCCGCCGCACCCGGCGAATCAGCTCCTCGCTCTTTCCGCTGAACATCACGCCGGCGACAATTTCGATTCGCCCGGGGCGCTGGGAAGTGGTCATGGGCCGTTCGTCAAGGGGGTGTCACCCGGAAAATCAGGCGCCGTGCGGGGTCCAGCGGACCACCCGCGGGAAAACCAGAGTACTTGCGGAGTTTCGTGCACGTGTCCCATATTCTCGGCTATCCGGGCCGTCGGCCCGGGATCAGCACCACCCACTCCGCAGGAGTCACCATGAACAAGATGGAACTCATCGAGGCCGTCGCGAAGGCGCTCGACACCTCCAAGGCGCATGCCGGCGAGATCGTCGACCTCTTCTTCTCGACGGACGGCCTGCTCGCACGCGAGCTCAAGAAGGGCGGCAGCATCAACCTCACCGGCTTCGGTTCGTTCGAGGTCCGGAAGCGCGCGGCGCGCGACGGCCGCAACCCGCAGACTGGCGCAACGATCAAGATCAAGGCGTCGAAGGTTCCCGCGTTCCGGCCGGGCAAGGGCCTCAAGGACCTGGTCAACAAGGGCAAGTAAGTAATACGCTGGAAAGTCGTCGTCCCGAAGGACGACGGACTACGGGCCGCCCCGCTGGGCGGCCCGTCGGCGTATCCGCCCTACCCGCGGTCGCCCCGGGATGGACGGGAGGCCCCACCGCCGCGCGGCGTCCCGCGCGGTCCGCCGAACCCACCGCGCGACTCGCCAGGGCCCCGGTCCACACGGGCCACGAGCTTTCGCCGGCGAACCGTGAGTCCCGTCAACCGGGCCGCAATCCGCTCCGCGTCGGCCTCCGGCACCTCGACGAGGGCGAAGGTGTCACGGAGCTCGATCCTACCGATCAGCGTGCGGTCGACGCCGAGCTCCTTCACCAGCACCGCAACGAGATCGCCAACGGTCGCCTCGTCCTTCTTGCCGACGCCCACCCAGATCTTCGTCGCGGCGATCCCGCCCACCGGGGTTGAGCCCGAACCACCCGTGGCTCCGGCGCTGGTGCTCGACGCTGAAGGCACCACGGCGCGCCGCCAGAGCGCGAACACGGCTGCCGCGATGGCCTGCGGCTCATGGCGCTCGAAGAGCGGCCCCAAGGCGTAGAGCGGCGCGTCAAGCGCCTCACCGGCGAGTTCCCGAGTGATCTCGCTGCGCAGCCCGGCGTCGCGGGTCAGGAGCGCGGTGGCGCTGGTCGCGCCCTGGACGGGGCGGCGGCGGGTGATGATCCGCGCCACGTGGCCCTCCGTACCCGGCGGCACAAGGACCGTGAGGTCTTCGATAGCGGCGAAATCGGGCAGGTCGGAGCGCGACGGTGGGTCGTAGCAGATCACGACACCGGAAACCGGTGCCCCCCGCACGACGATTCGCACCCCCTCGGCGCCACCGCCCAGCGCGAGGCGGATCAGCGCGTGGTCACGGTTGTCGACGGTCCATATCGTCGCATCAGCGGGATCGGTCGTGTCGATCAACTCGGCGACGGCGGTGGCCCGTCCCGGCCACGACGACGCCAGGGTGCGGGCCGATTCGCGCAGGGCAGGGAGGGCTGGAGAGGGGACGGTGGGATTGGCCGAGGGTACGCCGAACACCAGCGCACGCCGGGCATGGCGTTCGACCAGTTCGGCCGCGTGCTCGGGCCGGGCAGTGATGACGATCCGCTGGGCATCCTTGGGGAGGTCCTGCAGGAGGACCGTGACCGCCTCGTCCGCGTCCCAGTCTTCCGGCCACGCCATGACGATCGTGGTCACGGCGTCGGTAGCAAGCGCGGAGCGGGTGAGGAGCGTCAGCGCCGTCTCGGGGGCAGCAATCAGGACATCGACGTCATCGGCCCGGATCCGGCGGGCGGCGCGTGCCGGCCCCCGTGCGGCCTCAATGCGCCACGGTGTTCCCGCCGTGATCGCGGCCATCATGGCGCCCCATTCACCCACCAACGCGGGCGCAGTGAGCACCAGCGCCCGGCCACCGCGTGTCGACAGTCCGCTCAGCAGCGCCGCAGCAACGGGGGCGGCCGTCGCCGGGACCGGCGGGAGCACTGTCACGACGCTGGTCCCGCGTACGATGGGAACCAGCGCCTCGATTTCCGCGACTGACGCCGGGGTCCATCCCAGATTGTCCAAGCCGGCGGCCACCGCCGGCGTGATCTGCCACGACTCGAATTCCGACACGGGTCCCTCGATTGTCAAGGCGACGCAAAAACCGTCGCGGGGCGCGCAAGGTAGCCGGGCGCGCGGCCTGCAGCCAACCCGGCGGGATGACGCGACACGGTGTTGCGCGCATCGGGGCGTTGACTCCAGCATGCGAGCGGCAAACCTTTCCCGTCGCCGCCATTATCAGTCTGCCAATTGCTCATCCACGCCAATCCCTCGGGACCCATTCCATGACCTTCCGCCGCTCGCCCAACCTCGAACACCTGAAGGCCTCGGAGACGGTGGCCATCAGCACCGAGGCAAAGCGCCGCAAGGCGGCCGGCGAGGATGTCCTTGACCTCGGCGTGGGCGAGCCGGATTTCGACACCCCGGAGGTGGCCAGTGCCGCGGGAATCGACGCCATCCGGCGCGGCTGCACCCGCTACGCGCCGAATGTCGGGATCGCCCCGCTCCGCACCGCGATGGCGAACGCCCTGTCGCGCATGAGTGGCGGGCGAGCCGTCGACGCCGAGCGAATCGTGGTCAGCAACGGATCGAAGCAGTCGCTCTTCAATGCATGCTTCACGCTGTTCGGACCCGGTGACAGCGTGCTGATCCCGTCGCCGGCGTGGGTGTCGTACCCCCAGATCGTGTACCTCTGCCGCGCGCGTCCGGTGATGGTTCCCGGCGCGGCGGAATGGGGACTCAAGGTGAGCGTGGCCGACCTCGAGCGACACCGCGACGAGACCACGCGCGGGATCATCCTCTGCTCTCCGTGCAACCCCACCGGCGCGGTATACACGACGGCGGAGTTGCGCGCTATCGCAGCGTGGGCAGCCGAGCACGCCCTGTGGATCATCAGTGACGAGATATACCGACGGATCCACTACGGACCGGGTCCGGCTCCGTCGATGCTCGATCTCGACGACGCCGCGCTCGAACGCAGCGTGGTCATCTACGGTGCGTCGAAGGCGTATGCGATGACCGGTTGGCGGATCGGTGCCGCGTACGCGCCGGTCGAGGTCGGCCGCGCCATGGCTGCGCTGCAGACCCACACCACCACGGGGGCGAACCATCCCGCGATGTGGGCGGCTGCCGCGGCGTTCGACAGTCCGGAGGTCGATGCCGAGGTCGACCGCATGGTGGGGGCATTCCGGCGTCGCCGCGATTACCTCGTGGCGCGATTTCAGGATCAGGCACCCGGTGTGGAGTTTGTCGAGCCGCACGGCGCGTTCTACCTCTTCTTCCGCGTTGACGGCATCGCGCCGGGTCGTACCATCGGTGGCGCAACGTTCTGCGAACAGCTGATGGCGGAGGAGGGCGTGGCACTCGTTCCTGGCTCGGCGTTCGGCGACGATCGGTGGGTTCGCCTCTCCTACTCGGTCTCTGACGGAGAGCTCGAGACCGCAACCGATCGGCTGATGGCCTTCATCGGCCGTCTGGCCGCCCCGACCGAAAAGGACTGACGCGTGCCCGGTTCGCCATTCGACGGACTGCGACGCCAGTTGGTGGCTGCAGGGGCGCACCCGGCCACGACGCCGTGGGCCGAACTCACTCGGGCAGGTTCCGGGCGGGAGACCGCGAGTGTCGAGGTCCTCGAGCTGCCCTTTCGACACATCCCCGTGGGGGAGCCTGAGGCGTGGGACAGCGACGTGGCGTTTCTCGACGGCTCACAGCACGTCGAACTCGTCGGTCACATCGGTACCGAACCGGTCGTCGCTGCCGTCATTCGCGCCGCCGTGCGGGAGCGGACCAACCGTCAATTGCGGGTAACGGCCGAGCTGTCGCGGCGGGTGGTCGTGGCGCGCGAGCATGTACTTGGTCGGCTCGCCGGTGCACTCACCGGACATGAGCGCATCGCACTGGACGCGAGCGTCTCGCCCCATCCGCTGCACGATCTCGACCGCGCGCACGCCGCCATCGATCGTGCGCGGGCGGCCCTCGAGGTCGAGGTCTCGCGCCTTCACCGCGTCGGGCACGACCACTGGATCATCGTGGACGGGACACTCGCCGTCTCCCCGGAGTGGGCCACGGACGCGCGCATGGTCGGAGTGGTCAAGGCGCACGGCGCGCTGCCGTTCGAGGGCGCCGAGCTGGAGACATACCTCACCATTCCCGCAGGCCATCGCAGCTCGACGTTCGTGCTGGGTGGCGATGGACGCCCCGCTGTGCACGCGTGGGGATTGCGGCTCCGTGCCTGGGAGGGGCACGACCTTTTTCATGGCCTGGTGCGTGTCGAGGTCGCCGCAGGCACCGTCGCTGATGGCGCGCCCGACCTGCTTTCCCGCCGGCTTCTCGCCGAACGATCACCGCTCGCAACAGGACCACGCAGCGACCGATTGCTCTACGGCATTCACGACGTCAGTCGCTATCTCAGGGTCAGGAGCGCGGCAACATGACCATTCTCGGACGTGTTGTCGCCACGGAACTTCGACCCAGCACGCCGCATCAGTTCTCGTTCTGG
>JBKJMX010000157.1:0-3294 GCA_046596135.1 Gemmatimonadales bacterium
CGTTGCGGTGCGCGCAGGCGGATCGATCCCGATCGTCCCCGAGCTGGGGCGAGGCGGCGCGCCGGTTCTGCTCACCGGGATCGGGCTTCCGGACGACGGGCTCCACTCGCCCAACGAGAAGCTCGACCTCCAGCAACTCTGGGATGGTATCGAGGTGTTTGGGCGCTTCTTCGAGCTGCTCGCCACCGAGTAGCTCGGGTGACATTCCGAAGCCGATCAAGGCGTTGAAAGGACCACGTTCAAGGGCCCTTCGCCGCCAAATTGGCGCCGGCGAGCTACTGGTCGTCGGGGCGGGGAGGCCGCCCGCCGCCAGCGTACTGTCGCTCGATGTTGGCATGGAGGTCATCGGCGCCGATCAGCCCCTTCACCGAGGCAATGATTCCCGCCACGACGTCTTCCGCCCAGTACTCGTCGGGGCGATCCGCCTCGGCGACCTCCATGGCACGGCGCTGGAGGAAGTCGATGGCGGTCTGGACCCACTCTGCCTGGGCCGCGGCGACCAGCGACCACGAACCTGTCGCCCTGAGCTCCATGTCGGCCAGAGCCTCGAGCTCGACCCGTAACTCGACGGAGGCCGGACCGGTACGGAGCCGCTCTGCCACCAGCATCAACACCGCTCGACGTTCGGACTCCATCGGCTCGGGCAGCGGTGCCAGGTAGTGGCGTTGGTCGGCAACCATTTCGGCCAGGCGAATGCACACCGCACGAATCGCCGGCGTGAGTTCGCCCGGTGCTTCCTCTGACCACGATGCAGCGGCACGGAAGATCGCGGCAATGCGCTCTTCGGCAATGGTCGAGATGCGGTCGAGATCCGGGGCAGCAGCCATGAGAGAAGGGTCGCCCCGCCCGGCGCCTATCGCAAGGGTTTTGCCGAGATGACCTGATTGAGTGCGAACGCATCGACGAATGCCGCGACCACTGCATCCCGTGCGCTGACCCAAAGCGTCTCGGTGTCCGTGACACCGCGTTCCGTTGCCACGGATGTCATCACCACTCCCTGCAGGCCGCACGGCACGATCTGCCCGAACCACGACAGGTCGGGCGAGACGTTGAGGGCAAACCCATGGAGCGTCACCCACTGCTTTACGTGAATGCCGATCGACGCGATCTTGCGGTCGTCCACCCAGACACCGGTTTTCCCCGCGCTGCTTGCCGCGGTGATCCCGAGCGCATCGAGCGCCGAGATGAGCGCGGCTTCGAGGGTCCGGAGATACCAGTGGAGGTCCTCGCGGTGTCGTGACAGGTGGATGATCGGGTACCCCACCAGCTGTCCCGGTCCGTGCCACGTGACGTCACCGCCGCGCTCCACTTCGACCACCTCTGCGCCAAAGCGGCGGAGTGCATCGGGATGCACAGGCAGCGAGTCCGCGCTGGTGCCGCGCCCAAGGGTGTAGACCGGGTCGTGCTCCACCAGCAGGAGGACGTCGTGACCGAGGGTGCCCGCGATGCGCTCAAGGCGGAGCGCACGCTGGAGCGCCAGCGATTCCGTGTAACCCAGCCGGCCGAGGTCCCGCACCTCAAGCTCCCCGGCACTCACGCTGCCGCCCTGGCCCGCCGGATGAACAGCGCGGTGACACCCAATGCCACGACCACCAGGCCGCCGAGCGCCGCCTCACCGATCAGCTGCCGGGCGAGGAAAGTGGCGACCGCGGCGATCAGGAAGCCGCCGAGGAGCGACACCATCGACAGGCCGAATCGGCGGTATGACGATGCGATGGGGCGCATCAGTGTCCAAGCGAGCGCGCCCGCCGCGAACAGCGAGATCATGAGTCCGTAGATCATCACGTTGACCTGCGGATCGTCGGGCTTCACGTCGCTGAGGGCGTTTGCCCCCGAGGCGGCCGCCAGCCGCGCCGCGACGAACGTCACGATGCCGAGGAGGGCGCAGGCAAGCGCCCATCCCGCAGCAATCGCATTCATGGCCAGCCCGACCTGGTCGGTGTCCGCCGCCTCGTCGCCCAGCGGATTTGGGGACGGGAGCTCGCTCACCTAGATGTGCACTGCCCGCCCGAGCGAGTCGAGCGCGGCCTCGGCAATGGCCTCGGACAGCGTGGGGTGGGCGTGAATGGCGAGATCGACTTCCTCGACGGTGTACTCGTTGGTGCGCGCCACGACCAGTTCGTGGATCATTTCCGACGCGTGACCGCTCACGATGTGTGCGCCGAGGATCTCGCCGTACTTCTTGTCTCGGATCACCTTGACGAAGCCTTCGGTCTCGTTGGACGCACGAGCCCGGCCGTTGGCCGAGAGCGGGAACCGACCGACCTGGTAGTCGTGTCCCTTCTCCTTCGCCTGTTCCTCGGTGAGCCCGATGCTTGCGACTTCCGGATGGCAGTACGTCACGCTCGGCACGTTGCTGTAGTCGATGGCCTTGGGATGATGTCCGGCGATCACCTCTGCGACGTGCACCCCTTCGCGGGTGCCCTTGTGTGCCAGCATCGGTGGACCGGCCACGTCGCCAATGGCATACACCCCGGCGACACTCGTCTGCAGCGTCGCGGGATCGATCTGGATGAACCCGCGATCAGTGAGCTTGATACCCGCCTTCTCGAGCCCGATCTCCTCGGTGTTCACGGCGCGCCCCGCGGCCATCAGCACCTTCTCGGCCTGCACGGTCTGGGTCTTACCGCCAACCTCGAGGTGCAACGTCACACCGTCCTTCGCGACATCGGCCTTCACCACCTTCACACCGGCGAGCACGTTGATGCCGCGCTT
Source organism: Gemmatimonadales bacterium (assembly GCA_046596135.1). Classification (GTDB taxonomy): domain Bacteria; phylum Gemmatimonadota; class Gemmatimonadetes; order Gemmatimonadales; family GWC2-71-9; genus Palsa-1233. The sequence goes on from JBKJMX010000157.1 coordinate 2,716, forward strand.
CGCGAAGCTCTTTGCGATCACGTCGGATGCCTCGGCATCCTCCACCGGGAGCACGCGCGGCATTGCCTCGATCAGGGTTACCTCGGTGCCGAACGCGTTGAAGATGTCGGCGAACTCCGAACCCACCGCGCCCGCGCCGACGATGGCGAGGGTCTTCGGGGCGGCCTCGAGGAAGAGCGCCTCGTCGGAGGTGATCACGGTGGTGCCATTGACCTCGAGCCCGACCTGCGGGATGCCCTTGGTGCGCGATCCGGTCGCGATCACCACCGCCTTGGTGGCGGTGTAGGTATCCGACCCGACCTGCACGGTGTTCTTCGAGGTGAGCGCGCCATTTCCCTTGATCACCGTGATCTTGTTCTTCTTCATCAGGAACTCGACGCCCTTCGAGTTCTGCTCGGCGACCTTGCGCGAGCGCTTCATCGCGACGCCATAGTCCGTGGTGACCTCGCCCACCTGGATGCCGAGTTCCTTCGCCTCCTTGCGAATAACGTTGGCGGTCGACGCGCTGTACAGCAGCGCCTTGGTGGGGATGCAGCCGATGTTCACGCACACGCCGCCGAGCTTGTCGCGCTCGATCAC